>NZ_CP128260.1:5795000-6095000 GCF_030344995.1 Pseudomonas fluorescens
GCGAACACGCCGAGCTGCGGCTGATCGCCCTTGCGGAATTTGCTCGGCCCGCTCCACTTCAGGTACAGCGGTTTTTCCGAGCGCACGAACTGCTTCTTCTGCCCGACCTGACCGTCATCGGCAATCGCCCGCGCGGTGATGCGCCAGCGGGTCAGCGAGTCCGGCATCTTGAAGGTGAAACGAGTCTTGCCGTCGGCGTCGGTCAGCAATTCCGGCTGCCACGCAGCGGTATCGACGTCTTCGCGACGCGGCCGCTCCAGCACTTTCACCCCGCGTTCGCTGCGGTTGGCCTTGCCCGGCGCGCCGGGGCTGCCCGGCAACGCGACGTCGTAACTGATGAACGACAGGCTGGCGCTGGTGCGCACGTTGTTGCGGCGCGGGTGATAGAAGAACTGGTCGATGGTCGGCGCGACCTCAGGTTGCAGCGCGTAGACCATTTCGTCGACCACGCTGACCGTCAGGTGCGCCGGCACAGCCTTGCCGGCGAACTGCGTGGTCAGGTCGACCGTCACGGTATCGCCCGGTTGATAGGTCTCTTTGTCGGTCTTGATCGCCACGTCGATCTGCGGCGCGACGACCTTGATCCCGGCGTTCTGGAAGCTGTACTGACCGCCCTTGGTGTACAGCACCGAGAACGTCAGGTTCGGTGCGAAGTTGTCCTTCACCGGGATGCGTGCGCGGTATTGGGTTTCGCTGAGTTTTTCCAGTTTCAGCCAGTCGCCGCCCTTGGCCAGCAGCGCGGTGGCTTCGACCTTGTCACGCTCCAACGACAGCAACGCATCGCTGACTGGTTCGGGGAAAGTGATCAGCGCCAGAGCTTCGTCGCCGGCCTTGTACTCCGGTTTGTCGAGGACGATTTCCACGGTGCCCGGTACAGCCTTCACGCCGTCGCCAGTGACCGAATGGCCGGTGCCACCAAGCACCCGGCCAAACTGATCCTTCAGCGACAGGTTGTAGGTCCCCGGACGGTCGAACGTCACGCTGAAGCCTTTGTCTTTCGCCGCCAGTTTCCCTTCGCCGATGGTCTGGTCTTCGAGTCGAACCCAGCTGTAGCTGCTCGGCACAACGGCCTGCGCCTGCACGCTGCCGCCCTCATTGGCGTAGCTGAATGCGACCTTGTCACCGACCGCGCTGAAACGCTGCGGCGCAGTCAGGCGGAAGCTGGCGGCGCCTCGGTCGATGAGGATTTCCTTGGTGGTCTTGACCCGATACGCCGCGCCATCGCTGGCAAACACGGTGAGCATGTAGCGGCTCGGTTTGTCGGCGGCCGGCAGGTCGAGGGTCGCGTTGCCTTTGCTGTCAGTGGTCAGTTCGGTGCTGGTCAGCTCCACCGGGAATTGCCCGAGGTATTGCAGCTCGTTGTCGACCATCGACAGTTGCTGGGCGCGCAGGCTCAGAGTCAGTTTGGCGTTGGCCACCGGTTTACCGTCCGGGGACAGCAGCACCAGGCTGCCCTTCACCGGATCGCCAGTGCGGTAATCCTGCTTGGCCAGATTCAGCGAGATTTCGAAGTGCGGCTTGATGTACTCCGCCACCCGGAACGCGCTGCTGTAGGCCTGATCCTTGTAGTTGAAACGCAGCTCGTAACCACCGGCCACGGCGTTGTCCGGCAACTGGAAACGGCCCTGGGTTCCGGCCTTGGAATCGAGCTTCAGATCCAGACGCTGCAACTCGGTGCCGGTGGCATCGAGCACGCTGACATTGACGTCCGCCGCCCCCGGCAACACCGAATCCCGCGCGTTCTTGAATTCGCGGCCGACGATTTTCAGCGACACCCAATCGCCCGGGCGATACAGCGGCCGGTCGGTGAAGGCATAGAGTTTGGTGTCGTAGATTTCGCTGTCGTAATAGAAGTTTTCCGAGACGAATACCCCGCCCTCTTCGTCCTCGCCGATCACGAACGAACGCTCCGGGCTGACGTGTTTCAGGCGCAGCAGGCCATCGGTATCAGTGGCGCCGCTACTCATCACGCCGAGGCCATCGGTCCACAGCACATTGACCTTCGGCACCGAGCTGCCTTCGTGTTTGCGCGCGGCCCACACCAGCAATTCGTCGCCGGCAATCTTGCTCACCGCGACGGTGTTGGAAACGAAAACCATGGTGGTCGCGCGGTACTTGCCGATCAGCGCTTCGACCAGATACAGACCCGGCTTCAAGTTGCCCAGCGGGATGTAGACGTTACCCGGCGCAACACTGACGAACTCGCTGGAAGACCCGGCCAGATTGACGCCGGTCGGCGGCTGGATCGGTTTGGCCTGCCACAGCGGATAGCGGAACTGACTGACCACCGGCAGACCCGGAATCAGGGCGAATTGCGGTTGCGCGTCGTACGGCGTCGGCGCGGCGATGGCGTTGCCCATCTTCAGCTCCGGCACTTCTTCGGTGACTTGCTGGCGCGACTCGTAGGAGAACGCACGCTGCATTACGCGACGGGATTTGCGGTACCAGTTGTCCCACAGGTACGCGAGGGTGTTCGACAGGCCTTCGCCCTTGAACTGGCCGTCGCTGACCACGCGGTGCAGGTTTTTCTGGCGCTTGAGGAAGTCCAGCGGCTTGTCGATCTTGTACACGCGGATATCGGCGCCGCCGTACGGTTCCATGCGGAAACGGCGATAGTCACGACCCGGTGCTTCGAGGCGCACCACCGCCTGTTCGTCGGCGGCGAAACTGCTGTCGGCCAGCAGGAAAAAGCTCTCACCGGAGACCGGCGTGTAGCCGCTTGGCTCCACGGTGTCTTCGGCATTCACGGCCGAAAACGGCAGGGCTAACAGCAACAGAAAAGGCAGTAAACGCAGCATGCGGGCACCGGTCATTGGGAGAGAAAGTTCAGTCGATAGACGCCGATGAAGTTGGGGTTGGCTGCGTCGGGTATCCATCGGGTGTCCTTCCATGTCATGAGTTGCTGCAGGCTTGCCGAACGCATGCCGTTGTCGGTTGGGGTGGTCGTGCCGGTGTGATAGGCGATGTAGCGGCCCATCCAGATCATCAGGTGCTGGTCGTCGCCCTGATCGAAAAACATCAGATCGCCGGGCCGTGCCTGGGACACGTCGCGGCCGATCAGATGGCTGTTGAACTGAATCAGTTTGATCGCGTTGACGTAGGGCCCGACCTTGCCGCCGCCCTGCTGCCATTGCTGGGCGAGCTTGCGCTGATCGGCGCTCAGGTCCAGCTCCGGGGGCAGGTAGCGATTGGACACGCCATTGCTGCGCAACCATTTGTCGTCATGCACCTTCAGCGCTTCGTTGGCGGCAAAACGCACCAGCCCTGCGCAGTCCTGCTGATACCAGCGCGGGCTCGGGCCCTTGCTTAATTGTTCCTGGGCGATGCGCACGAACCAGGCGCGAAAGACCTGGGACTGCTGCGGATCGAGGGCGGGTGCCTCAACGGCTCGAGCACCGGCGCTGAGCAACAACGCCAGCAAGCCGAGGCTGCGGATCAGCGACGTCACAGCGCTTTCCACTCCAGCGGCAGCCATTGCCAGTGACCGTCAGGCTCGCTGCCTTCCGGCAAGGTCAGGGCGTATTTGCCCATGCCGCCGAGGGTGCGCAGTTTCGGGATCAGGTAGGTTTGCGCAGCGTTGTAGAACACCGGCTCCATGTCCTGCGGCAGGCTGTCGAGGGTTTCCTGCTGGATCAATTGCGCCATCGAATCCGGACCGAAGTAGATCGGCATCAGCACGTCTTTGGGCAACACATCGGCCATCGGCGGGAAGCGTTTGTCGAGGGTGCCGAGGGCTTTGTCGACCAGTTTGTCGTCGAGGGAAAACAGCAGCGTCGAACCATGACGCGCCAGGCTGACTTTCATGAAGGCACGGCCGGTGATCGCGTCCGGGTCCTCGGCATCCTTGGCCGCGTAAGGACCGAAGTTGGAACTGACCTGACGCTGCCAGAGATGGCTCTGGCCTTCCTGTTTCTCGACCACCGGGAACGCGTGCTCGTCGACCTTGCCTTCGTAGGCGCCGACCATCGAATCGAACAGCGTGCCGATATCCGCGTCGAGTTTGCCGTTGTCTTCGTCGTTCAGACTGGCCACCAGCAATGGCGTGTACAGCCGCGAATCGGCGTACCAGCACAGGCCCGCTGCGCCGGCCACGTGCTCGGTGAGCTTCTGCGCCACGGCTTCTTCCGCGCCGAGTTTCACCAGCAACGGTTTTTGCGGCTCGGCCGCCACCGGCAAGGTCACACAGGCACTAGCGCCCAGCGGCATGGCCTGCCAGACCGGTTTGAAATCGAAGTCCGGCTGGTTTTCCAGCTCATCCATCGCGAGATAACTGTGCCAGCCCTTGTCGTCCATGTCGAAACGCAAACCGGCGAAGTTCGGGATGAAACGCTGGTAACCCATGGCCAGAACGCTGGAATTGACCGACAGACGCTGTTTGGTTTCCGGCGTCTTGGCCGTGAGCCCAAATGCTTCGGGGAACAGTTTTTCGCCGTTGAGCAAAGCCGACAGCGCTTGCGGCGAAACATGGCCGGACTCTTCGGAAGCACCACTTTCCGGGTCGTAGAGTTTGGTCGGGTTGGACAACACCACCAGTTTGTCGCCACGGGAAGCGAACAGCAGGGATTTGCCGGCGTTGTAGGTCAGTTGATACAGCGGCACTTCGTCGCCGCCAACTTTCAGGGTGCTGAACACGCTCAGTTGCGAATCATCCAGCGCGACTTTCGCCAGCGGCTCGAGCACCTTGGCCAACCCGCCGCGATCCATCACCAACAGGAAATCCTTCAAGCGACCGTCGGCGCCACGCCACAGCGCCACGTCTGCCGGTTGATCGAAGAGCTGCTCGATCAGGCTGTCCTGCAGCTTGAGGCCATGCTCGTAGATGATCCGCCGCAGACTGCCGATCAAGCCGAGGCGGTCGGCGTGGGTTTCATAATAGAAGACGAAATCCTCGGTGAGCGTGGCCTTGAGGAACGGCACCGTCAGCAAGTCCTTGGGCAACTGGCTCAGGGAGCGGGTTTCCAGCAGCACGTCCGGGCGGCTCAGGCCGAGCTTGTCGCTGGCCAATTCCGCCGGCGGCGCCTTGGGCTTGTGCATCAGCCAGCCGAGCCCGCCCGCCACGCCGGCCACCAGGCACAGCCCGACCGCCAGCAACGGCCAGCGCCGGGAAGGTTTGGCGGCGGGCACGTCGGTAGCCGGGGTCGCAGTGTTTTCGCTCATCTTCTCGCTCATGTTCCCAAAGCTCGGCAGTTCATCCGTGGTGCGGGATGCTTAATAGTTGAAAGTCTTGACCAGCAGCAGATCACCGATGGCCCGCAGGGGCACGATGAACGTTTCGCGTTTTTCGTCGACGGTGTTTTCGTTGAGCACCAGAGTGATCTGCGAGGTGATGACCTCGTTCTGGTTGCTGGTCTCCTCGAAGTTATAGCCGTCGTTGCCGAAGTTGCCCCAATAGTTGACGTAAACCAGATAGGTGCCGTGCAACGGCGCAGTCATGGTGAACATTTCCGGGCCGGGACCGTCGACGCCGTCCGGATCGAGGCCACCGCCGTTGCTCATCGCCGGACGCGCCCAGAAAGCATGCTGGCCGTCAGGCGTAATGACGTGCAGGTCGAGTTCCGCTTTAGGGTCGTCCCAACCGAGCACCACGCGGATCCGCGCCGGCGTGCGCAAATTGTTGGCTTCGTAGAATTGAACGCGCTTGAGCGACTGGCCGTCGGCGCTGATCACCTCGACGCTGTTGGAGCCGGCGCCGAACGCATAGGGCCGGGCAAAACGGCCCTGGTCGTCGGTGTACAGATTCAGTGGATTGCCATTCACTGCCAGGCTGTGAGGCGGACGCAGATGCCCGATGGCCTTGAGCTGACCCTCGATCATCGTGCGATTGCGCTGGACGCCGCGATCAATGGGCGGCGTGGGATAGGCGACTTGCGGGTTTTCCGTGCGATCAAGCAGCCCGTGATAGCGCCAGCCACCCACCGGCTCCGACAGCTCCGCGCTCGGCGCCGCCAGCAGCGCGGGCGCGCAGGCCAACCCGATCAGCAGCAAAAGAAGTGAACGCATGTGATGCCTCCTGCCATGCCTGACGAAACCTTGCACCCGATCCTCGGTACTTCACAGCGGTGAAAACTGCGTTTCGTCTGAAAGACCCGTGACTGTCGGGTCGTAGAAGGCGCGAAGGTTAGCGATTCGGCAGTTTTTTAACAATCGGATACACCTTGAAATGCGGCGGGAATCACGCACTCGGGTGGACGATGAGCCGAATAGGCGTCATATTCGGCTCACAAAATGAGCCGAATAGCGTTTCTATTCGGCTCACGCACTCAGGAACTGCATTTCATGGCAACTCACTGGATCTGGCAGCAGCCCGATTGGCCCGACTTCAACTGGCAGGCGGAACATCTGTCACTGTTATTGCGCGAGTGTGTTCAGGCACAAGGTCAATTGATGGGCATGGCGGGATCGGTGGGCCATTCACTGAGCGCTCAGACTGAGCTGGACGCGTTGCTGCAGAACATCGTGACCTCCTCGGCCATCGAGGGTGAGCAGTTGAATGTCGGATCGGTGCGATCTTCACTGGCTCGGCGCCTGGGGCTGGAATCCCCTGATGACGACAAAGTCAGTCAACGCAGCGAGGGACTGGCTCAACTGATGTTCGATGCCACCCGCCGCCTTGCCGAACCGCTGACGCTGGAGCGTTTGCTGGAATGGCATTCGTGGCTGTTTCCAGAGCAGGAAAACGGCTTCTTTTCACGCGCGATCAATGTCGGCGCCCTACGCGGCGATGAGCCGATGCAGGTGGTTTCCGGACAAATCGACCGTCCGACTGTGCATTTCGAGGCACCGCCGCGACAAGGGCTAGAGCGACAACTCGACAGTTTTCTCAAATGGTTCGACGCCAGTCAGCATCAGGCAGGCCTCGATCCTTTGCTGCGAGCAGGCATCGCGCACTTCTGGTTCGTCACCTTGCACCCGTTCGATGACGGCAACGGCCGCCTTACCCGCACTCTCACCGATCTGGCACTGGCTCAGGGCGAAGCGCAGGCGATTCGTTTTTATGCGATGTCCGCCAGCATTCTCGACGACCGCGCTGGCTATTACCGGATTCTCGAATCCAGCCAGAAAGCCACGCTGGACATCACCGATTGGCTCGCATGGTTCCTGCAAACCCTGCTGCGCAGCCTGCAACAGGCCATTGCGCGGATTGAAGGCGTATTGGGCAAGTCACGTTTCTGGCAAACGCACCGGGAATCCGAGCTGTCGGTGGAGCAGATCAAAGTGCTCAACCGCTTGCTCGACGGTGGTGAACGCGGTTTCGAGCACGGTATCAGTGCGGCGCAGTATCAGGCCGTGGCAAAAGTCTCCAAGGCGACGGCGACCCGACATCTGGCGGAGCTGCTGGAAAAAGGTTGTCTCGAACGCCTGCCCGGCGGTGGACGCAGCACGCGCTATCAGATCAGTTTTCCAGGCAAATCCGCAGAGTGATCCAAGCCCCGCTCATTTGCCCATACCCCCCCTATCTGCTAGTGTCGCGCCGGTTTAACGTCAACCGGAATTAGCCGCCATGGCCCGCAAAAAAGCTGCACTGGATTTCGAACAGTCCCTCGCCGACCTGCAAACGCTGGTGGAGCGTCTGGAGAACGGTGAATTGTCGCTGGAAGACTCGCTGACCGCTTTCGAGCAGGGCATCGGCCTGACCCGTGACTGCCAGGCGGCGCTGGCCCAGGCCGAGCAGAAGGTCCAGGTGTTGCTGGAGCGCGATGGCGAACTCGCCGAGGAACCCTTCGACGCGGATCAGCCAGAATGATTGCAGCGTATTCGGCCACCAGCCAGGCGCGCGTTAATGCGGCTCTGGAAACCCTGTTCAACGCCCCGCTGCCAGAACTGGCGCGCCTTTACGAAGCCATGCGCTACAGCGTGATGAACGGCGGCAAACGCGTGCGTCCGCTGCTGGCTTACGCGGCCTGCGAAGCCCTTGGCGGCAAGGCCGAACAGGCCAACGGCGCGGCGTGTGCGGTTGAGCTGATCCACGCGTATTCGCTGGTACACGATGATTTGCCGGCAATGGACGACGACGATCTGCGTCGTGGCCAGCCGACCACCCACAAGAAATTCGATGAAGCTTGCGCGATTCTGGCCGGCGACGGCTTGCAGAGCCTGGCGTTCAGCGCCTTGCTCGACCCGCGCCTGAGCGACCTGAGCGCGGATATCCGCCTGCAACAGGTCACGGCGCTGGCGCACGCGGCAGGCCCGGCCGGCATGGTCGGCGGTCAGGCCATCGACTTAGGCTCGGTTGGTCTGAAGCTCGATCAGAAAGCGCTGGAACAGATGCACCGGCACAAGACCGGCGCGCTGATCGAAGTCAGCGTCAAACTCGGCGCCCTGGCCAGCGGCCGTGCCGAGAAGGATGAATTGAAGTCCCTGCAGACTTATGCACAGGCCATCGGCCTGGCGTTCCAGGTCCAGGACGACATCCTCGACGTCGAAAGCGATACCGAAACCCTCGGCAAGCGCCAGGGTGCCGACATCGCCCGCGACAAGCCGACCTATCCGGCGCTGCTCGGCCTCGACGCCGCCAAGGCTTACGCGCTGGAACTGCGCGATCAGGCCCTGCACGCGCTGCGACCGTTTGACGCGGCTGCCGAGCCGTTGCGCGATCTGGCCCGGTATATCGTCGATCGGCGTAACTGAAGGCTAATCAGCCAAAAAAGACCAACGCGTGGGCAGGGGGCGATGCATCAGGTAAACTGCCGCATCTTTTATACCTATAACGATTCGCCTGATGCCCACGACGTTTCATGAGATTCCCCGCAAGCGCCCGACCACGCCCCTGCTCGACCGCGCGAACACGCCGGACGGCCTGCGCCGGTTAGGCGAAGCCGAGCTGGAAACCCTGGCTGATGAGTTGCGCCTGGAATTGCTCTACACGGTCGGCCAGACCGGTGGGCATTTCGGTGCCGGCCTGGGCGTCATCGAGCTGACCATCGCGTTGCATTACGTCTTCGACACCCCGGACGACCGGCTGGTGTGGGACGTCGGTCATCAGGCCTATCCGCACAAGATCCTCACCGGTCGTCGCGAGCGCATGGAGTCCTTGCGCCAGAAGGACGGCATCGCCGCCTTCCCGCGCCGCTCCGAGAGCGAGTACGACACATTCGGCGTCGGTCACTCCAGCACCTCGATCAGCGCGGCGCTGGGCATGGCCATCGCCGCCCGCCTGCAGAACAGCGATCGCAAGGCGATTGCGGTGATCGGCGACGGCGCATTGACCGCCGGCATGGCCTTCGAAGCGCTGAACCACGCACCGGAAGTCGACGCCAACATGCTGGTGATCCTCAACGACAACGACATGTCGATCTCGCGCAACGTCGGCGGGCTGTCGAACTATCTGGCGAAGATCCTTTCCAGCCGTACCTACGCGAGCATGCGCGAAGGCAGCAAGAAAGTGCTGTCGCGCCTGCCCGGCGCCTGGGAAATCGCCCGTCGTACCGAAGAATATGCCAAGGGCATGCTGGTTCCCGGCACCCTGTTCGAAGAGCTGGGCTGGAACTACATCGGCCCGATCGACGGCCACGACCTGCCAACCCTGATCGCCACCCTGCGCAACATGCGCGATCTGAAAGGCCCGCAATTCCTGCACATCGTCACCAAGAAGGGTAAAGGCTTCGCCCCGGCGGAAGTCGACCCGATCGGTTACCACGCCATCACCAAACTCGAACCGCTGGACGCCCCGGCCGCTGCGCCGAAAAAGGCCGGTGGGCCGAAGTATTCCGGCGTGTTCGGTGAATGGCTGTGCGACATGGCCGCTGCCGACCCGCGTCTGGTGGGCATTACCCCGGCGATGAAGGAAGGCTCGGATCTGGTGGCGTTCAGCGAACGCTTCCCGCTGCGCTACTTCGACGTGGCGATTGCCGAGCAACATGCCGTGACCCTCGCGGCCGGCATGGCCTGCGAAGGCGCGAAACCGGTGGTGGCGATCTACTCGACGTTCCTGCAACGCGGTTACGACCAGTTGGTGCATGACGTCGCGGTGCAGAACCTCGACGTGCTGTTCGCCATCGACCGCGCCGGTCTGGTGGGCGAAGACGGCCCGACCCACGCCGGCAGCTTCGACCTTTCGTTCCTGCGTTGCATCCCGGGCATGGTCATCATGACCCCGAGCGATGAAAACGAACTGCGCAAGATGCTCACCACCGGCCACCTGTACAACGGCCCGGCGGCGGTGCGTTATCCACGCGGCTCCGGCCCGAACGCGACCATCGAGAAAGACCTCGAACCGATCGAGATCGGCAAGGGTGTGGTGCGTCGTCAGGGCAGCAAGGTCGCCCTGCTGGTGTTCGGCGTGCAAATGGCCGAAGCCCTGAAAGTCGCCGAGACGCTGGACGCGACCGTGGTCGACATGCGTTTCGTCAAACCGATGGACGAAGCGCTGGTGCGCGAAATCGCCAACAGCCACGACCTGCTGGTGACCATCGAAGAGAACGCGATCATGGGCGGCGCCGGTGGCGCGGTCAGCGAATTCCTCGCCCGCGAGAACATCCTCAAGTCGGTGCTGCACCTGGGCTTGCCGGATGTTTACGTCGAGCACGCCAAACCGGCGCAGATGCTGGCCGAGTGCGGGCTGGACGAGGCCGGGATCGAAGCGGCGGTGCGTGAGCGACTGGAACTGCTTAACCGCTAATTCGCTGGATAAACGCAAAACCCCATGTGGGAGCGGGCTTGCTCGCGAAGGCGTCGGATCAGTCGATAATGAGTTGACTGACAAACCGCCTTCGCGGGCAAGCCCGCTCCCACAGTGTTTTGTGTCGCTAGAAATTTTGTACACACCAGAAATACCAACGGAAACCGATGAACCTCTCGCGCCTCGCCCTGCCCCTCCTGCTGCTACCCTCCGCCAACGCCCTCGCCGACACCTTCGAACGCGATCAGGCCCTGAAGCTGCCGGACATGCTGATCAGCGCCAACCGCCAGGTCGAAGCACGCAACGACAGCAGCGCCGCCAACACCGTGTTCACCCGCGAAGACATCGAGCGCCTGCAACCGCGCAGCGTCACCGATCTGCTGCAACGAGTGCCCGGTGTGCAAGTCGCGCAAACCGGCGGGCGCGGGAGTCTTCCGGGTATTTACATCCGTGGCACGCAATCGGCGCAGAGCCTGGTGCTGGTCGACGGCCAGCGCATCGGCAATTCCACCTCCGGCGACAGCAACCTGCAACACCTGAACATCGAACAGATCGAACGCGTGGAAGTGCTGCGCGGTTCGCGCTCGGTGATTTACGGCAGCGATGCGATTGGCGGGGTGATTCAGATCTTCACACGGCGCGGTGGCGAGCAAGGCTTGCAGCCTCGGATGCATGTGGGGTTCGGCAGCAATCAGACCTGGGAGCGCAGTGTCGGTCTGTCCGGCGGAGACGAGAAAACCCGTTTCAACCTCGGCGCCAGCCTCGACGAAACCGCCGGCCTCGACCGCACCCACGAGTCGTACCCCAGCGACAGCGATCATGACGCCTATCGCAATAAATCCATCAGCATGAGCCTCAGCCATGCGTTGACCGATGACATCGAAGTCGGCGCCAATCTGCTGGATAACCGTGGCAAAAGCGAGTTCGACAACCCGTTCGGGCGCTTCGACCCGGTGACCTTCGACTCCCTCCAGCAGCAGCCTTATAGCGACTTCACCGTCAGCAGTTTCAGCAGCTACATCGACGCGCGGATCAACGAACGCTGGAAATCGCGCCTGGAGCTTGGCCACAGCGAAAACCGCGAGAAGACCTTCGACAAGCTCAGCGACGAACGCTCGGTGTTCAACACCTACCGTGATTCGGTGACCTGGCAGAACGACCTGACCCTCGATGCGCGCAACAGCCTGATCCTTGGCGGCGACTGGTACGAAGACCGGATCAACAGCAGCACCGCGTTCGACGAAGACAGCCGCTGGAACCGCGCCGCGTTCATCCAGCATCGCTTCCAGGCTGACAGCTTCTCCACCGAACTGGGTCTGCGCCGCGATGACAACCAGCAGTTCGGCGGCCAGAACAGCTGGAGCGGCACGCTGACGTTGCCGGTCAATCCGGACAACGATCTGCTGCTCAGCTACAGCGAAGGCTTCCGCGCGCCAACCTTCAACGATCTGTATTACCCGGATTTCAGCAACCCCGACCTGAAACCGGAAACCTCGAAAAGCTACGAGCTTCAATGGCGCAGTCAGTTGAGTGACAGCACTCGTCTGGAAGCCTCGCTGTATCGGACCGATCTGGAAGACGCGATCATCTTCGGCAGCAACTCACGCCCTGAAAACGTCGCTTCGGCGCGGATCAACGGTTTCGAAGCAGCGCTGAAACAGGAGCTGTTCGGCTGGCAGAGCAACCTCGGCGTGGCAATCATCGATCCGCGTGACCGCGACACCGGCCACACGTTGGCGCGTCGTGCCCGTCGCACCCTGAGCTGGGATCTGGACCGGCAATTTGATCGCCTCGGTCTAGGCGCCAGTTGGCAGGCCGTCAGCAGCAGTTATGACGACCTGAACAATCAACAACCATTGGGCGGTTATGCGCTGCTCGGGCTGCGCAGCAGTTGGGCGCTGAATCGTGAGATCAAGCTGGATTTCAAGGTCGATAACCTGCTGGACAAGGGTTACAGCCGCGCGCTGTACAGCCATGACGGCAGTCAGTATGGCTATCGCGAGGAAGGTCGGGCGTTCATGTTAGGCGTGACCTGGACGCCGCAGCTCTAACGATCCGGCGCGATCAGTTGGCAGAGCTTGGCAGTCGCCTCGATCATCTGCCCGCTCGGGCGCTCAAGGCCTTTGTCGGTGACCAGCAGCAATTGCCCGTGCTTGACCGCTGCCACCTGCGGCCACGCGCTCCACGCATCCAGTTGCGGCTGATCGCCGGCAAGTATCACTTCGGGACCACGCTGTAAAACCGCTTCGATGCTCACCTGCGGCGCTGGCAGCGTCAGGTCGGCGAACACATTGCGCGCGCCGCACACTTCAAGCGCATCGCTGATG
The DNA here is from genome assembly GCF_030344995.1 of Pseudomonas fluorescens. Lineage (GTDB taxonomy): Bacteria > Pseudomonadota > Gammaproteobacteria > Pseudomonadales > Pseudomonadaceae > Aquipseudomonas > Aquipseudomonas fluorescens_BF. The sequence continues at coordinate 5,807,946 of NZ_CP128260.1, forward strand.
ATCTGCCCGCCACCGACGGTGTACAGCGGCTTGTCCCAGACCTGATAGAACACCCGCAACGGTGCTTCACGGCGGTAGCGCTGGCGCAGCTCATCAAGCTTGCGCCGTAATCCGGTCGCTCGCTCAACCCCGCGTTCAGGACGACCAAGCTGGGCAGCGATGGCTTCGATCTGCGTGAGCAACTGCTCGAAACTGTGAGGCTCGGCAACGAACGTCGGGATGTTCAAACGCTTGAGCTGATCACGCTGCGCCGGGCCGACACTGCCGGGCCATAGCAGCAACAAGTCAGGTTTGAGGCTGAGCAACCGCTCCATGTCGAGCTGGCCGTAACGCCCCACCGAAGGCACGTCCTTGATCGCGGATGGCCGCTCACCGGCATCCAGCACACCGACCAGCAGATCCGCCGAATCCAGCTCGACAACGATTTCAGACAGGGATGGCGCGAGGCTGACCACCCGCAGAGCGGCCAGCGCTTGACCGCTGACGGCCAGCAGCAGAACCGCCAGCCAGAGACGACGCATCAAGCGAGTTGACGCGGGATACGGTAGAGGTAGAACAGCACCGCCGTGGACAGCGCCAGCAACATCAGCGGCACCGCTTCAAGGCCGACAAACACCGCCAGCGCGCCAATCCATGCCGGCAGCGCCGCGACCACGTATGCACTGCGAAGGCTCGCCGCCAGGGCAATCCAGGCAGCGGGTTCTTCAGGGGTATCGAGGGCTTTTTGCGTGGCGATCAGCGCATGTTTGTAGCGCCCGAAAAATTTCAGGCTGACAAACATCGAAGCCACGCCAGCGATAAAGAAAGGCATCGCCGCCACCGGCAGAATCGCCTCGCCCTGGCCGAAAACAGCGTTGATCACGAACAGCGGCACCAGTGCCAGCGCCAGGTATTTCCACCAGGCGATCGACAGACGGCGCCGCACTTGCCCGCGGGTCACGCCCGGTCTACCTCACCCTGATGCTCGTTGCCCATCATGTGGTCGAGCTTGCTGGCCTTGGTCGCCAGATAGAGTTTGTTGTGCGGGTTATGGCCGGTGTGCAGCGGCACGCGCTCGGCGACGACGATGCCCATGTCGGTCAAGGCTTTGACCTTGCGCGGGTTGTTGGTCATCAGGCGCAGGGATTTGACGCCCAGATGCTCGAGCATCGGCAGGCACATGGCGTAGTCACGTTGGTCGGCGGCAAAGCCCAGACGCTCGTTGGCTTCAACGGTGTCGGCGCCGCCGTCCTGCAATTCGTAGGCACGGATCTTGTTCAAAAGACCGATGCCGCGTCCTTCCTGACGCAAGTACAGCAATACGCCACGACCTTCGCGAGCGATGGCCTTGAGTGCGCCTTCGAGTTGCGAACCGCAGTCGCAACGCTGGCTGAACAAGGCATCGCCGGTCAGGCATTCGGAGTGCAGACGGCCGAGTACCGGGGCACCGTCGGCAATCTCACCCAGGCTCAGCACGACGTGCTCGCGGCCGGTGGCTTCATCGAGAAAACCGTGCATGGTGAATTGCGCAAAAGGCGTTGGCAGCTTGGAAGCGGCGACAAAAACGACAGGCACCGGTGTGCTCCTGATCTGAAAAGTCTGAAGATTCGCTGGGCGGCATTGTAACAGCAGGTTCCCGCAGGCGCTTAGGCTGAATTATCGGGGATAACTATCAAAAAGTTTGATAACAGGCCCGCCCTTATCGCCCTTACTCGAACGGATACGGCTGTTTCCAGCGCTCGAAGATCGGCTTCAACTCGCCGCTTTTCACCAGTTGCTCCATGCGCTGGTCGTAGATCGACATCAGTGCGCGGGCTTGCGGGGTGTCGGCGAAACCGAGGTACAGCGGCAACTCCGCCAGGTGTGAATAACGGTACTGCGACGGATCGGCGGCGTTTCTCACCACCGCTTCGATTTCCGTCAGCGCATCGATGTAGTAATCCGCCCGCCCCTGTTTGAGCATCGACAGGATCCCGGTGCGGCGCTCGATCTGGTTGAAGCGTTTGACGTTCGGCAGGTAGGTTTCGTAGCGATAGCCGCGCACCCAGGCCAGTCGGTATTTGCCCAGGGTCGCCTGGGTCGGCGACGGATTGCTGGCCAGGCCGAGCGCGTAGATGTGGTCGGAATCGAAATTCCATTTCGGGTACAAAACCTGCTCGGCTTCACCGCGGTAGGAGCCGACCAGTGCGTCGACTTCCTTCAGTTGCACCAGCCCCACCGAACGGGTGTAGGGCACGGTGCGGATATCCAGCGTCACACCAGCCGGCTCGAACACTTTGCGCAGCACGTCCCAACCCAGGCCATGGCCATCGGCGGCGGTGTAGTCCTCCCAATCTTCACTGGCCAGGTGAATGACCGACGGCGGCGCGTCCTGTGCCTGGGCCATGGCGCCAAGCAAGGTCAAAACCACTATCGCCAACCAGCGTCGAGTCATCCCTGCGTCCCTCATTCACGCCTGGAAATCAGGCGAAAACCCACACCAGTCCCTGCATCGCCAGCCAGGCGAACACGCCGGCCAGCACGTCGTCGAGCATGATGCCGACGCCGCCGTGAACATGCCGGTCGATCCAGCGGATCGGCCACGGCTTGAGAATGTCGAAGAAGCGGAACACCAGGAACCCGGCGAGCAACCAGTACCAGCCTTCCGGCACCAGCCACAGGGTGATCCACATCCCGACCATTTCGTCCCAGACGATGCCTTCGTGGTCGTGCACCCGCAGATCGTCGGCCACTTTGCCGCACAGCCAGAAGCCGAACAGCATGGTGATTCCGAGCATCAACCAGTAACCCCAGTCGGGCAGCATCTGCCACAACGGAATAAAGGGTAGCGCAACTAACGAGCCCCAGGTGCCCGGCGCCTTGGGCAAGGTGCCCGAGCCGAAGCCGAACGCGAGGAAATGCCAGGGATTGCGCCAGACCGACGGCGGAACGAATTCGGCCGGAACCTGTTTCGGGTGATCTGTCACGGTGACTCCTGAAAATGTTGATAACCCCGGATTTGCGGGGTGATGTCGTGCCCGTCGCGATCCAGCAACACCACGCCCTGCCCTCGCGTAACGCGGCCGATCACATGGATCGGCCAGCCATCGGCGAGCAGCGCGGGCAACTCGACAGACGGCAAGGTAAAGGCCAGCACGTAATCATCGCCACCACTCAACGCCGCACGTTCGGCGCCGCGCTGACCGAGAAACGCCACCAGCGCCTCCGACAACGGAACACGCTCGCGCTCGACTTCGAGGCGAACCTTCGAAGCCAGTGCGATATGACCGCAATCGGCGAGCAGACCATCGGAGATATCCAGCGCCGAGGTGGCCTTGCCACGCAGGGCCTGGCCGAGGGCGAGTTGCGGTTGCGGCGACCAGTAATGATCAAGCAGCGGCTGGGCGATATGGGGGTCGGCGTCACGCTGACCCAGCACCAGCGGCAAAGCCCCGGCGGCATTGCCCAGCTCACCGCCGACACACAGCAGATCGCCCGGCTGGGCGCCGCTGCGGGTCAGCGCTTTGCCGGCCGGGACGCGGCCGAACACGGTGACGGTCAGGCTCAACGGCCCTCGCGTCGTATCGCCGCCGACCAGTGCCACGCCGCAGCCCTGCGCCATGCGGTTCAAACCGCGGGCATAGGCTTGCAGCCAATCGGCGGTCACCGTCGGCAGAGTCAGGGCAAGGGTAAAGGCAACAGGCGTGGCGCCCATGGCAGCGAGGTCGCTGACCGCCACGGCCAGCGAGCGCTGACCGAGCAGAAACGGATCGCAGGGATCGGCGAAATGCACGCCGGCCACCAGCGTATCGGTGGAAACCGCCAACTGCTCCCCGGAAGGAACCGCCAGCAAGGCGCAGTCATCGCCGATCCCCAGTGCAACGCCTTCGCCGCCCTGCGCACAAGGCGCGGCGGCGAAGAAATTGCGGATCAGCTCAAACTCGCCCATGGCTGAGAAAAAGTATTCAAGCGCCGATCAGCGCTTGAACGCCTTCACTTCAGCTTCACGCAGGCGCGGAGCCAGCTTGTCGAGCACGCCGTTGACGAACTTGTGGCCGTCGGTCGAACCGAACACCTTGGCAAGTTCAATACCTTCGTTGATCACAACGCGGTACGGCACGTCGACGCGCTTGAGCAGTTCCCAGGTGGACAGGCGCAGAACCGCCAGCTCAACCGGGTCCAGCTCTTCGATCGCCAGGTCCAGGCAAGGCGTGAGCGCGTTGTCGATTTCGGTCTTGAACTGCGGAACCCCGTGCAGGATTTCGCGGAAGTAAGCACCGTCGACATCGGTGAAATCGTTATCGACCCGGAACTGCGCTTCGATCTCGTTCAACGACTGCCGAGCCATGTGCCACTGATACAGGGCCTGGGTCGCGAGCTGACGGGCTTCGCGGCGCTTGGCGCTTTTCGATGGCTTGCCGGCATCCGCAGGTTTCGGATCGCGCGGGTTGAAACGATCGCTTTCGTCGCTAATCACTTGGCCTCCAACTGCGCCAGCAGGCTGACCATTTCCAGAGCGGACAGGGCAGCTTCAGCACCTTTGTTACCGGCCTTGGTGCCGGAACGTTCGATGGCTTGCTCGATGGAATCAACGGTCAGGACGCCGAAAGCGACCGGTACGCCGAATTCCATGGACACCTGGGCCAGGCCCTTGGTGCACTCGCCAGCCACGTATTCGAAGTGCGGAGTACCGCCACGAATGACCGCGCCCAGGGCGATGATTGCTGCGAACTCGCCTTTCTGGGCGACTTTCTGCGCAACCAGCGGGATTTCGAAGGCGCCAGGTGCGCGGATGATGGTGATGTCGCTTTCGCTCACGCCGTGGCGAACCAGGGCATCAACTGCACCGCTGACCAGGCTTTCAACCACGAAGCTGTTGAAGCGGCCTACTACCAAAGCGTAGCGGCCTTTAGGGGCGATGAAGGTACCTTCGATGGTCTTCAGGGTCATTCGTCAGATCTCTTAAAGAGCCGGGACGCGTATGTTCCGCGTCCCTCAGTGATTTATTTGCCGCGAATTCGGAGCCGGAAACAACCGGTCATTATTCGGAGGGCACGTATTCTACAACTTCCAGATCGAAACCGGATATCGCATTGAACTTCATCGGCGCGCTCATCAAACGCATTTTGCGCACGCCGAGGTCACGCAGGATCTGCGAACCGGCACCGACGATGCTGTAGGTGGTCGGTTTTTTCACCGCCGCCTGATCGCCGGTTTCGCGGATGTGCGCCAGCAGCACGTCGCCATCCAGTGGGTGACCGAGCAGCAGCACCACACCGCTACCGGCCTCGGCAACCGCAGCCATGGCGGCGCGCAGGCTCCAGCGGCCCGGTTGTTTGACCATCAGCAAGTCGCGCAGCGGGTCCATGTTGTGCACGCGAACCAGGGTCGGCTCTTCGGCGCAAACGGTGCCCAGGGTCAGTGCCATGTGCACGTCGCCTTCCACGGAATCACGATAGGTCACCAGGTTGAATTGGCCCAGTTCGCTGTCCAGCGGCTGCTCGGCAATCCGCTGAACGGTACGTTCGTGGATCATCCGGTAGTGAATCAGGTCGGCGATGGTGCCGATCTTGATGTCGTGTTCGGCGGCGAAAGCCTCCAGCTCGGCGCGACGGGACATGGTGCCGTCGTCGTTCATCACTTCGCAGATCACGCCGCTCGGCTCGAAACCGGCCATGCGCGCCAGGTCGCAAGCGGCTTCGGTGTGACCGGCGCGGGCCAGGGTGCCACCGGCCTGGGCCATCAGCGGGAAGATATGGCCCGGGCTGACGATATCTTCGGCTTTCGCGTCTTTCGCGGCGGCCGCTTGCACGGTGCGTGCGCGGTCGGCAGCGGAGATGCCGGTGGTCACGCCTTCGGCCGCTTCGATCGAGACGGTGAACTTGGTGCCGAAACCGGAACCGTTGCGCGGCGCCATCAGCGGCAGCTTCAGGGTTTCGCAGCGCTCGCGGCTCATCGGCATGCAGATCAGGCCACGGGCGTGCTTGGCCATGAAGTTGATGTGCTCGGCCTTGCAGCATTCGGCGGCCATGATCAGGTCGCCTTCGTTCTCGCGGTCTTCGTCATCCATGAGGATGACCATCTTGCCTTGGCGGATGTCTTCAACCAGTTCTTCGATGCTATTGAGCGCCACAAGGCACCCCCTTCAGTCAGGATTTGAGGTAGCCGTTGGCGGCCAAAAAGCTTTCAGTGATGCCACTGGACGTTGGCTCTGCAGCCTTGTCGCCCATAAGCAGACGCTCCAGATAACGCGCCAGCAAGTCGACTTCCAGGTTCACCCGGCGACCTGGCTTGTAGGACGCCATGATGGTTTCGCTCAGGGTGTGCGGGATGATCGTCAGCAGGAACTCGGCGCCATCGACCGCGTTCACGGTCAGGCTGGTGCCGTCGACGGTGATCGAGCCTTTGTGGGCGATGTACTTGGCCAGCTCTTTCGGCGCGCGGATGCGAAATTCCACGGCGCGGGCATTGTCGCTGCGCGAAACCACTTCGCCGACACCGTCGACGTGACCGCTGACCAGATGGCCGCCGAGACGGGTGGTCGGGGTCAGGGCTTTTTCCAGGTTGACCGGGCTGCCGCTTTTCAGGTCATTCATGGCGGTGCAGTCGAGGGTTTCGCGACTGACGTCGGCGGCGAAGCCGTTGCCCGGCAGTTCAACCGCAGTCAGGCAAACGCCGTTGACCGCGATGCTGTCGCCGAGTTTGACGTCGCTCAGGTCGAGCTTGCCGGTTTCGACATGCACCCGCACATCACCGCCCTTTGGGGTCAGTGCGCGGATACTGCCGATGGATTCGATGATGCCGGTAAACATGGGGTTCTCCTTGAGAACGAAGCCAGCGCTAACGCGATGGCCGGGAATTATACGCGCGCCGATGGGACAGGGATTGCAGTGACTCGCCAGTCATCGCCAACCGCGCGAATTTCAGTGATTTTCAGCGCCGGCGCATCCTTCATATGGGCTAGCGGCCAGTCCAGCAGCGGACGCGCCGTGGAGCCGAGGAACTTGCCGGCGATGAAGATCACGAACTCGTCGACCAGACCGAGCTGGGCAAATGCGCCGGCCAGTCGCGGACCGGCCTCGACCAGCACTTCGTTGACGCCACGGTTGGCCAGTTCGATCAGCAATTGGTGCAGATCGACCTGACCGTCATCGCCCGGCACGATCAGACATTCCGGACCGTGGGCGTACTGTTCTTCGATGGCCACGCAGGTGGCGACCAGCGCCGGGCCGGCCTTGAAGAACGGCGCATCCAGCGGCACCCGCAGACGCCCGTCGATCAGCACCCGCAGCGGCGGACGACTCAGGGCCAGCGCGGTTTGTTCGGCATCCAGCCCCAGCTCTTCACCGCGAACGGTCAGGCGTGCGCCATCGGCCAGCACTGTATCGGCGCCGGTCAGCACGACGCTGGCCTGGGCGCGCAAACGCTGCACCGCCGAACGCGCGGCAGGGCCGGTGATCCATTGGCTCTCGCCGCTTTCCATCGCCGTGCGGCCGTCGAGGCTCATGGCCAACTTGACCCGCACGAACGGCAAGCCGTGTTCCATGCGCTTCAGAAAACCTTGATTGAGCTTGCGGGCTTCGGCTTCCAGTACGCCGCTTTCGGTGGCGATGCCGGCATCGGCCAGACGCTGCAGACCGCGTCCGGCGACTTGTGGATTCGGATCACGCATTGCCGCGACCACCCGACCGACACCCGCATTCACCAGCGCATCGGCGCACGGCGGTGTACGGCCGTGGTGGCTGCAAGGTTCAAGGGTCACGTAAGCCGTGGCGCCCCGGGCCAGTTCACCGGCGACGCGCAGGGCGTGGACTTCGGCGTGGGGTTCGCCGGCGCGTTCATGCCAGCCTTCGCCGACAATCTGCCCCTCGCGCACGATCACGCAGCCAACCCGTGGATTGGGATGAGTCGTGTAATGCCCCTTGCGCGCCAGCTCCAGGGCCCGGGCCATGAAGTGGGCGTCGAGGATGGCCTGCTCGGCGGCGGTGGTCATTCTTTCACCGGTTCGCGGGCGAGGCGGTCGATCTCTTCGCGAAATTCGTTGAGGTCCTGGAAGCGGCGGTACACGGAAGCGAAACGGATGTAGGCGACTTCATCGAGCTTTTGCAGCTCGGCCATCACCAGTTCGCCGACCACGAGGGACTTGACCTCGCGCTCGCCGGTGGCGCGCAGCTTGTGTTTGATATGGACCAGCGAGGATTCGAGGCGCTCGACGCTCACCGGACGTTTCTCCAGGGCGCGTTGCATGCCGGCGCGGAGTTTTTCTTCGTCGAACGGTTGGCGGCTGCCGTCGGTTTTGATCAGGCGCGGCAACACCAGTTCGGCCGTCTCGAACGTCGTGAAACGTTCGCCGCAGGCCAGGCATTCACGCCGGCGGCGCACCTGTTCGCCCTCGGCGACCAGACGCGAGTCGATGACCTTGGTGTCGTTGGCACCGCAGAAGGGACAGTGCATGGTGGCTGGCAACAAAAAAAGGGAGGGCCATGGTAGCGCATCCCGGTGGCAAGACAAGCCATAGGCTTTGCGGTATACAGACTGCCATGATCGTTTGATCCATGGATTTCATTTTGCTGGAGCCGCCAATGTCCCTACGACCGCTCGTTTTGCTCAGTGTTTTCAGCCTGCTGGTGGCCTGTGGCAGCGATGCGCCCAAGCCTCAGCCGCCCACGCCGGGCCCGGCGCCGCAACAGGCGCAGAAAAAAGCCCGGGAAGCCGCCGACCTCGGGCCGCTGCCGGCCTATCAGCGCGAACTGAGCGGCACCCTGCAAGGCGTGCCGGCCGGTGCCGAAGTCGAACTGGCGCTGCTGGTGATCGACGAGAAGGATCGCCCACAACAATTGCTCGCCAGTTCCAGCCTGATCGGCAACAACCAGATTCTGCCGTTCCATCTGCGCTTCAACCCCGACGCTTTCCCGGTGGGCGCGCGGGTCGAATTGCGCGGCCGCGCCAGCCAGTCCGGCCAGTTGATCCTGCACCTGCCGTCGCAGACCATCACTCAGCCGACCACCCAGGCATTGGGCCAGCTGCAATTTGTCAAAGCACCATGAATGCACCGTCAGACCTGCAACAGTCGCTGGGCGAATTGCTCGGCGACGCGCGACTGAAAGCCTGTGCGTTGCCGGACACCGATTTGCAGCTGTGGCTGATCGACGGCGACAACATGGCCCGCGAATTCAGCCAGGAAGAAACCCAACGAATCCTGCATGAACCGCCTTACTGGAGTTTCTGCTGGGCCAGCGGTCTGGCGGTGGCGCGGTATCTGGCGGAGTTTCCCGAGTGGGTTCGCGGCAAACGGGTGCTGGATTTCGGCGCCGGTTCCGGGATCGCCGGGATCGCGGCGGTGAAGGCCGGCGCGCTGGAGGTGGTGGCCTGCGACCTCGACCCGCTGGCGATTGCCGCCTGTCGGGCGAATGCCGAACTCAATGATGTCCAGATGAGTTATTCCACGGACTTCTTCGCCGAGGCGGATCGCTTCGATCTGATCCTGGTGGCCGACGTTCTCTACGACCGGGAAAACCTGCCGCTGCTCGACGCCTTCCTGAGCCGTGGCCGCGAAGCGCTGGTGGCGGATTCGCGGGTTCGGGACTTTCGTCATCCGTTGTACCGGCGCATCGAAATGCTCGAAGCCATGACCCTGCCGGATCTGGCCGAGCCCGAAGAGTTTCGCCATGTCAGCCTCTACCATGCGGCCCGCGCCTGACCGTATAGTTGCCCCATTCACGCTTTTACGAGATACCCCATGAGTCAGCAAACGCCGTACATCTTCGACGCCACGACGGCCGACTTCGACCAGTCGGTGATCGAGGCTTCCTTTCAAAAACCGGTGCTGGTGGATTTCTGGGCCGAATGGTGTGCGCCGTGCAAGGCGCTGATGCCGATGCTGCAAGGCATCGCCGAGAGCTATCAGGGCGAGTTGCTGCTGGCCAAGGTCAATTGCGATATCGAGCAGGACATCGTCGCCCGTTTCGGCATCCGTAGCCTGCCGACCGTGGTGCTGTTCAAGGACGGCCAACCGGTGGACGGCTTTGCCGGTGCGCAACCGGAATCCGCCGTGCGCGCCCTGCTCGAACCGCATGTGCAGATGCCGGCGCCGTCCGCCGCCGATCCGTTCGAACAGGCTCAGGCACTGTTTGATGAAGGCCGTTACGCCGACGCGGAAGCGACGCTGGTTACGCTGCTGGGCGAGGACAACACCAACGCCAAGGCGCTGATTCTCTACGCTCGCTGCCTGACCGAACGCGGTGAACTGGGCGAAGCGCAGACCGTGCTCGACGCGGTCAAGAGCGACGAGCACAAGGCCGCACTGGCCGGTGCCAAGGCGCAGATCCAGTTCCTCGGCCTGGCTCGTGACCTGCCGGACGCCGCCGACCTGAAAACCCGTCTGGCGCAGAACCCGCAGGACGACGAAGCGGTGTATCAACTGGCGATCCAGCAACTGGCCCGTCAGCAATACGAAGCGGCGCTGGACGCACTGCTCAAGCTGTTCATCCGCAACCGCAGCTACGGCGAAGGCCTGCCACACAAGACCTTGCTGCAAGTGTTCGAACTGCTGGGCAACGATCACCCGCTGGTGACCGCTTACCGGCGCAAGGTGTTTGCGGCGCTGTACTAAGCGCTTACTCGATCCAGCTGTAGAGCGGCGTATCCCCGCCGCTCAGCACCTTCACATCGGATGAATGACGCAGGCGCACCAGCAAGCGCTTGCCCGCCGCCGCGCTGCCGGTCAGTCCTTCGAGCTGATCCAGCAATTCCGGCCCGCTGAGTTGTCCGGCCTTGCGCAACAGATCCCTGGCGACCTGCCACAGCGCGTCATCCTGATTCACCGGTTTCGCTACCGGCGCCGAGGCTGCTGCTTGCGGCTGAGTCGCCTGCACCTGCACGCCGAACTGCGCACCGAGCCGCGCCCAGTCGCTTTCATCCAGTTCCAGGGTCAAATCCACCGGCAACTCGCCGACGGTTCCGCGTATCCGCAACATAAACTTCGCTCCCGCACATTTCTGACCTGCATGCTCCCATGGGACTTGTGTAACGCCAAGCGGGCGGGCAAACTCTGCGCACTTTCGTTATAAGATTACATAACAAACTCTTCACTTTACTTCCCGGAGACCGCCATGCGTCGTCTGCTGCTCGCTTTGCCGTTTGCCCTGTTGCCGCTGGCCATCGCCCATGCTGCCGATGAGCATGATCACGACCATGAGCACGGCAGCCTCGGTGCCCACGAACACGGCGTCGGTCGCCTGAACGCCGCACTCGATGGCCAGACTCTGGAGCTGGAGCTGGAAAGCCCGGCGATGAACCTCGTGGGTTTCGAACACGTCGCCACCAGCGATGCCGACAAGGCCAAGGCCGCAGCCGCGCGTGCACAGCTCGAAAAACCGCTGGCGCTGTTCAGCCTGCCGGCCGCCGCCGATTGCAAGGTCACCAGCCAGGAACTGGAAAGCCCGCTGTTCGGCGACAAACCGGATGCCGACGACCACGACGAAGAAGAAGCTGGCAAGGACGGTCACGAGCATCATCACGACCACAGCGAAATCCACGCCCACTACCAGTTCAGCTGTGCGGCGCCGGGTGCGTTGAAAACCCTGGATCTGGCGAACCTGTTCAATACCTTTCCGGCCACCCAGAAAATTCAGGTACAACTGATCAGCCCGAGCGGCCAGCAAGGCACGGAAGTGACGGCCAAGGCCGCCGCCCTGAAGTTCTGACACGAAACGGCGCCATGACCCAAGCACTCATCGAACTGTCCGACCTGGGCTTCAACTGGCCCGGTCACCCGCCGCTGCTGGACATCCCGGCGTTTCGTCTGGAAGCCGGCGAAGCCCTGTTCCTCAAGGGCCCCAGCGGCAGCGGCAAGACCACCCTGCTCGGCCTGCTCGGCGGGGTGCAGAAACCCGGTCGCGGCAGCATCCGCCTGCTCGGCCAGGAGCTGACCGAACTGGGTGCCGGCGCCCGTGATCGCTTTCGCGTCGATCACACCGGCTACATTTTCCAGCAGTTCAACCTGCTGCCGTTTCTCTCCGTTCGCGAGAACGTCGAGCTGCCGTGCCACTTCTCGAAGCTGCGTGCCGAGCGTGCGAAGCAGCGTCACGGCAGCGTCGATCAGGCTGCCGCCACCCTGCTCGCCCACTTGGGGTTGAAGGACGAAAGCATCCTGAGTCGCCGCGCCGATTCGCTGTCGATCGGTCAGCAACAGCGGGTCGCCGCTGCTCGCGCATTGATCGGCCAGCCGGAACTGGTGATCGCCGACGAACCGACCTCGGCACTGGATTACGACGCCCGGGAAAACTTCATTCGCCTGCTGTTCGCCGAATGCCGTGAGGCCGGCTCGAGCCTGTTGTTCGTCAGCCACGACCAGAGCCTGGCGCCGCTGTTTGACCGTCACCTGTCCCTGGCCGAACTCAATCGCGCCGCCACGTCTGCCGAGGTCTGAGATGTATCTGTTCCGTCTGGCCATGGCCAGCCTCGCCAACCGGCGTTTCACCGCCCTGCTCACTGCTTTCGCCATCGCCCTCTCCGTCTGCCTGCTGCTGGCGGTTGAGCGGGTGCGCACCGAAGCCAAGGCCAGTTTCGCCAGCACCATCAGCGGCACCGACCTGATCGTCGGCGCCCGCTCGGGTTCGGTGAACCTGCTGCTGTATTCGGTATTCCGCATCGGCAACGCCACCAACAACATCCGCTGGGACAGCTTCGAACACTTCGCCAGCAACCCGAAGGTGAAGTGGGCGATTCCGATGTCCCTCGGTGATTCCCATCGCGGCTACCGCGTGATGGGCACCACCGAAGCCTACTTCGAGCATTACCAGTACGGTCGCCAGCAGCATCTGGAACTGGCGGACGGCCGCGCCTTCGCTACCGATCCGTTCGAAGTGGTGCTCGGTGCCGAAGTGGCCGAAGCGCTGCATTACAAGCTCGGCGACAAACTGGTGCTGGCCCACGGCGTGGCGGCGATCAGTCTGGTCAAGCACGACGACAAACCGTTCACCGTGGTCGGGATTCTCAAGCGCACCGGCACCCCGGTGGATCGCACGTTGCACATCAGCCTCGGCGGTATGGAGGCGATCCACATCGACTGGCACAACGGTGTGCCGGCCCGTGGCAACGGCCGGATCAGCGCCGATCAGGCGCGCAACATGGACCTGACGCCGCAAGCGATCACCGCGTTCATGCTCGGCCTCAACAGCAAGATTTCGACCTTTGCCCTGCAACGGGAGATCAACGAATTCCGTGGCGAGCCAATGCTGGCGATCCTGCCGGGCGTGGCCTTGCAGGAACTGTGGAGCCTGATGAGCACCGCTGAAAAAGCGCTGTTCGTGGTCTCTCTGTTCGTCGTGCTGACCGGATTGATCGGCATGCTCACGGCGATCCTCACCAGCCTCAACGAACGCCGCCGCGAAATGGCAATCCTGCGTTCGGTGGGCGCGCGGCCGTGGCATATCGCGAGCCTGCTGGTGCTGGAAGCCTTTGCCTTGGCGCTGACCGGGGTGATCGCCGGGCTGGCGTTGCTGTACATCGGCATCGCCGCTGCTCAGGGTTATGTGCAGGCCAATTACGGGCTGTATCTGCCGCTGGCCTGGCCAAGCGAGTATGAATGGACGCTGCTCGGTGGCATTCTGGCTGCCGCGCTGCTGATGGGCAGCGTGCCGGCCTGGCGCGCGTATCGCCAATCCTTGGCCGATGGCCTGTCGATCCGTTTATGAGGATGTTCACCATGCCCCGCGCCGTGCTTGCGCTGCTGTTGCTGGTCGCCCTGCCCGTCTGGGCAGCGGCACCGAAAGACCTGACCTGGTCGGAGATGATCCCGCCGGACGCGGCGCCGGAAGTGCCGAACATGACGCCGCTGCATGACCTGTCGAAGATGAGCGATGCGCTGTCCGCCGAGTCCGCGCCGGCAGCCAAGCAGGACATGCCCAACGCACCGGTAGTGCAAAGCCTCGACGGCCAGAACATCCGCCTGCCGGGCTACATCGTGCCGCTGGAAGTCAGCGAAGAAGGTCGCACCACGGACTTCCTGCTGGTGCCGTATTTCGGCGCCTGCATCCACGTGCCGCCACCGCCGTCGAACCAGATCGTGCACGTGAAAAGCGAACTCGGCGTGAAGCTCGACGAGCTGTATCAACCGTACTGGGTGGAAGGGCCGTTGCAGGTCAAGCAGTCCACCAGCGAACTGGCCGACGCCGGGTATCAGATGGAAGCGGACAAGATTTACGTCTACGAACTGCCGGAGTAACTCCGGCAGTCAGTTATAGCCCGCTCCATCGGCTTTGCGAGCAAAGGTTCCACAAAAAAACTACCCATCACTGTTTCATTGAGCTGAGTCAAAAGACCGTATCAGACGGATTCGTACCATAGGACATCAAACATTTTTAACGTCCTTTGGGAGCTTCCATGAACAAGTCCTTGCTCAGCGCCTCGCTGTTTGCCCTCGCGCTCGCAGCCCCGCTCGCCCACGCCCACGAAGCCGGCGACATCATCGTTCGTGCCGGTGCGATCACCGTCAACCCGAAGGCCGACAGTTCCAGCGTCAAGGTCGATCAGGGTCCGCTGAGCGGCACCAACCTGGGCGGCAAGGCGACCATGAGCAGCGACACCCAACTGGGTCTGAACTTCGCCTACATGCTGACCAACAACATCGGTATCGAGCTGTTGGCCGCATCCCCGTTCGAACATGACGTGAAGCTCAAGGGCACTGCCCTGCCAGCCGCCAACGGCAAGCTCGGCACCCTGAAACACCTGCCGCCGACCCTGAGCGTCGTCTACTACCCGCTGGACGCCAAATCGGCCTTCCAGCCGTACATCGGCGGCGGCATCAACTACACCTGGATCTACGACGAGCACGTCGGCAGCGAAGCCCAGTCCAACGGCTTCAGCAACTTCAAGGCGAAAAACTCCTGGGGCCTGGCCTGGCAGGTCGGCGCCGACTACATGCTGACCGACAACATCATGCTCAACGCCCAGGTGCGCTACATCGACATCGATACCCGCGCCACCGTCGAGAACAACGCCGTGGCTCCGGGCACTCGCGCAAAAGTGAATGTCGACGTCGATCCATTTGTGTACATGGTCGGTCTGGGCTACAAGTTCTAAGCAGCAATCAAAGAACGTTCACGTGGTGGTGAATGAGGCTTGGTGGCGGGCAGGCACAGAACTGACGGCGATGTAACGCCATCGACCGGGGAGCAAGCTCCCTCGCTACAGGAAACCGGTTTGAAACCCGAATTCCGGCCGTGAAAAAGGCGCCTGTCAAAAGGCGCCTTTTTCATGTCTGCGAAAAGCTCAGCGCCCCAGCAAACGGGCCAGGCCGACGTTCATCGGGGTTGGCGTCGGGCACTTGAATCGCTCAAGCAACCGGCGGTTGTTCGCCCGCGAATGACGGATGTCACCGGAGCGCGCCGGGCCGTAGCTGACGGGCGGCAACTCGCCGACCACCGCTTCGAGCGCGGCCAGCATCTGCTTGAGATTGGTCGCCTGATTCCAGCCGACGTTCACCGCACCGACATCCACTTGCGGCTTTTCGATCGCCTGCACCAGCACGTCGACCAGGTCTTCGACGTACATGAAATCCCGGGTCTGCTCGCCATCGCCGAACACGGTGATCGGCAGGCCTTTCTGCGCGCGTTCGCTGAAGATGCTGATCACCCCGGAGTACGGCGAGGACGGATCCTGACGCGGGCCGAAGATGTTGAAGAAACGGAAGATCGCCGGTTCCAGACCGTGCTGGCGGCGGTAGAAATCGAAGTACTGTTCGCCGGCCAGTTTGTCCGACGCGTAAGGCGTCAACGGCGCCTTGGGCGTGTCTTCACTGATCGACTCGCCTTCGCCATTGTTGCCGTAGACCGCCGCGCTGGAGGCGTACAGCACACGCTTGACGCCCGCCTCGCGCATGGCTTCGCAGACGTTCAGCGTGCCGATGAAATTGCTCTGGTGGGTTTTCACCGGATCATCCACCGACGCCTGCACCGAAGCCACGGCGGCCAGATGCGCGACAGCGCTGCAACCCTGCATCGCTTGCGCGACCAATGCGGCGTCGGCCACATCGCCGACGATCAACTCGACCCTGGGATTATCCAGCGGCAGATTGCTGCGCTTGCCGGTCG
This sequence comes from Pseudomonas fluorescens, assembly GCF_030344995.1. Taxonomy (GTDB): domain Bacteria; phylum Pseudomonadota; class Gammaproteobacteria; order Pseudomonadales; family Pseudomonadaceae; genus Aquipseudomonas; species Aquipseudomonas fluorescens_BF. The sequence goes on from NZ_CP128260.1 coordinate 5,823,998, forward strand.
ACAGATCATCGAGGATCCGCACCGAATGGCCCTTGGCAAGCAGCGCGTCAGTCAGGTGCGAGCCGATGAAACCGGCGCCGCCGGTGATGAGAACAGGGCCTTCAGCCATGACGATAAAACCTATCCAGTAAGCCCGGGAGCGCAGCACGCCAGGCGCGCGGCTTGATCCCGAAAGTGTGCAGAATTTTCTTGCAGGCGAGCACCGCGTGTTGCGGCTCTTCGGCGGCATCCGGCCGCGCGGCGTGGGCCTGGGCGGTCGGGGCTTCGATGGCCAGCGGGTGCAGGCTGCGCGCCTCGGTGAGAATCGCCTGACCCAGCGCCAGCGGCGTGGTCGCCTCGTGGCCGGCGTAGTGGTAAGTGCCCCACAGCGGCGCGGCGCAATCGAGTTGCTTGAGCACCGAGATGATCACCCGGGCCGCATCGTCGACCGGGGTCGGATTGCCACGGCGGTCATCGGCCAGCAGCAATTCTTCCGGCTGTTCGGCCCGGGCCAGGAAGCGCCCGAGGGTGCCTTCCGGGCTGTCGTCGAGCAACCAGCCAAAGCGCAGCAGCACGTGTTGCGGGCAGGTGGCGCGTACGCTCTGCTCGATCCGCCACAGGGCCTGACCGCGCAGGCCCAACGGCACTGGCTCGTCCTTTTCGCTGTAGGCGGTGGCGCGGGAACCGTCGAACACCCGATAACTGGACGGCTGCACCAGCACGATGTTGTGGTGCTGGCACAGTTCGGCCAGACGCTCGATAGCGCGTTCCTGCCCGGCCAGACGGCTTTCGCTGACGGCCTCGGCCTGGAACCAGTCGAAATAGTAGGCAAGGTTGATCAATGCATCGGGACGGGTGTCGTCGAGCAATTGGGTCAGGCTCGCGGCATCCCAGCCGTCTTCGGGCGGGCGGGGGGCGAGGAAACCGATGTCTTCCTCTGCACCGAGGCGAATCAGCGCCTGCCCAAGGGCATTTCCGCCGCCCAGTAACATAAGGCGCATTCGCATAGAGTCAGCAGGCCCAGTCTGATTGGAACGATGGCTTTGGCGACGATGTTTGGTACAGCGTCGTCGATAATTGCCGGAATCGTTGCATTTTGCGGGTTTAGTGCGCAACCGTCACCCGTAAAGTGTAGATCCCGAGCGGTACTTGCAACTTCGCCCGCCCACCCGCATAACTGAAGCCATGAATCTGCCCCTCCCCAAGGACGCAGCCCTGGCAGGCTTCCACCCCGCCGTCAGCGCCTGGTTCAGCAGCACATTCCCGACGGTGACCGCCGCCCAGGCCCGCGCATGGCCGTTGATCCGCCAGCGCCGTTCGACGCTGATCGCCGCGCCCACCGGCTCCGGCAAGACCCTCACCGCGTTCCTCGCGGTACTCGACGATCTGGTCCACCGTGGCCTGGAAACCCCGGACGGTCTGCCGGACGAAACCCTGGTGGTCTACGTTTCGCCGCTCAAGGCGCTGTCCAACGACATCCGCATAAATCTGCAGAACCCGCTGGCCGGGATCACCGACCAGTTACGCCAAATGGATCTGCCGGCGCTGGAAATCACCACCGCCGTGCGTACCGGCGACACCCCGCAGAAAGACCGCGCCGCCATGCGCAAGAGCGCGCCGCACATTCTGGTGACCACCCCGGAATCGCTCTACGTGCTGCTCGGCTCCGAGTCCGGGCGCAAAATGCTCGGCACCACGCGCACGGTGATCGTCGATGAAATCCACGCCATCGCCGCCGGCAAACGCGGCAGTCACCTCGCGCTGAGTCTCGAACGCTTGCAGGCGCTGTGTCCTGAACCATTGACCCGCATCGGCTTGTCGGCCACGCAGAAACCGATCGATGCGGTGGCGCGGTTTCTGGTGGGCCATGAGCGCCCCTGCGAAATCATCGACATCGGCCACGCGCGCCCACGGGACTTGGGCATCGAAGTGCCGCCGGTGCCGTTGTCGGCAGTGATGGCCAATGACGTTTGGGAACTGGTCTACGACCGCCTCGCCACACTGGCCCGGGAACACCGCACTACGCTGATCTTCGTCAACACCCGACGTCTGGCCGAACGTCTGAGCCGGCACCTGAGCGAACGCCTCGGCAAACAGGCCGTGGCGGCGCACCACGGCAGTCTGGCTAAAGAGTTTCGCCTCGACGCCGAGCAAAGGCTTAAACGCGGCGAGCTACAAGTGCTGATCGCCACCGCATCGCTGGAACTGGGGATCGACATCGGCGAAGTCGACCTCGTCTGTCAGATCGCATCACCGCGCTCGATTGCCGGTTTTCTGCAACGGGTCGGACGTTCCGGCCACCAGGTCGGCGGCACGCCCAAGGGGCGCCTGTTCGCCACCACCCGTGACGATTTGATCGAATGCACCGCCCTGCTCGACTGCGTGCGCCGGGGTGAACTGGATACGCTGCACATCCCCGAAGCGCCGCTGGATGTGCTGGCGCAGCAGATCATCGCCGAGGTCAGTTGCCAGGAATGGGCCGAGGACGATTTGCTCGCACTGTTCCGCCGGGCCGAGCCCTACGCCCGTCTCGACGAAAAACATTATCAGGCGCTGCTGAGCATGCTCGCCGAGGGTTACAACGGCCGTCAGGGCATCCGCAGCGCCTACCTGCACCGCGACGCCGTCAGCCGAACCCTGCGCGGGCGACGCGGCGCACGACTGACCGCCGTCACCAGCGGCGGCACCATCCCCGACAACGCCGACTACAGCGTATTGCTCGAACCTCAGGGTCTGAACATCGGCAGCGTCAACGAAGACTTCGCCGTGGAAAGCATTGCCGGCGACGTGTTCCAGCTCGGCAACGCCTCCTATCGCATCCTGCGGGTGGAAACCGGTAAGGTGCGGGTCGAAGATGCTCAGGGTCAGCCGCCGACCATTCCGTTCTGGCTCGGCGAAGCACCGGGGCGCAGCGACGAATTGTCGGCGGCCGTGGCGCGCCTGCACGCGCAGCTCGATCAATTGCTCAGTGCCAGCCCCGGCGACCTGCAACCGGCCCTCGACTGGCTGACCGAAACGCTTGGCCTGAACCCGGCCAGCGCCGAACAGCTGGTGGATTACCTGGCTCGCGCCCGCCTCGCCCTCGGCGCTTTGCCGTCGCGAGACACGCTGCTGATGGAGCGTTTTTTCGACGAGTCTGGCGGCACCCAACTGATCATTCATTCGCCGTTCGGCAGCCGCATCAACCGTGCCTGGGGCCTGGCCCTGCGCAAGCGTTTCTGCCGCACCTTCAACTTCGAATTGCAGGCCGCCGCCAGCGAAGACGCGATCGTGCTGTCGCTGTCCACCAGCCACAGTTTCGAGCTCGACGAAGTCTGGCGTTATCTGCACAGCAACAGCGCCGAACACATCCTGGTTCAGGCGGTGCTGGATGCGCCGCTGTTCGGTGTGCGCTGGCGCTGGAATGCCGGCGTGGCGCTGGCCCTGCCGCGCTACACGGGCGGGCGCAAGGTCGCGCCGCAATTGCAACGAATGAAAAGCGAAGACCTGATTGCCAGCGTGTTTCCCGATCAGATCGCCTGCCTGGAAAACCTCGCCGGCGAACGGGAAATCCCCGCGCATCCACTGGTGGAACAGACCCTCGACGATTGCCTGCACGAGGCGATGGACAGCGAAGGCTGGCTCGAACTTCTGCGGCGCATGGAGCGCGGCGAAGTGCGCCTGATCGCCCGCGACCTGCCGGCGCCCTCGCCGCTGGCGGCGGAAATCCTCAGCGCCCGCCCCTACACCTTTCTCGACGATGCGCCGCTGGAAGAGCGTCGAACCCAGGCCGTGCTCAACCGCCGCTGGAGCGATCCGCAATCCACCGACGACCTCGGGGCGCTGGACGCCGACGCGATCGACGCCGTGCGCGAAGAAGCCTGGCCGACACCGAACAACGCCGATGAAATGCACGAAGCGCTGATGAGCCTGGCCTGCATCAGCGACCGCGAAGTCGAGGCCAATCCGCAGTGGTGCGACTGGCTGAATGCCCTGGCCGAGACCGGGCGAGCCTGCCATTTGGAGATCGAGCCCGAACATTCACTGTGGTTGGCGAGAGAACGCCTGACCTGTCTGCAAGCGCTTTATCCACAGGCGCAGTCGGCACTCCCCGCGTTACCCGGTTTCGACGAAGCATGGACGGCCGATGATGCGCGGGTCGAAGTGATCCGCGCGCGGCTCGGCGCATTCGGCCCGCTACCGCTGGCGGCGATTGCCGAGCCGCTGGCCTTGATGCCGGCCTCTGTTCATCAAGCCCTCGCTCATCTGGAGCGCGAAGGTTACGTACTGCGCGGCCAGTTCACGCCGGGATCGCCCGTTGAGGAATGGTGCGAACGCCATCTGCTGGCGCGCATTCATCGCTACACGGTCAAGCGTCTGCGCCGGGAAATCGAGCCGGTGGCGTTGCAGGATTTCATGCGGTTTCTGTTCGACTGGCAGCATTTATCCCCGTCAACCCGTGGTCAGGGCAGCGGCGTGTTGCCGGCGATTATCGGTCAGTTCGAAGGCTATCCGGCTGCCGCTTCGGCCTGGGACAGCGACCTCCTTCCCGCGCGGCTCAAGGACTATTCACCGAGCTGGCTGGACGATCTGTGCCGCAGCGGCAAACTGGTATGGACGCGCCTCAGTGCCCGGCAAAACATCAGCGGCACGGCGTTGCGCAGCACGCCGATCGTGTTGCTGCCGCGCACTCAGGTCGGCTTGTGGAGTGCACTGGCCGAGCAGACGCCGGTCAGTGAACTGTCGCCCAAGACCCGCAAGGTTTTCGATGCACTGAGCCAGCACGGCGCGCTGTTTTTCGATGAGCTGATTCATGAAGCACACCTGCTGCGCACCGAGCTGGAAATCGCCTTGCAGGAACTGGTCGGCGCCGGTCTGGTGAATGCCGACAGCTTCGCCGGATTGCGCGCGCTGATCACCCCGGCGAGCAAGCGCCAGCAACGCAGTAGTCGACGCGGGCGCGGGGCGTTCGTCGGGGGCATGGACGATGCCGGGCGTTGGGCGTTATTGCGTCGCGGGCCGGTTGTGGAAAACAGCCAGAAAGCGTCGCCCGAAACGCTTGAACACGTCGCCATGACCTTGCTGCGCCGTTACGGCGTGGTGTTCTGGCGCCTGCTGGAACGCGAAGCCGATTGGTTGCCGAGTTGGCGCGAACTGTTGCGTACGTTCCATCGACTGGAAGCAAGGGGCGAAATTCGTGGCGGGCGGTTTGTCAGCGGTCTGGCCGGCGAGCAATTCGCCCTGCCCGAGGCGATTCCGCTGTTGCGCGAAGTCCGCCGTCGCCCCCATGACGGCAGCCTGATCGCGGTGTGCGGCGTCGACCCGCTGAACCTCGCCGGCACCTTGTTACCGGGCGCGAAAGTGCCGGCGCTGGCGAGCAATCGGCTGGTGTATCGCGACGGTTTGCCGGTCGCTGCCGAGGTCGCGGGCAAGCAACAATTCTGGGTGGAACTGGATCCCGTTGTCATGAGCGAGATTCGCAACAGGCTGACCCGTCACTGAGTGCGGGCCTGCTCCGGCAACACCACCGACGAATGCGCCGACGCCACATCCTCTTCCTGGCGCTTGGGCAACAAAACCTGCTGTGGATAAGTTTGCGCGAAATGCACCCACGGGCTGTTATCCACAAGCTTTTTCAAACGCTGGTTGAACGCGCGGCTCACCGCGTATTGTCCGCCCGACACCGTGCGGAATTGCGCGGTCAGCACCACGCCGTTCAGGTCCATTTTGTCCACGCCGAACACATCCAGCGGCCCCTGCAGGTTGTACTTGAGGAACGGGTCTTCGCGGATCGAATCCCCGGCTTCGCGGATCAACTCGATGGCCTTGTCGACATCGGTGTCGTAGGTGAACTGCACCGAGAAAAACGCGAACGCAAACTGCCGCGATTGATTGGTCACCGCCTTGATCTGGCCGAATGGCACCGAGTGCACGAAGCCCTTGCCGTCACGCAGGCGCAGGGTGCGAATGGTCAGGCCCTCGACCGTGCCGGCATGCCCGGAATCGAGCACCACCCAATCGCCGATCGACAGGGTGTCCTCGATGATGATGAACAGCCCGGTGATCACGTCCTGCACCAATTGCTGCGAGCCGAAACCGATGGCCAGGCCGACCACCCCGGCACCGGCCAGCAGCGGTGCGACGTTGATCCCGAGATTGGCCATGGTAGTGATCGCGCAGATCACCACCAGGATGATTTTGATCGCGTTGCGCAGCAGCGGCAGGATGGTTTTCACGCGGGTGCTGGGCTGGCGCGCCGAGCGTTTGCTGACTGGCGGCTTCAACGCTTCCTGAATCGCCGTGTCGAGCACCACCCACAGCAACCACGTCACGAGGAAGATCAGGCCGATGCTGCTCAGGGCATTGCTGATCGCCCGACCGACCGTGCTGCTCTGCGCAAAGTCGAGCAGCGACACGCCCCAGATCCGCCCGAGAATGTCGATGAATGCAATCGCGATGACGATCCGCAGCAAGGCGTGCAGCAGGCTGAGAAAGCGTTCCTTGTAGGCGCTGCTGCGCTGGATCGCCTCGGCCTTGCGCGACTTGAACAGGTGTTGCAGCACGGTGCTGAGAAACACCGTGCCGATCAACAGCACCGTGGTGAACAGCGCACAACGCAGGGCCTTTTGATTGTCCTCGCCGATGCCGATCAGATTGACCGCCGAGACCAGCACCATCAGCACGATCGGCCAGTACCAGAGCCCGGAAAAAATCCGCAGCGACTCCTGCAGCGACGGTTGCTTCAAACGCTGGGCCAGAGAGCGATTGCGGATCAGGTGCGCCACTGGCCGGCGCAGTCGAATCACCAGCAGACCGAAGATGATCGACGCCAGCAGACCGGTGAACACCGCGATGCTGCTGGTGATGTTGCCGCCCAGTTGCCGGGCGATCTGCGGGCTGGTCAGGGCGTCACTCAACGCGGCGAGAAAGCCGATCAGGAACAGCGGTTTCGGGCAGTAGTCGCGGATGATCTGCACCGCACGGCGCTTGTGGCCAACGTTGAACATCACCACTACGCACAACAGCATCGACGTGGAAAATATCCCGCTGCTGGTGGCGTAGGCCAAACACAGCGCCAGCGCGCGACCGACCGAGGCCGACAGAAAATGGCTGACGTACAGGGTCAGCGGCAGGCAGATCAATGCGGGCAATGTGTAAGGCAGCAAATAACCGATCAGGTCCTGACTCCTCTGGCGGGTGCGCAGCCAGCGCCCTTCCCGCAGGCGTTTGCCCAGCACGCTGCCGAGCACCGTCAACACGGCAAAGGTGCCTAGCCACACGCCGGAGAGCATCAGGAAATCCCCCGCCACGCTCCAGCCGGAGCGGTTCGAGGATTGATTGACCAGCCTGTCGACTTCATCCGCCGCCCGGTCGGCGCGCAGGCGCCAGGCGTCGACCAGATGCTCGTTTAGATCGAGTTTGTCTTGCACGTCGTCGATGCTGGAACTGATGGCGCCGAGCAGCCCGCCCTGCACGATCGGTTCCGGTTTGGCCGGCTCTTCACTGGCCGCCGGAACGCCCGGCAGGCTGGCGGCTTGCACTGCATTGCCGCCCAACAACAGCAATGCCCCCAATAGAATCGCGATCCTGAACCTGGTCAAAACGCAGAGCTCCCTTGGTTGAACCTGTAAGGAACTGATCGACATTTGACCAGCAAAGTTCAAGAGCCCCTCACCCCAGCCCTCTCCCGGAGGGAGAGGGAGCCGACCGAGGTGCCGACTCCAGTTACGTCGACCTGAAAGCTCCCGGTCGAACTCAGGTGTTGAAAAGCACCAAGATCTGCTCCCTTTCCCCCCTCGCCCCCTTGGGGGAGAGGGCTGGGGTGAGGGGGTAGGCTTTTGATCTTTGCGCCCAGATCAAATATCAAATGCCCATCCCTGTATTTTTCCACCCCCACCAAACCCCGACACTGCGCTCCATTCAATCCCCCACCGGAGTGCCGTGATGCCCATTGCCCTGCTCGCGCTGACCCTCAGCGCTTTCGCCATCGGGACGACCGAGTTCGTCATCGTTGGCCTGCTTCCCACCATCGGCGCCGATCTCGGCGTCAGCCTGCCGTCCGCCGGTCTGCTGGTCAGTCTGTATGCCCTCGGCGTAGCCATCGGTGCGCCGGTGCTGACCGCCCTCACCGGTAAAGTCCCGCGCAAACTGTTGCTGCTGTCGCTGATGGTGCTGTTCACCCTCGGCAACCTGCTGGCCTGGCTGGCGCCGAGTTATGAATCGCTGGTGCTGGCGCGGATCGTCACCGGTCTGGCCCATGGCGTGTTCTTCTCCATCGGCTCGACCATCGCCACCAGCCTGGTGCCCAAGGAAAAAGCCGCCAGTGCGATTGCGATCATGTTCACCGGCCTGACCGTGGCGCTGGTCACCGGCGTGCCGCTGGGCACGTTCATCGGTCAGCATTTCGGCTGGCGTGAAACCTTCCTCGCGGTGTCGGCACTCGGCGTGATCGCGTTCATCGGCAGCCTGCTGTACGTGCCGAACAACATTGCCCACAGCAAACCGGCTTCGCTGTTGCAGCAATTGCAGGTGCTCAAGCAACCGCGCCTGTTGCTGGTGTACGCCATGACCGCCATCGGTTACGGCGGCTCGTTCATCGCCTTCACATTCCTGGCGCCGATCCTTCAGGACATCTCGGGTTTCAGCGCCGGTACCGTCAGCCTGGTGTTGCTGGTGTACGGCGTGTCGGTGGCGGTCGGCAACATCTGGGGCGGCAAACTGGCCGACAAACGCGGGCCGATCAGCGCGCTGAAAATCATCTTCGCCCTGCTCGCTGCCGTGCTGTTCGTGCTCACCTTCACCGTTGGCAACCCATGGCTGGCGCTGGCCACCGTGCTGGTCTGGGGCGCAGTCGCCTTCGGCAACGTGCCGGGTTTGCAGGTGTATGTGGTGCGTCAGGCTGAACATCACACACCGCACGCCGTGGACGTGGCCTCGGGCCTGAACATTGCCGCGTTCAACCTCGGGATTGCCGGCGGCGCGTGGGGTGGTGGTTTGATCGTCGAACACATTGGCCTGATCCACACTGCATGGATCGGCGGCCTGGTGGTGCTGGTGGCACTGGCCCTGACCGCATGGAGCGGTCGCCTCGATCGCCTGGGCCCGGTGTACGACGAACCCGCCGAAGGCTCGGCCCGGATCGTCACCGGGCACTGATCCGATGCAGCCCGACCGTCCGTAATCCCGTCGAAACTTTCCCGAACCGCCCGCAGTCATCCACAGACAGAGGCCGTACGGGGACTTTCGACGGGAGGGCGGCATGGCAACGATTCATATCGGTATTTCAGGCTGGCGTTACGCCCCGTGGCGCGGGGACTTTTACCCGAAGGGGCTGGCGCACAAACGCGAATTGCAGTTCGCCTCACGGGCGGTCAACAGCATCGAAATCAACGGATCGTTCTACGCCCTGCAACGGCCCGAACGCTACGCCCAGTGGTACGCCGAAACGCCGGATGACTTCGTGTTCAGCATCAAGGCGCCGCGCTTCATCACCCACATCCGCCGCCTGCGCGATATCGAAAAACCCTTGGCCAATTTCTTCGCCTCCGGGGTGCTGGAGCTGAAGGAAAAATTCGGTCCGGTCCTCTGGCAGTTCCCGCCCAACTTCACCTTCGACCCCGAACGCTTCGAAGCTTTTCTCGATCAGTTGCCCCACGACACACAGGCCGCCGCCGAACTCGCCCGCCAGCACGATTCGCACCTGCACGGTCACGCGAGCATGAAGGCCTACGGCAAAAAACCGCTGCGCCATGCCGTGGAAATCCGCAACGAGAGTTTCATCGACCCTGACTTCGTGCGCTTGCTCAAACGCTACAACACCGCGCTGGTGATCGCCGACACCGCCGGAAAATGGCCGTACCGCGAAGACCTCACCAGCGATTTCGTCTACCTGCGCCTGCACGGCGCCGAAGAGCTCTACGCCAGCGGCTACACCCGTGTCGCCCTGCAACGCTGGGCCGAACGGATCGACGCCTGGCACCACGGCCGGCAACCGGGCGACGCCCATTTGATCGCGCCGCGCCTGAAGCCTCGTGCGCGTAAATCCCGCGAGGTTTTCTGCTACTTCGACAACGACATCAAGGTCCGCGCGCCTTTCGATGCCCGCAGCCTGTTGCAGCGTTTCGACCTGGATAAAACCCTCGAAACCTCGCCCGGCGAACCGGCCGCCGATGGGGTACTCGCATGAGCATTCCCGAGCCGGTCGGCTTCACCGACGAGCAGACCACAGTCATCACCACGGTACGCCGTTTCACCGTGCTGACGGTCAACACCCACAAGGGTTTCACCGCACTGAACCGGCGTTTCATCCTGCCGGAATTGCGCGAAGCGGTCCGTAGCGTGTCGGCTGACGTGGTGTTTCTTCAGGAAGTCCACGGCACCCACGAGCACCATCCCAAGCGCTACGCAAACTGGCCGACGATGCCGCAGTACGAATTTCTCGCAGACAGCCTTTGGCCGCAGTTCGCCTACGGGCGCAATGCGGTGTACCCGGACGGCGATCACGGCAATGCCGTGCTGTCGAAATTCCAGATCGTGCGCCATGACAATCTCGACGTTTCAATCAGCGGCCATGAAAACCGGGGGCTGCTGCACTGTGTGCTGCGCCTGCCGGGAGACGACCGTGAAGTGCACGCGATCTGCGTCCATCTGGGCCTGCGCGAAAGCCATCGCAACGATCAGTTGCGCCTGCTGCGAGAGCGCCTGACCGAACTGCCTGATGATGCGCCAGTGATCGTCGCCGGCGATTTCAACGACTGGCGCCAGCGTGCCGATGCCTTGCTTGAACCCTGTGGCCTGCGCGAAGTGTTTGCGGCGCATCACGGCAAACCGGCGCGCAGCTTTCCCGCGCGCATGCCGCTGCTGCGCCTCGACCGAATCTATGTGCGCAACCTCAAGGCCAGTCAGCCCCAAGTGCTGGCGAACCGTCCCTGGTCACACCTTTCCGACCACGCACCGCTGTCGGTGGAGATAGAACTATGAGCAGTGCACCGTTGGAGAAGTCCGCCGTGGAGCCAGTCATCATCACCCCGCCCGTGCGCGAGCCGGGCACCGTCGATGTCGAGTATCGCTGGCAGGGCAACAACCGCGTCGAGCTACTGGAAAACGGCGAGGAATATTTTCCCCGGGTGTTCGAAGCGATGCGCGCGGCGAAAAGCGAAATCCTGCTGGAGACCTTCATCGTCTTCGAAGACAAGGTCGGCAAGGAATTGCAGGAGATTCTGATCGATGCAGCCCGACGTGGCGTGCGCACCACCGTCAGCCTCGACGGCTTCGGTTGCGGCGAACTGAGCACCGGTTATCTGACCGCGTTGAGCGATGCTGGCGTGCATCTGCAGATCTTCGATCCGGCCCCCAAACGCCTGGGCATCCGCACCAACTGGTTCCGTCGTTTGCATCGCAAGATCGTGGTGGTCGACGGGTTGGTCGCGTTCATTGGCGGGATCAATTTCTCCGGCGATCACCTGGCCGATTTCGGCCCCGAAGCGAAGCAGGATTATTCGGTTGAGGTTCAGGGCCCTGCGGTGGCCGACATCCACCATTTCGCCCTGCTGCAAAGCGGCCGACCGGGACGCGCAAGGTTCTGGTGGCAACGGCGCCGGCAGCGTCGCGCCGAGATGGCGTTCGATGATCACGACGGTCAAGTGCGTCTGGTGTTCCGCGACAACGACCGCCACAACACCGATATCGAAGACGTGTATTTGCAGGTATTGCGCCGCGCCCAACGGCGGGTGGTGATCGCCAACGCCTACTTCTTCCCCGGCTATCGCCTGCTGCGCGAGATCCGCAATGCGGCCCGGCGCGGGGTCGAGGTGCGGCTGATTCTGCAGGGGCAGCCGGACATGCTGGTGGCCAAACTCGCCGCGCGCATGACTTACGACTACCTGCTCAAGGCCGGGGTGCAGATTCACGAATATTGCGAGCGGCCGCTGCACGGCAAAGTGGCGCTGGTGGACGAGGAATGGAGCACTGTCGGCTCGAGCAATCTTGATCCGCTGAGCCTGTCGCTGAACCTGGAAGCCAACGTGCTGATCCGCGACCGCGCCTTCAATCGTCACCTGTTCGAACGCCTTGAAGATCTCAGCCACAACCACTGCAAGACGATGGACGCCGCGAAGTCGCCGCGCGGGCGAATCTGGCACATGACCGTGGGCTTTCTGGTGTTTCACTTCCTGCGGCATTTCCCGGCGATGGCCGGCTGGCTGCCGGCGCACAAGCCACGGCTCAAACCCTTCACCCATGCCGCCGGGAGCGATCCTTCATGAGCCATTCCGAAGCCCACGCGGCGGTGCATCCGGCACCGGCGGGCAAGTCTCGCTGGAGCCGCTGGAAACGTCCGCTGACCCTGCTGTTTTTTCTCGCGCTGATCGTTTTGCTGACGATGTTCGCCAGCCGCATCGAATGGGCCGAAGTGCTGCAAACCCTCGCCGACTTCAAGGTGCGCACGCTGATCATCGCCTCCAGCCTGACCTTGCTGAGCTTTCTGGTGTACGCCAGTTTCGACCTGATCGGCCGCACTTACATCCGCCAGGATCTGACGTGGAAACAGATCCTGCCGGTGGGCGTCATCAGCTATGCATTCAACCTCAATTTGAGCGCGTGGGTCGGCGGGATCGCCATGCGTTATCGCCTGTATTCGCGACTCGGGGTGAGCAAAAGCAACATCGCCAAGATCCTCGGCCTGAGCCTGGCGACCAACTGGTTCGGCTACATGACCATCGCCGGTGTGGTTTTCAGCAGCGGTCTGGTCAGCATGCCGCCCGGCTGGAAAATCAGCAGCGATGCGTTGCAGGGCATTGGTGTGTTGCTGCTGTTGGTGAGTGCCGGCTATCTGGTCGCCTGCCAGTTTTCCCGACGTCGCGAGTGGTCGATTCGCGGGGTGGAAATCAACCTGCCGTCGCTGCGCATGGCGGTCCTGCAATTACTGCTCGGGGCGCTGAACTGGTCGCTGATGGCGGCGGTGATTTTCACCTTGCTGCCGAGCAAGCTCGACTACCCGCTGGTGCTTGGGGTGCTGCTGATCAGCGCGATTGCCGGGGTCATCACCCACATTCCCGCCGGGCTCGGCGTGCTGGAAGCAGTATTCGTGGCACTGCTGCAACATGAGGCTTCGCGCGGCAGTCTGGTGGCGGGGTTGCTGGCGTACCGGGCGATCTATTTCCTGCTGCCGCTGCTGATTACCGTGCTGATGTACCTGGTGGTGGAAGCCAAGGCCAAGGCGTTGCGGATCGAGAAGAAACCGTCCTGATTTTTTTGTTATGGCTGGTGGCCCCTTCGCGAGCAAGCCCGCTCCCACAGGCAGAACGCATTTCAAATGTGGGAGCGGGCTTGCTCGCGAAGGCGTCCGAAGAGACACCACAACTCATGTGGACTGAATGATGCTCAACCGCTCGCCCACCACCATCTCGGTGATCCAGTCGACGAGGATCGAGGTGTAGGCCTGCTGCGAGGTCGGATCGCTCAGGGCGTGGTCGGCGCCGTCGATGATGCGGTGGGTCAGCGAGTGGGTCTGCTGGCACGCGGCGCGATAACTCATGATCGTCGCGTGGGGCACGTAGTCATCGGTTTCCGATTGCACCAGCAGCACGTCGCCAGTGAATTGCGAGCAGGCGTGCAAGGCGCGGTTGCTGTCGGCGCGCACCAGGGTGCCGCGATAATCGCGCAGGTCGGTCTTGTCCAGATCACGCTTGGGCGTGTGCCATTGTTCGTCGCGATACAGCGCCGGGACGCGCAGCGCCAGCCAGCGCACAGGACGAAGCGAGGTCAGGATCGAAGCGAGGTAACCGCCATAGCTGGTGCCCACGACGGCAATGGCCGAGGTATCCAGCGCCGGGTGAGCGAGTAGTCGGTCGTAGGCTGCCAGCAAGTCACGCAGATTGTCTTCACGGGTGACCCGGCTCAGCGGAATGCCGGTGCCGCCGGTGTGCCCGCGCAGGTCGAACGTCAGGCACACGCAGCCCAAGCCGGCGATACCTTTGGCCCGCTCCAGATCCCGCTCCTGACTGCCGCCCCAGCCATGCACAAACAGCACGCCGGGGACTTTCGATTTGGGACTGAGAAACGTCCCGCTCATCTGTTCATCATCAATGTCGATTTGAATGCTTTCGCTTCTAGCCGTCATAGGATTTGACCGTTACGTATTTGAGGAGAAAGTCGCTGTTCTCGGCCGGCCCGCGATACACCTCAATGGCGTCCGCCGGCAGGGCCTGATCGGTATAGGTTTCCACCGACGAAACGCGGATCGCGCGCATCGAAGGATCGTTGACGAAACTTTGCAGCGCCGCGACTTCCGCGCTGCTGGCACCGCCCATGCGCCAGGACTGCTCGAGCACGCCACTGCGCGGCCGGCCTTCGCTGTCCAGGCCCTGGGCGATGTCGTAATTGCGCCGCGAGGCGTAGAAACGCGGATAGGCTTCGTCCGCTGCCCGGTCGAACACCTGCGCCTGCTGGATCGCCAGACGTACATCGTCGGGCAGATCCAGCGCCAGCAGATCCTCGTAATCGCCCTGCACCACCAGCAGGTTCGAGCCGCCATACACCTCTTCGCCGTGAGCGTCCTTGGTCAAGTATTGATCACCGCAATAACTCAACACCCGGTCGCCGATGAACGACTGACCGACGCTGTGGGTAACTACCTGACTCAAATCCTGCTCCAGCACCACGCCATCGCTGAACAGTTGTTCAGCGTCAGGTCGGGCGAGAATTTCGTCGAACGCATCGAGGCTCTTGATCACCTCCTGCCCGCGTCCGGCACAAGCGTGGATCGGCTTGATCCGGATCGGTCCGCTGTACAAAAGATGTTCGGCGGCGGGCCGCGCATCCTCCAGCGCAAAGACGCTGAGCCCGTCCAGCACCACGGTGCGCACCCGCTCGGAAAACAGCGGCGACCAGCCTTGCGGCGCATGGGCCTGATGGCTGCGCAAACCGTGGCTGATGGCTTTGGTGCAGATGAAGTCGTGCTCGACGAAACCGCCCCACAGATCATCCGGCCCGCTCACGCCCAGTTCGCGGGCCGCCGCGCCGACGAGGGTCTGGGTCGGCAGCAGATAAATGTCCCGGCCGCGATGTTTTTCGGCGTCGTAACTGCCGCCGAACTTGAGGCCGAGGATCTGCGCCAGCCATCGCGCGAGGGCCTTGTTGGTCTGCACTTCATGTTGAGGTGCGCCGGGTCGAACCGAGTGGGCGACGACCACTTTCCTGCGGGATGTCGGGGTCATGCGTCCCCCTTCCAACGGCGGTTTGAATGTAGGTCAGAGGGTGCAGAGATCAGGCCAACCGGGGTTTGCCTGAAACGTGGTGAAAATCAGCCACTTGTAAAAACCGTACTGGCACCGCGCCTGTTTCAATCTGCACGACCGGCTCGATGGCTCCGGTATTTTGCACGACGGACGGGTTTTACTTCGCCGCGGCCGCCGGCGGACTCACGCCGAATCGCGTCCGGTATTCACTCGGCGCCAGCCCGGTGATTTTCTTGAAAGTCGCGCGAAACGCTCCCGGATCCTGATAGCCCACCGTCCACGCAATGTGGTCGATGGTGCCATTGGTGAACTCGAGCAGTTCCCGAGCCTTGCCGACCCGCAGGTGCTGGCAGTATTCGGTGGGTTTCAGACCGGTCGCCGCGCGGAAACGGCGCAGGAAAGTACGCTCCTCCAGGCCCGCGCGCTCGGCCATCGCTGTCAGCGAGACATCGGTCGCGCCATTGCCTTGCAGCCAGTGCTGAACCTTGAGAATCGCCGCGTCGCCATGATTGAGAATCGGGGCGAAATTGCTTCCGCAGGCACTGGCGCTGTCGCTGTGTTCCACCACCAGGAATCGCGCGGTCGCGCTGGCGATGCTCGGCCCGAGCAGACGATCAACCAGCCGCAGCCCCAGTTCCGACCAGGCCATCAAACCGGCCGTGGTGATCAGGTCGCCGTCGTCGACAATCGGTGTGTCGGCCTTGAGTTTGATGTGTGGATATCGCTCGGCGAACGCCTTGGCTGACGTCCAGTGCGTGGTGGCGCTGCGACCGTCGAGCAGACCGCTTTCGGCCAGCAACAGCGAACCGACGCACACCCCGCCGAGGGTGGCGCCACGGGCGTGTTGTTCACGCAGCCAGTGAATCAGGCCAGCAGGCGCCTGGGCTGCCGAGAATCCGGCAATGGACGGCGGAATCACGACCGCCACCATACCGGTTTCGGCGCCGGAGTCGCTGGCATGGACCCGCACCGGCGGCTGATCGCCCTCGACCTGCCAGTGGCTGACGCGCAAGCGCGGCAACTGTGCACTCTGGTGCTCGGCAGCAACCCGATTGGCCACCGCGAACAGGTCGGTCAACCCATGCACCGCCGCCAGCTGCGCGCCGGGATAGATCAGCACGCCCAGTTCGACGACCGCCGGTTTCGCGTCCATTGTCAGTTTTCCCCTGTGTATTGTCGGTGCGGCCAATCCTCGAAAACGTGGCCAGCACCAATACTGAATCCACACCAACCCACACGTCGAGGACACACCCATGGCCAAGCAAGCGCTCATCGTAGTCGATATCCAGAACGACTACTTCCCCCAAGGCAAGTGGCCGCTGGCCGGTGCAGAGGCCGCCGCCGACAACGCCGCCCGGTTGATCGCCGCGTTCCGTGAAGCCGGCGATTCGGTGGTGCACATCCGCCACGAATTCACCTCACCCGAGGCGCCGTTTTTCACACCCGGCTCCGAAGGCGCGAAGCTGCATCCGAAAGTGCTCAACCGCGCCGATGAGCCGGTGGTGCTCAAGCATTTCGTCAACTCGTTCCGCGAAACCGAACTGCAATCGATCCTCGACGAGCAAGGCATCAAGGAACTGGTGGTGGTCGGCAGCATGAGCCACATGTGCGTCGACGGCATCACCCGTGCGGCGGCAGATCTGGGCTACACCGTCACGGTGATTCACGATGCCTGCGCCAGCCGCGACCTGGAATTCAACGGCCTGACCGTGCCCGCCGCCCACGTCCACGCGGCGTTCATGTCGGCGCTGGGGTTCGCCTACGCCAGCGTGGTATCCACCGACGAGTTCCTTGACGCCAGCCGCTAAGCCCTGCTCGGTCACACCCGGAAAAACCTGCGCCCGCCTCGTTGCGGGCGTTTTTTCGTGTGCCATGAAAATCTCACGCGTGAGCCATTGATGGCACTTTGAATTGGTTGTAGTGTGGCTCACGCGTGAGATGTTCATAACGGAGTCATCGCCATGAAAAGCCGCTCCCCCGCCACAAAGTCAGAGAGCCCAAAGGGAGTGCGCTCGACACCGTCCGCGAAAAAGCCGTCGAGCTTCTATATGAAGCAGATGCGCGCGGGCCTGGCTGCCGCCGGTTATGTGAAACACGAAACTTGGGTGCTTCCGGAAAACCGGAGCTTGCTCAAGCAAATGGAGCAACAGCTACGCCAACCGATTCTGGCTGGCTCTTTCATGTCGGAGAATTACATGAGCGCAGGCAACAACTGGAACATCGATAGCCTCTACAACGCTTTCAAGGCGCTGGACGAGGTGGCTTCGCAAGAGATCACGCTGTCTCTGATCCAGAGCTCCGAACCCAGCCTCAAGCTGGAAATGAACGAATTCGGCGGTCTGCCGATTCACATCGCCCTCGCCGGTCAGCAGATCATCGTCGACACCGTGCTGGTGGACATCGATTCGATCACCGACGTGCGCGCCTTCAACGACGCCGTACTGCGCAGCCGGGAAATGTTCCCGCTGTCGTCGATCGGCATCGAGACCATGCCCAACGGCCAGACCGTCTACAACATGTTCGGCGCACTGAGTGCCGACTCAAGCCTGACCAACGTGGTCACCGAGGTGAAAACCCTGGTCGACAACGTGCAGCGCGCCAGCGAAGCCTTCGAACACTTCTTCAAGTAATCAACAGGGAATATCCAATGACTCAGTCCATCTGGAGCAAGTTGTTCACCGCGCTGCGCGGCGGCGCCAACGAAGTCGGCGAAGCGATCGCCGACCAACAGGCCCTGCGCATCCTCGATCAGGAAATCCGTGACGCCGACAGCGCGCTGTCCAACGCCCGTCGCGAACTGGTCACCATCATGGCCAAGCACAAACTCTCCGCCGACCGCGTGAGCGAGTACGAAGCCAAGATCAAGGACCTGGAAGCCAAGGCTTTGTCCGCCCTGAATGCCGGCCGTGAAGATCTGGCGATGGAAGTGGCCGAAGCGATCTCGACTCTGACCAACGACCTGGGCGTCGAGAAGAAACAGAGCGACGAGTTCGGCACCTACGCCGACAACATGCGCAAGGACATCAACAAGGCCGAAGCGCGGATCAAGAGCCTGCGCCAGCAAGTGGACATGGCCAAGGCCCGTGAAAGCGTGCAGAAGGCTCAGGTCAGCGCCTCGATCGCCAGCGGCGGCGCCAACGGCAAGCTGGAAACCGCCGTCGGCACTCTGAACCGTCTGCAAGCCAAGCAGCAGCAACGCGCTGCCGAGCTGAGCGCTGCCGACGAGCTGGCCGATGCTTCGACCGGCAACGACCTGGATCGCAAGCTGCGCGAAGCCGGCATCACGCCGAACGAAGGCAGCGCCAACGCCATCCTCGAGCGTCTGAAGCAGAAGTCCGCCCAGTAACGGCGGCGAGAAAAAAGAAGGGCACCGGGTGCCCTTCTTTTTTGCCTGCTCGTTCGCCACGAGGCCGGTACACTAGCGGCGTTTTGCCAACGAATATCTCCACCCGCTTCAAGGAATGTACCCATGGGATGGTTCAAAGATTTGCTCGGCACCAGCAACTGGCAGTCGGCCGCGCCGGCGTCAGAGTCTGCCGGCGGCCCGCTCGGACTGGCGCAGGGCAAGGCGATCCGCTTCGACACGACCCTCGGCCTGTTGCTCGACGGCAGCACCTCGGTGCGGGTTCCCGACGCCCAGGCCATCTGGAGCGCCGGCTGGATCGACCTCGGTCAGTCGAACAAACTGCATCGCTACTACCTGAACGATGAAGAATTCTGGGTACAGATCCATGTCACCGGCGACGATCAGATCGAGTCGGTGACGCTGTTCAATTACGTCAGCTATGTGACGGTCAACAGTGACGCTGAACTGCAGCGCCTGGCCGGCCCGAACAGCCTGATCGGCCTGCCGACCTATCG
Source organism: Pseudomonas fluorescens (assembly GCF_030344995.1). Lineage (GTDB taxonomy): Bacteria > Pseudomonadota > Gammaproteobacteria > Pseudomonadales > Pseudomonadaceae > Aquipseudomonas > Aquipseudomonas fluorescens_BF. Next base: position 5,843,053 of record NZ_CP128260.1, read on the forward strand.
CCATGAAGGTGTCGAATACACCCGTGAGTGGGGCACTGAACGCGGCCAGACCGAGCTGGTGCCACTCACCGAACAGGTGATCAACCCCGACGAGTCCTACACCATCAACCATCACTCGATGCTTTACGCCCGGGAAACCGGCCTGACCGATCGCCGTGAGCTCTTGCTGTTCTCCGTCGAGCAGGACGAGGAAGGCACCGTCAGTCTGAGCACCTCGCTGGGCATCTCGCTGTACACCACCGATTTGAGCACTATTTAAAAGGAAGTTTTCCATGCTGGAAGCGTTGTCCATTTCTCTGAACAAAGCCGCGCTGGTCGGTTTCATCGCCTACCTGATCGGCGCCGTGCTGTTGTTCATGCTGTTTCAGTTCGTCTACACCCGCGTCACGCCGCACAAGGAATTCGAGCTGATCCGCTCCGGCAACGTCGCCGCCGCCATTGCCCTGTCCGGCGCGATCATCGGCTTCGCGATTCCAGCGAGCAACGTGATCGCTCATTCGATCAACGTCCTCGACTTCGTGCTCTGGGCGGTGATCGCGGCCGCGGTGCAATTGCTGGCCTTCCTGGCGACCGGGCTGGTGCTCAAGGGCACGTCTCAGCGCATCGCCAACGGTGAAATCGCTGCAGGCATCTATGTGGCGGCGGTGGCGATCAGCGTCGGCATGCTCAACGCCGCGTGCATGACCCCGTCCTACTGATCGGCAGGAAGCCTGAGATGAAACGAAGCAAGTATGTTCAACTGTCGCTGGCCGCTTCGGTGGCCCTGGCGATTTCCGGTGAAGTGGCCGCCCAGGAACAGCAACGCAACTTCCAGAGCGTCGAACAATGCGTCGACGCCGAAGTGGCACCGGATGTCTGCTCGAACGCCTATGTCGCAGCCCTGGCCGAACACCGGCGGATCTCCCCGGCCTACGACGACAAGGCTGCCTGCGACGCGGACTTTGCCGCTGACTGGTGTCAGAAAAATTCCGCTGGCCGTTTCGTGCCGAAGCTCGGTGGTTTCAAGGTGCCGCAGGACGGTGAGCCGGCGCAGAACCTTGATGCGATCGCCAATGCTCAGATGCCGGCCGGTGATGCGGCTGCCGTGCAGAGCAATCAGACCAGCACTTCGCACTCGTCCAGCGGTGCAGGCAACGGCTGGCTCACCGGATGGCTGATCGGTAATGCCATGAGCAACAATCGCGCGAGCGACTCGCGGCCGGTTTATCGTGAGCGCAATACTCGCCAGACCTACGACACCTCGACGTTGAATCGTCGAATCGAGTCGGCACCGAGCCGCAGCCAGCGGGACTACGACAGCGATTACCGCAAACCGGTCAACGTGGCTTCGTCCACCTCCCGTGGCGGTTTCGGCAGCCAGTCCAGCGCACGCAGCGGTTGGGGCGGCTGGGGCCGTTCGAGCAGCTGACCATGAAGAAGATTCACTGCGCCGAACGCCACGACTGGAAACAGACTGCCGAAAGCCTCGGCTTTCTGTTTCACACCATCGACGACGAGCCGTACTGGGACGAGAGCGCCTACTACCAATTCACGCTCGCACAGATTGAAAACGATCTGGAGGATCCGACCACCGAGCTGCACGAGATGTGCATGGATCTGGTCGACCGCGTCGTGCACAGCGAAGAACTGCTGGATCGTCTGAGCATTCCGGCGCCGTACTACGACATGATCCGAACGTCCTGGCTGGAAGGTCATCCGCATCTGTACGGACGCATGGACTTCTCCTACAACGGCAACGGCCCGGCGAAGCTGCTCGAACTCAACTACGACACGCCCACCAGTCTTTATGAAGCGTCGGCGTTCCAGTGGGGCTGGCTGGAGCAATGCATCGAGCGCGGGATGCTGCCGCGCCATGCAGACCAGTTCAACAGCATCGACACCCGGCTGCACGAAGCCTTTGCTCAGCTGAAACTCACGCGGCCGTTTTACTTCGCCTCGATGAAAGACTCGGTCGAAGACAAGGGCACTACGGATTACCTGCGCCTGATCGCAGAGAAGGTCGGCATCGAATCGCGGCACATCGATATCGAAGACATCGGCCTGAGCGCTGACGGTCGTTTCGTGGATCTCGAAGATCGCTGGATCCCGCACCTGTTCAAACTGCACGCCTGGGAGTTCATCTTCCACGAGCCGTTCGGCGCGGCAATTGCCGAGTGCGACACCCAGTTTTTCGAACCGGCGTGGAAATCCATCCTCTCCAACAAGGGCGCCCTGCCCCTGCTATGGGAGTTGCACAAGGGCCACCCGAATCTGCTGGCCGCGCACCTCGACCCGAACCCGGGCAGCGCCGTGCCCAAGGGTTGGGTACGCAAACCATACTTCTCCCGGGAAGGCGCCAACATCGAGTTGCAGACCGTCGAAGGTCTGATCGTCAAAGAGGATGGGCCCTACACCGATGCGCCCTTCATCCTGCAGGAGTTTGCCCCTTTGCCGAAGTTCGACGACAGCTACACGTTGATCGGTTCTTGGGTGATCGGCGATCAGGCGGCCGGGATTGGTGTGCGGGAAGACAATAGCTTGATCACCAAGGATTCGAGCCGGTTTCTGCCGCATCTGATTCTTGACTGAAAAACCTGCGCACATGAAAAAGGCCCGTCGCATTCAGCGACGGGCCTTTTTTGCTTAACGCGGATAAAGCATCGAATCAGAACGGAATATCGTCATCGAAGCTGTCGAAATCCGGAGCCGGTTGCGGTGCGGCCTGCTGTGGAGCCGGGGCCGGACGCTGCTGAGGTGCCGACTGCTGCGGACGCGGAGCCTGTTGGCGTGGCGCCTGCTGCTGGTAGTTGTTGCCACCGCCTTGTTGGTCGCCCTGTTGCGGACGGCCGCCGAGCAGTTGCATGGTGCCTTGCATGTCGACCACGATTTCGGTGGTGTAACGCTTGATACCGTCTTTTTCCCACTCACGCGTCTGCAGCTTGCCTTCGATGTACACCTGCGAACCCTTGCGCAGGTATTCGCCGGCGATTTCGGCAACCTTGCCGAACATCGATACGCGGTGCCACTCGGTCTTCTCGACCTTCTGACCGGTCTGCTTGTCGGTCCACTGCTCGCTGGTCGCCAGACTCAGGTTGGTCACGGCGTTACCGTTGGGCAGGTAGCGTACTTCGGGATCCTGGCCGCAAGTACCGACCAGAATGACTTTGTTAACCCCACGGGCCATAACGTTCTCCTAGGCTTCGCACGCAGTCTGCGCCGGGTTGTTCACCAGGCGTTCGAGAGTGGTGCGATCCATTAATTCGGTGTCCAGTTTGATGTAGATCGCCGCTTCATCAGCGACTATGACTGCATCAGTTACCCCTACGAGGGCCTTGAGACGCTCGACCAGACCCGCTTCGCGGATCGCTTCGGGCGACAGCGGCAGGCGCAGGCTCGTCACGTAGGGAGGTTCGCGCATGGTAACAGCAAAGGCCAGCCAAAGTGCAGCCAGCCCGGCACATCCGAGGAACACAACCGACAGACCGCCATGCTGGAACATCCAGCCGCCGAGAATCCCGCCGAGTGCCGAACCGAGGAACTGACTGGTGGAGTACACGCCCATGGCCGTGCCCTTGCCACCTGCCGGTGAAACCTTGCTGATCAGTGACGGCAACGAAGCTTCCAGCAGATTGAACGCGGTGAAGAACACCACCGTCCCGATCACCAGAGCCCGCAGGCTGTCACCGAACTGCCAGAAGAATAGCTCAGTGAGCATCAGCGTCATCACGGCGCCGAGCAAAACACGTTTCATTTTGCGTTTCTTCTCGCCGTAGATAATGAACGGGATCATGGCGAAGAAAGAAATCAGCAAGGCTGTGAGGTAGACCCACCAGTGCTGTTCCTTGGGCAGACCGGCCTTTTCGACCAGCGCCAGGGGCAGTGCGACGAAGCTCGACATCAACATCGCATGTAACACAAAAATGCCCAGATCCAGCCGCAGCAGGTCCGGGTGCTTGAGCGTCGGCATCAACGCCTGACGCGCCACGCCGGACTCGCGATGACTCAGCGGCCCAGTGGATTTCGGCACCATGAACATCACGATCACGATCCCGACCAGTGCCATGCCACCGGTGGCGAGGAACAGACCGGACAGGCCGAACGCACGGGTCAGCAGCGGGCCGACCACCATCGCCACGGCGAACGACAGGCCGATGGTCATGCCGATCATGGCCATGGCCTTGGTGCGGTGCTGTTCGCGGGTCAGATCGGAGAGCAAGGCCATGACCGCCGCAGAAATAGCGCCGGCTCCCTGCAGGATACGACCGGCAATCACGCCCCAGATCGAGTCGGCCTGAGCCGCCAGCACGCTGCCGAGGGCAAAGACGATCAACCCCAGGTAAATCACCGGACGTCGGCCGATGCGGTCGGAAATGATCCCGAACGGAATCTGGAAAATCGCCTGGGTCAGGCCGTAAGCGCCAATCGCCAGCCCGATCAGGGCCGGGGTCGCTCCCGCCAGATCCATGCCGTAGGTCGCCAGTACCGGCAACACCATGAACATGCCAAGCATACGGAAGGCGAACACCAGGGCCAGACCGCTCGCCGCGCGGGTCTCGCTGCCACTCATGCGTTCGCTGTGGGGATCGTGCATGGAAAAACCTCGTGTGAACCGGCGGCGATTCTACCAGTCCCATCGAGAGACGGGGTATATCGCGACGCTTTGACGCGTACAGATGAAACTCTCTTCATGTAAGGCAAAAAACCCTTCACTTGATAGTGTGCATCCATCCAGTATTTGGCCGTATACTCCTGTGTTTTCGACGCCCGCCGAGCGAGGCCATTTTGGACAAAATCCTGATTCGTGGGGCCCGTACCCACAACCTGAAGAACATCGACCTGACCCTGCCACGGGACAAACTGATCGTCATCACTGGCCTGTCCGGATCCGGCAAGTCGTCCCTGGCCTTCGACACGCTGTACGCCGAAGGTCAGCGCCGCTATGTCGAATCCCTGTCGGCCTATGCCCGGCAGTTCCTGTCGATGATGGAAAAACCCGACGTCGACACTATCGAAGGCCTGTCGCCGGCGATCTCCATCGAACAGAAGTCGACCTCGCACAACCCGCGCTCCACGGTCGGCACCATCACCGAAATCTACGACTACCTGCGTCTGCTTTATGCACGCGTCGGTACGCCGCGCTGCCCGGATCACGACATTCCGCTGGAAGCGCAGACCGTCAGCCAGATGGTCGACCTGGTGCTGGCCCAGCCGGAAGGCAGCAAGCTGATGCTGCTGGCGCCGGTGATTCGCGAGCGCAAGGGCGAGCATCTGTCGGTATTCGAAGAACTGCGTGCCCAGGGCTTCGTCCGGGCCCGGGTCAACGGCCGGCTCTGCGAGCTGGACGAACTGCCGAAACTGGATAAGCAGAAGAAGCACACGATTGAAGTCGTGGTCGATCGCTTCAAGGTACGCGCCGACCTGCAGCAACGTCTGGCGGAATCCTTCGAGACCGCGCTGAAGTTGGCCGACGGCATCGCGCTGGTAGCGCCGATGGACGACGAGCCGGGCGAAGAGATGATCTTCTCCGCGCGCTTCGCCTGCCCGATCTGCGGCCACGCGATCAGCGAGCTGGAACCCAAGCTGTTTTCCTTCAACAACCCGGCTGGCGCCTGCCCGACCTGCGACGGTCTGGGGGTAAAGCAGTTCTTCGACATCAAGCGCCTGGTCAACGGAGAACTGACCCTGGCCGAAGGCGCGATACGCGGCTGGGACAGGCGTAACGTCTATTACTTCCAGATGCTTGGCTCACTGGCCGCGCATTACGGTTTCAGCCTGGAGCAGCCGTTCAACGAACTGCCGGCCGATCAGCAGAAGTACATCCTGCACGGCAGCGGCTCGCAGAACGTCGATTTCAAATACCTCAACGACCGGGGCGACATCGTCAAGCGCTCGCACCCGTTCGAAGGCATCGTGCCGAATCTCGAACGCCGCTACCGCGAAACCGAATCGGCAAGCGTGCGCGAAGAACTGGCGAAGTTCCTCAGCACCCAGTCCTGTCCGGATTGCCGTGGCACTCGCCTGCGTCGCGAAGCGCGGCACGTGTGGGTCGGCGAGAAAACCCTGCCGGCGGTGACCAACCTGCCAATCGGCGACGCCTGCGATTACTTCGGCGCGCTGAAGATGACCGGCCGACGTGGCGAAATCGCCGACAAGATTCTCAAGGAGATCCGCGAGCGTCTGCAGTTTCTGGTCAACGTCGGTCTCGACTATCTGTCGCTGGATCGCAGTGCCGATACCCTGTCCGGCGGTGAAGCGCAGCGGATTCGTCTGGCCAGCCAGATCGGCGCAGGCCTGGTGGGTGTCCTGTACATTCTCGATGAACCGTCCATCGGTCTGCACCAGCGCGACAACGATCGCCTGCTCGGCACCCTCAAGCACCTGCGCGACATCGGCAACACGGTGATTGTGGTCGAGCACGACGAAGATGCGATCCGTCTCGCCGACTACGTAGTGGATATCGGCCCGGGCGCCGGCGTTCATGGCGGGCAGATCGTCGCCGAAGGCACGCCGGACGAAGTCATGGCGCACCCGGATTCGCTGACCGGTAAATACCTGTCGGGCCGAGTGAAGATCGAAGTGCCGGCCAAACGCACACCGCGCAACAAAAAGCAGGTGCTGTCACTCAAGGGCGCGCGGGGCAACAATCTGCGCAACGTCGACCTGGAGATCCCGATCGGCTTGCTGACTTGCGTGACCGGCGTTTCCGGCTCCGGCAAATCGACGCTGATCAACAACACGCTGTTCCCGCTGAGCGCCACGGCCCTCAATGGCGCGACCACCCTGGAAGCGGCAGCCCACGACAGCATCAAGGGCCTGGAGCATCTGGACAAGGTCGTCGACATCGACCAGAGCCCGATCGGCCGTACGCCGCGCTCCAACCCGGCAACCTACACCGGGCTGTTCACACCGATCCGCGAACTGTTCGCCGGCGTGCCCGAGTCCCGCTCCCGAGGTTACGGCCCGGGGCGTTTCTCGTTCAACGTCAAGGGTGGTCGTTGCGAAGCCTGCCAGGGCGACGGTCTGATCAAGGTGGAAATGCACTTCCTGCCGGACATCTACGTTCCGTGTGACGTGTGCAAGAGCAAGCGTTACAACCGCGAAACCCTGGAGATCAAATACAAGGGCAAGAGCATCCACGAAACCCTTGAGATGACCATCGAGGAAGCGCGGGAGTTCTTCGACGCGGTGCCGGCGCTGGCGCGCAAGCTGCAGACGCTGATGGATGTGGGCCTGTCGTACATCAAGCTCGGCCAGTCGGCCACAACGCTGTCGGGTGGTGAAGCACAGCGGGTCAAGTTGTCCCGCGAGCTGTCCAAGCGCGATACCGGCAAGACTCTGTACATCCTCGACGAGCCGACCACGGGTCTGCACTTCGCGGATATCCAGCAATTGCTCGACGTACTGCATCGTCTGCGCGACCACGGCAATACCGTGGTGGTGATCGAGCACAACCTCGACGTGATCAAGACGGCCGACTGGCTGGTGGATCTCGGTCCCGAGGGTGGTTCGAAAGGTGGGCAGATCATCGCCACCGGTACGCCGGAGGAAGTCGCCGAGATGAAACAGTCTCACACTGGCCATTACCTCAAGCCGCTGCTGATCCGCGATCGGGCCTGATTGCCGGACATGAAAAAGCCCCTGTCACTTCGTCAGTGACAGGGGCTTTTTTGTATCGGCTGCAATCAGGACGCGTGGGACTGCAGGTAGTTCTGGATACCGATCAGCTTGATCAGGCCCAACTGCTTTTCGAGCCAGTAGGTGTGATCTTCTTCGGTGTCGTTGAGCTGAACTCGCAAGATTTCGCGGCTGACATAGTCGTTGTGTTGTTCGCACAGTTCGATGCCTTTGCACAGCGCCGCGCGCACCTTGTACTCAAGGCGCAGATCCGCTTCGAGCATGGTCTCTACCGTGGTCCCAACATCCAGGTCATCCGGGCGCATGCGCGGTGTGCCTTCGAGCATCAGAATCCGGCGCATCAGTGCATCGGCGTGACCGGCCTCTTCTTCCATCTCGTGGTTGATTCGTTCGTAGAGCTTGGTGAATCCCCAGTCCTCATACATCCGCGAGTGAACGAAATATTGGTCACGCGCGGCCAGTTCGCCGGTCAGCAACGTGTTGAGGTAATCGATAACGTCTGGGTGGCCTTGCATCGCCCTACATCTCCCTGCTTGAAAGTCTGTAGTTTGAACCAACCTGACTGGAAGGTCACTCACTTCGCGCAATAAAAGCGAAGATATTCTGAGAAAAGCAGCCTAAATAACGCAAAAACCGCCCAAATGAGGGCGGTTCTGCTTCTCGTTTAGACTTCGTTAAGCTGTACGTTGAGCAGCTTTGCGATTGCTTCTCCGTACGCCGGATCGGCCTTGTGGAAATGCTGCAACTGACGGTCGACGACATCACTCGACACGCCCGCCATCGCACCGGCGATGTTGCTGACGAGCAATGCTTTCTGTTCGTCGCTCATCAAGCGGAACAGCGCACCGGCGTGACTGTAGTAGTCAGTGTCCTCACGGTGATCGTAGCGATCAGCCGCGCCGTTCAGAGCCAGTGCAGGTTCGGCATAGTGCGGCGCTTGTTTCGGCGACTCTACGTAGCTGTTCGGCTCGTAGTTCGGCGCTGCGCCACCATTGCTGCCAAAAGCCATAGAACCGTCGCGCTGGTAAGTATTCACCGGGCTGCGCGGGGCGTTCACTGGCAGTTGCTGGTGATTGGTGCCTATGCGGTAGCGGTGGGCATCGGCGTATGCGAAGACGCGGCCTTGCAGCATGCGATCCGGCGACAGACCTACGCCAGGCACCATGTTGCTTGGACCGAACGCCGCTTGCTCGACTTCGGCAAAATAGTTGAGCGGATTACGGTTCAGTTCCAGCTCACCCACTTCAATCAGTGGAAACTCCTTCTGCGACCAGGTCTTGGTCACGTCGAACGGGTTCTCATAGTGAGCAGCGGCCTGGGCCTCGGTCATGATCTGGATGCACACGCTCCATTTCGGGAAGTCACCACGTTCGATGGCTTCGAACAGATCGCGCTGGGCGTAATCCGGATCTGTGCCCGCCAAACGTGCAGCGTCTGCCGGCGCGAGGTTCTTGATCCCTTGCTTGGTCTTGTAGTGCCACTTCACCCAGTGACGCTCGCCTTGAGCGCTGATCAGGCTGTAGGTATGGCTGCCGAAGCCATGCATGTGGCGATAGCCGTCCGGAATGCCGCGATCGGAGAACAGGATCGTCACCTGGTGCAGTGCTTCAGGCGAATGCGACCAGAAGTCCCACATCATCTGCGCGCTTTTCAGGTTGCTTTGCGGCAAGCGTTTCTGGGTGTGGATAAAGTCAGGAAACTTCAGTGGATCGCGAATGAAGAACACCGGGGTGTTGTTGCCAACGATGTCCCAGTTGCCTTCTTCGGTATAGAACTTGAGGGCGAAGCCACGTGGATCGCGCTCGGTGTCGGCCGAGCCACGCTCACCACCCACCGTTGAAAAACGCAGGAATGTGGGCGTCTGTTTGCCGACAGCGGAGAACAGCTTGGCGCTGGTGTACTGCGTAATATCGCGAGTGACCGTGAAAGTACCGTATGCGCCCGAACCTTTGGCGTGTACACGACGCTCAGGAATGTTTTCCCGGTTGAAGTGAGCAAGCTTTTCGATCAGATGAAAATCATCGAGCAGCAACGGGCCACGAGGGCCGGCGGAGCGAGAGTTCTGGTTATCGGCGACAGGTGCGCCACTGGCGGTCGTAAGCGTCTTGTTCTGGCTCATGCGATCTTCTTCCTCTATCGGTCTTGAACTGCCGGCTAATCGGCTTGTTGGGGAGTATCGATCATCAATATGACAGCCACAAATTCATTAACTTATGGTCATCAATAGAAAAAAACTAACGAAAAATCCCCGCACATAGTGCAGAACCAAACAGGGTAGAAGCTTGTACGAACCGCGCATTTCTTACAGGCACAAAAAACCGGGCACTAGGCCCGGTTTTTTGTTTCAGACTGATGTCTTACTCAGCGGATACAGCTTCACCGCCGACAGCACGATCAACCAGTTCGACGTACGCCATAGGCGCGTTGTCGCCAGCGCGGAAACCGCACTTGAGGATGCGCAGGTAGCCACCCTCACGGGTAGCGTAACGCTTGCCCAGGTCGTTGAAGAGCTTACCAACGATAGCTTTCGAACGAGTACGGTCGAAAGCCAGACGACGGTTAGCAACGCTGTCTGTCTTGGCCAGAGTGATCAGCGGCTCGGCAACGCGGCGCAGTTCTTTGGCTTTTGGCAGAGTAGTTTTGATCAGCTCGTGCTCGAACAGCGACACCGCCATGTTCTGGAACATGGCCTTGCGGTGCGAGCTGGTGCGGCTCAGGTGACGCCCACTTTTACGATGACGCATGGTTCATTCCTTACCAAACACTACGTTCGGTGATTACGACGATCAGGCAGTCGCCTTGTCGTCCTTCTTAAGACTTGCAGGCGGCCAGTTGTCGAGGCGCATGCCGAGGGACAGACCGCGGGAGGCCAGAACGTCCTTGATTTCAGTCAAGGATTTCTTGCCCAGGTTCGGAGTCTTCAACAGCTCTACTTCGGTACGCTGAATCAGGTCGCCGATGTAGTAGATGTTTTCCGCCTTAAGGCAGTTAGCCGAACGTACAGTCAGTTCCAGATCGTCAACCGGGCGAAGCAGGATCGGATCGATCTCGTCTTCCTGCTCGACAACCACTGGCTCACTGTCACCTTTGAGGTCGACGAACGCAGCCAACTGCTGTTGCAGAATGGTTGCAGCGCGGCGGATAGCCTCTTCAGGATCCAGAGTACCGTTGGTTTCCAGATCAATAACCAGCTTGTCCAGGTTGGTACGCTGCTCGACACGGGCGTTTTCCACCACGTATGCGATACGGCGAACCGGGCTGAACGAAGAGTCAAGCTGCAAACGACCGATGCTGCGGCTTTCGTCTTCATCGCTCTGACGCGAGTCTGCTGGTTCATAACCACGACCACGAGCTACGGTGAGCTTCATGTTCAGGGCGCCGTTAGACGCCAGGTTAGCGATTACGTGATCGGGATTAACGATCTCGACATCATGATCCAGCTGAATATCGGCAGCGGTAACCACCCCCGAACCCTTCTTCGACAAGGTCAGCGTAACTTCGTCACGACCGTGCAGCTTGATGGCCAGACCTTTAAGGTTCAACAGGATTTCAATTACGTCTTCCTGTACACCTTCGATGGCGCTGTACTCGTGGAGCACACCGTCAATCTCGGCCTCGACTACTGCGCAGCCGGGCATTGAGGACAACAGGATGCGGCGCAGCGCGTTGCCCAGGGTGTGGCCAAAACCACGCTCGAGAGGCTCGAGAGTGATCTTGGCGCGGGTTGGACTGACAACCTGCACATCAATGTGGCGGGGTGTCAGGAACTCATTTACCGAAATCTGCATGGATGCACCTATTTTCTAGCCCTTACTTGGAGTAGAGCTCGACAATCAGGCTTTCGTTGATGTCGGCGGACAGATCACTGCGAGCAGGAACGTTCTTGAAAACGCCCGACTTCTTCTCAGTGTCTACTTCTACCCATTCTACGCGGCCACGTTGGGCACACAGATCGAGAGCTTGGACAATGCGAAGTTGGTTTTTTGCTTTCTCGCGAACAGCAACCACGTCACCAGCACGAACCTGGTAGGACGGAACGTTTACGGTCTGACCGTTAACGCTGATCGACTTGTGCGATACCAGCTGACGGGATTCGGCACGAGTCGAACCAAAGCCCATACGGTATACAACGTTGTCCAGACGGCATTCGAGCAGTTGCAGCAGGTTCTCACCGGTTGCACCTTTCTTGCCAGCAGCTTCTTTGTAGTAGCCGCTGAACTGACGCTCGAGAACGCCGTAGATACGACGAACCTTCTGCTTTTCACGCAGTTGGGTGCCGTAGTCGGACTGGCGACCGCGGCGTTGGCCGTGGATACCAGGTGCTGCTTCAATGTTGCACTTCGATTCGATCGCGCGCACGCCGCTCTTCAGGAAGAGATCGGTGCCTTCGCGACGAGCGAGTTTGCATTTTGGACCAATGTAACGAGCCATTCTTTACAATCTCCTGGATTACACGCGGCGCTTCTTCGGCGGACGGCACCCGTTGTGCGGGATTGGCGTCACGTCGGTGATGCTGGCGATCTTGTAGCCACAGCCGTTCAAAGCGCGGACTGCGGATTCACGACCTGGACCTGGACCCTTGACGTTCACGTCGAGGTTTTTCAGGCCGTATTCCAGCGCAGCTTGACCAGCACGCTCAGCAGCTACTTGAGCAGCGAACGGGGTGGACTTGCGGGAACCGCGGAAACCCGAACCACCGGAGGTAGCCCAGGAAAGAGCGTTACCTTGACGGTCGGTGATGGTCACGATGGTGTTGTTAAAAGAAGCATGGATGTGGGCGATGCCATCAACCACTGTCTTTTTAACTTTTTTACGAGGACGAGCAGCAGGTTTTGCCATGATTAAATTCCTGTCGATTCGCTGGGGCGATTACTTGCGGATCGGCTTACGCGGACCTTTACGGGTACGCGCGTTGGTCTTGGTACGCTGACCGCGTACTGGCAGACCACGACGATGACGCAGACCGCGATAGCAACCGAGGTCCATCAAGCGCTTGATTTTCATGTTGATTTCGCGACGCAGGTCACCTTCAGTGGTGAACTTCGCCACTTCGCCACGCAGCTGTTCAATCTGCTCGTCGCTCAGATCCTTGATCTTTGCGGCTGGGTTTACCCCAGTCTCTGCACAGATCTTCTGTGCAGTAGTGCGACCAACACCATAGATGTAGGTCAGCGAGATAACAGTATGCTTGTTATCTGGAATGTTAACGCCTGCAATACGGGCCATTCAGTGGGACTCCAATTGACAGCTACCTACGCCCCGGAAGCCAAGAAATAGGGCGCGAGATAATATCGCTGTAATAACAAATAATCAACCCGGTAGCGCACTAGCTACCGGGCTTGAAGCACAATCACACTCAGCCTTGGCGCTGTTTGTGACGCGGTTCCGCGCTGCAAATTACTCGAACAACACCTTCGCGGCGAATAATCTTGCAGTTACGGCACAGCTTTTTCACCGATGCACGAACTTTCATCACCAACTCCTCGAACCTTATGGGTACTCAGCGCAACATGCCGCTGCCGTAACCCTTCAGGTTGGCTTTCTTCATCAGGGATTCGTACTGGTGCGAAACGAGGTGCGATTGTACTTGGGACATGAAGTCCATCACAACCACGACCACGATCAGCAACGAGGTCCCGCCAAGGTAGAACGGAACGTTTGCTGCAACCACCAGGAACTGGGGCAACAAGCACACGGCCGTCATGTAAAGAGCACCGAACATGGTCAAGCGAGTCAGAACGCCATCAATATAGCGTGCGGACTGCTCACCTGGACGGATGCCCGGAATAAAGGCACCGGACTTCTTCAGGTTTTCCGCTACGTCTTTCGGATTGAACATCAACGCCGTATAGAAGAAGCAGAAGAAAATAATCCCTGCACTAAACAGCAGAATATTCAACGGCTGACCAGGAGCGATCGACTGCGAGATGTCCTGCAACCAGCCCATACCTTCAGACTGACCGAACCAGGCACCCAGCGAAGCCGGGAACAGCAAAATGCTGCTCGCGAAAATAGCCGGAATAACACCGGCCATGTTCACCTTCAGCGGCAAGTGGCTTGTCTGCGCAGCAAAAACCTTGCGGCCCTGCTGACGCTTGGCGTAGTGAACAGCGATACGACGCTGACCACGCTCAATGAACACCACAAAACCGATAATCGCTACTGCCAGCAAACCGATGGCAACCAAAGCGAAGATGTTGATATCGCCCTGACGCGCAGACTCAAAAGACTGCCCGATTGCTCTCGGAAGACCGGCGACGATACCCGAAAAAATCAACATCGAGATACCGTTGCCTACACCACGCTCAGTAATCTGCTCACCCAGCCACATCATGAACATCGCGCCAGCCACAAACGTGGAGACCGCGACGAAATGGAAGCCAAAGTCACCAGTGAACGCAACGCCCTGCCCCGCCAGACCAATGGACATGCCAATGGCCTGAACGAGAGCGAGGACGACGGTGCCGTAGCGGGTGTACTGGCTGATCTTGCGACGGCCAGCTTCACCTTCCTTCTTCAACTGCTCCAGCTGCGGGCTGACGGCGGTCATCAGTTGCATGATGATCGATGCCGAAATGTACGGCATGATCCCCAGTGCAAAGATGCTCATCCGCTCCAGCGCGCCGCCGGAAAACATGTTGAACAAGCTAAGAATGGTCCCCTCATTCTGTCGAAACAGGTCTGCGAGTCGGTCCGGGTTGATACCTGGAACCGGGATGTGTGCGCCTATTCGGTAGACGATAATCGCCAGGAACAGAAAACGCAGACGAGCCCAAAGTTCAGACATACCGCCTTTGCCGAGCGCAGAGAGAGCACCTTGCTTAGCCATTTATTCCTCGAACTTGCCGCCAGCTGCTTCGATAGCCGCACGCGCACCTTTGGTGGCGCCGATTCCCTTGCCGATAGTGACAGCGCGAGTCACTTCACCGGACAGCATGATTTTCACACGCTGTACGTTGACGTTGATCACGTTGGCATCTTTCAGGGACTGCACGGTGACGATGTCGCCTTCCACTTTAGCCAGCTCGGACAGACGCACTTCTGCGCGATCCATGGCTTTCAGGGAAACGAAACCGAACTTCGGCAGGCGACGATGCAGCGGCTGTTGACCGCCTTCAAAGCCTGGAGCAATGGTGCCACCGGAGCGGGAAGTCTGACCTTTGTGACCACGGCCACCAGTCTTACCCAAACCACTACCGATACCACGGCCCGGACGATGCTTTTCGCGACGGGAACCCGGCGCTGGACTCAGATCATTGAGTTTCATCGATTAACCCTCGACACGCAGCATGTAGTAAGCCTTGTTGATCATCCCGCGATTCTCGGGAGTATCCTGGACTTCTACAGTGTGACCGATGCGACGCAGACCCAGACCCTTAACGCACAGTTTGTGGTTAGGGATGCGGCCGGTCATGCTTTTGATCAGCGTAACTTTAACGGTAGCCATGATTACTTGATCTCCTCAACACGCAGGCCACGCTTGGCTGCAATGGATTCAGGAGACTGCATGGCCTTCAGACCCTTGAAAGTGGCGTGAACCACGTTTACAGGGTTAGTCGAGCCGTAGCACTTGGCCAGAACGTTCTGAACGCCAGCAACTTCGAGGACAGCACGCATAGCGCCGCCAGCGATGATACCGGTACCTTCAGAAGCAGGCTGCATGTACACCTTCGAAGCGCCATGGGCAGACTTCATTGCGTACTGCAGAGTGGTGCCGTTCAGATCAACCTGGATCATGTTGCGGCGAGCAGCTTCCATTGCCTTCTGGATCGCAGCAGGCACTTCACGCGACTTGCCACGGCCGAAGCCAACACGCCCTTTACCATCACCAACCACGGTCAACGCGGTGAAAGTGAAGATACGGCCGCCTTTAACGGTTTTGGCTACGCGGTTAACTTGAACCAGCTTCTCGATGTAGCCTTCGTCGCGCTTTTGGTCGTTATTTGACATAACTTAGAACTCCAGCCCAGCTTCACGAGCAGCATCAGCCAGCGCTTTAACGCGGCCGTGGTACTTGAAGCCAGAGCGGTCGAAAGCCACCTGCGAGACGCCAGCGGCCTTAGCACGCGTAGCGACCAGCTGGCCAACCTTAGTGGCCGCGTCGATGTTGCCAGTGGCGCCATCACGCAGTTCTTTATCCAAAGTCGAGGCGCTTGCCAGGACTTTGTTGCCGTCGGCCGAAATGACCTGGGCGTAGATGTGCTGCGAAGAGCGGAACACGCAGAGACGCACGACTTCGAGTTCGTGCATTTTCAGGCGTGCTTTGCGAGCGCGACGCAGTCGAGTAACTTTTTTGTCGGTCATTTGCTATGCCCTACTTCTTCTTGGCTTCTTTACGACGGACGACTTCGTCCGCGTAGCGCACACCTTTGCCTTTGTATGGCTCTGGTGGACGGAAGTCGCGGATCTCGGCGGCCACTTGACCTACCAGCTGCTTGTCGATGCCCTTGATCAGGATATCGGTCTGGCTAGGAGTCTCAGCGGTGATGCCTTCCGGCAGTTCGTAATCCACTGGGTGCGAGAAGCCAAGAGCCAGGTTCAGCACCTGACCTTTTGCTTGCGCTTTGTAACCAACACCGACCAGCTGGAGCTTGCGCTCGAAGCCTTGGCTTACGCCCTGGACCATGTTGTTTACCAACGCACGAGTGGTACCGGCCATTGCGCGAGTCTGTTGATCGCCATTGCGAGCAGCAAAACGCAGCTCACCGGCTTCTTCAACGACTTCAACGGACGAATGGACGTTCAGTTCAAGAGTACCCTTGGCACCCTTCACCGAAAGCTGTTGGCCTGCGAATTTTACTTCGACACCGGCTGGCAGCTTAACGGGGTTCTTAGCGACGCGAGACATGCTTATCCCCCCTTAGAACACAGTGCAAAGAACTTCGCCGCCGACACCGGCAGCGCGCGCAGCACGATCAGTCATCACACCTTTGTTGGTGGAGACGATAGACACACCGAGACCACCACGTACTTTTGGCAGTTCTTCGACGGACTTGTACTGACGCAGGCCTGGACGGCTAACGCGCTTCACTTCCTCGATGACCGGACGGCCTTCGAAGTATTTCAGCTCGATGGACAGCAGTGGTTTGGTTTCGCTGCTGATCTGATAACCCGCGATGTAACCTTCGTCCTTCAGGACTTTTGCTACAGCCACCTTCAACGTGGAAGACGGCATGCTTACGACGGACTTTTCAGCCATCTGGGCATTACGGATTCGAGTTAGCATGTCCGCTAACGGGTCCTGCATACTCATGGGCTAGACGCTCCTAATACAGAAAAATTAGCCTTACGGCTACTACTTGTCGCCGAGAAATTCCGGGCATAAAAAACACGGGCTCAGGCGAGCCGGTCATTCTAGACACACCCCAGAAATGAATCAAGCCCCAAAAGGGGCTTGATTCATGTTCAAGGCCACCGATGGTCAGGTTCTTGCAAACCCGACCATCGAGACTTTGACACCAATTACCAGCTGGCTTTAACCAGACCTGGAACGTCACCACGCATTGCCGCTTCACGCAGTTTGTTACGGCCGAGGCCGAACTTGCGGTAAACGCCGTGCGGACGACCAGTCAGGCGGCAGCGGTTACGCATGCGCGAGGCGCTTGCGTCACGTGGCTGCTTCTGCAGAGCTACGGTAGCTTCCCAACGCGCTTCTGGACTTGCGTTCAGATCGACGATGATAGCTTTCAGCGCTGCACGCTTGGTGGCGTACTTGGCAACGGTGAGCTGACGCTTCAGCTCACGGTTTTTCATGCTCTTCTTGGCCATTTTCCTACTCCAATCAGTTGCGGAACGGGAATTTGAAAGCACGCAGCAGAGCGCGGCCTTCATCATCGTTCTTGGCAGTGGTGGTCAGGGTAATGTCCAGACCGCGGAGAGCATCGATCTTGTCGTAGTCGATTTCCGGGAAAATGATCTGCTCTTTCACGCCCATGCTGTAGTTGCCACGACCATCGAAGGACTTGGCATTCAGGCCGCGGAAGTCGCGAACCCGAGGCAGGGAGATCGACAGCAGACGATCCAGGAACTCGTACATACGCTCACGGCGCAGGGTCACTTTGACGCCGATCGGCCAACCTTCACGGACTTTAAAGCCAGCGATGGATTTGCGAGCGTAGGTCACAACGACTTTCTGGCCGGTGATCTTTTCCAGGTCAGCAACAGCGTGCTCGATGACTTTTTTGTCGCCGATCGCTTCGCCCAGACCCATGTTCAGGGTGATTTTGGTAACGCGCGGAACTTCCATCACGTTCGAAAGCTTAAGTTCTTCCTTAAGTTTCGGAGCGATTTCCTTCCGGTAAATCTCTTTTAGTCGTGCCATGGTCTTCTACCTAGCAGTGTTCAAGCATCAACCGCTTTTTGGGTCGACTTGAAGACACGAATTTTCTTACCGTCTTCTACTTTGAAACCAACGCGGTCAGCCTTGTTGGTTTCGCCGTTGAAGATGGCGACGTTGGAAGCGTGCAGTGGCGCTTCTTTCTCGACGATACCGCCCTGTACGCCCGACATCGGGTTAGGCTTGGTATGACGCTTGACCAGGTTCAGACCACCAACAACCAAACGGTTGTCAGCAAGAACCTTCAGCACCTTACCGCGCTTACCTTTGTCTTTGCCGGCGATCACGATGATCTCGTCGTCACGACGAATCTTTTGCATGTCGGATCTCCTTACAGCACTTCTGGGGCGAGCGAGACGATCTTCATGAACTTCTCAGTACGAAGTTCACGGGTCACTGGCCCAAAGATACGGGTGCCGATCGGCTCTTGCTTGTTGTTCAGAAGAACAGCAGCGTTGCCATCAAAGCGGATAATGGAGCCATCAGCACGACGTACGCCGTGACGAGTGCGGACTACAACAGCAGTCATCACTTGGCCTTTTTTCACCTTACCGCGAGGAATTGCTTCCTTCACGGTAACTTTGATGATGTCACCGATACCAGCGTAACGACGATGGGAGCCACCCAGCACCTTGATGCACATAACGCGGCGAGCGCCGCTGTTATCGGCCACATCGAGCATGGATTGAGTCTGAATCATATAATTTCTCCGACCCCTAGCCCTTAGACTTCCACAGCGCGTTCGAGAACATCAACCAGCGCCCAAGACTTGGTCTTGGCCATCGGACGAGTTTCACGAATAGTGACTTTGTCGCCGATGTGGCACTGATTGGTTTCGTCGTGCGCGTGCAGCTTAGTCGAACGCTTAACGTATTTACCGTAGATCGGGTGCTTAACGCGACGCTCGATCAGAACGGTGATGGTTTTGTCCATCTTGTCGCTGACAACACGGCCAGTCAGCGTACGGACAGTTTTTTCGGCTTCAGCCATGATCACTTACCTGCCTGCTGGTTGAGCACAGTCTTCACGCGAGCGATGTCACGCTTAACTTGCGAGAGCAGATGAGACTGCCCCAACTGGCCAGTTGCTTTCTGCATGCGCAGATTGAACTGGTCGCGCAGCAAGCCGAGCAGTTGCTCGTTCAGCTGCTGTGCGGATTTTTCACGAAGTTCATTCGCTTTCATCACATCACCGTCCGTTTAACAAAGGAGGTGGCGAGCGGCAGCTTTGCAGCAGCCAGGGCGAAAGCCTCACGCGCCAGCTCTTCAGAAACACCCTCGATTTCATACAGGACTTTGCCTGGCTGAATCTGGGCAACCCAGTACTCCACGTTACCCTTACCTTTACCCATACGAACCTCGAGAGGCTTCTTGGAGATCGGCTTGTCCGGGAATACACGGATCCAGATCTTGCCGCCACGTTTTACGTGACGGGTCAGAGCACGACGCGCTGACTCGATCTGACGAGCGGTGAGACGACCACGAGCTACAGACTTCAGCGCGAACTCGCCGAAGCTGACTTTGCTACCGCGCAGTGCCAGACCACGGTTGTGGCCGGTCATCTGCTTGCGGAACTTCGTACGCTTAGGTTGCAACATTTGGCGTACCCCTTACTTAGCAGCTTTTTTACGAGGCGCTGGTGCTTGTGGCTTCAGCTCTTCTTGGCGACCACCAATTACTTCGCCTTTGAAGATCCAAACCTTTACACCGATCACACCGTAAGTGGTGTGAGCTTCGTAGTTGGCATAGTCGATGTCGGCACGCAGGGTGTGCAGTGGCACACGACCTTCGCGATACCATTCAGTACGTGCAATTTCAGCACCGCCGAGACGACCGCTCACTTGGATTTTGATGCCTTTGGCACCAATGCGCATGGCGTTCTGTACAGCGCGCTTCATGGCGCGACGGAACATTACACGACGCTCCAGCTGCTGAGCTACGCTCTGCGCAACCAGCATACCGTCGAGCTCCGGCTTGCGGATCTCTTCGATATTGATGTGCACAGGCACACCCATTTGCTTGGTCAGGTCCTGACGCAGTTTCTCAACATCTTCACCTTTCTTCCCGATAACGATACCTGGACGAGCGGTGTGGATGGTGATGCGTGCAGTTTGGGCCGGACGATGGATATCGATACGGCTTACGGACGCGCTTTTTAGTTTGTCTTGGAGGTATTCACGCACCTTCAGATCAGCGAACAAGTAGTCCGCATAAGTCCGACCGTCTGCGTACCAGACGGAGGTGTGCTCCTTGACGATTCCCAGGCGAATGCCAATGGGATGTACTTTCTGACCCATCTCTTCGACTCCGTTACTTGTCAGCAACCTTGACAGTGATATGGCAAGACCGCTTGACGATGCGATCAGCACGGCCTTTGGCACGTGGCATGATGCGCTTCAGCGAACGCCCTTCGTTGACGAAAACGGTGCTGACCTTCAGGTCATCAACGTCTGCGCCTTCGTTATGCTCGGCGTTGGCTACGGCCGACTCCAGCACTTTTTTCATGATCTCGGCGGCTTTCTTACTGCTGAAAGCCAACAGGTTGAGCGCTTCGCCCACCTTCTTCCCGCGGATCTGGTCGGCGACCAAGCGGGCTTTCTGGGCGGAGATTCGAGCGCCCGACAACTTAGCGGCTACTTCCATTTCCTTACCCCTTAACGCTTGGCTTTCTTGTCTGCCACGTGCCCGCGATAAGTGCGGGTACCGGCGAACTCGCCCAGTTTGTGGCCGACCATGTCTTCGTTTACGAGAACTGGGACGTGCTGACGACCGTTGTGTACAGCGATGGTCAGACCGACCATTTGTGGCAGGATCATCGAACGACGCGACCAAGTCTTAATTGGTTTGCGATCGTTCTTTTCCGCCGCCACTTCGATCTTCTTCAGTAGGTGAAGATCAATAAAAGGACCTTTTTTCAGAGAACGTGGCACTGTCGTATCCCTCTATTTACTTGCGACGACGGACGATCATTTTGTCGGTACGCTTATTACCACGAGTCTTCGCGCCCTTAGTCGGGAAGCCCCATGGCGATACCGGATGACGACCACCAGAGGTACGACCTTCACCACCACCATGTGGGTGGTCAACCGGGTTCATGGCAACACCACGAACGGTTGGGCGAACGCCACGCCAGCGCTTGGCACCAGCTTTACCCAGCGAACGCAGGCTGTGCTCGGAGTTCGAGACTTCGCCCAGGGTCGCACGGCACTCAGCCAGTACTTTACGCATTTCACCGGAACGCAGACGCAGTGTCACGTAAACGCCTTCACGAGCGATCAGCTGAGCCGAAGCACCAGCGGAACGAGCGATCTGTGCGCCTTTACCTGGCTTCAGTTCGATGCCGTGTACGGTAGAACCGACTGGAATGTTGCGCAGTTGCAGAGCGTTACCTGGCTTGATTGGAGCCAGGGCACCTGCGATCAGCGTGTCGCCAGCACTCACGCCTTTAGGGGCGATGATGTAGCGGCGTTCGCCGTCTGCGTAGCAAAGCAGTGCGATGTGAGCAGTACGGTTTGGATCGTATTCGATACGCTCGACAGTGGCGACGATGCCATCTTTGTCGTTGCGACGGAAATCGACCATACGGTAATGCTGCTTATGACCACCACCGATGTGACGAGTGGTAATACGGCCATTGTTGTTACGACCACCAGACTTCGATTTTTTCTCGAGCAGCGGTGCGTGAGGAGCGCCTTTATGCAGCTCCTGGTTGACCACCTTGACCACAAAACGGCGGCCAGGGGAAGTCGGTTTGCATTTAACGATTGCCATGATGCACCCCTTCCTTACTCAGCACTGCTGCTGAAATCGAGATCTTGGCCTGGCTGAAGGGAGATAACTGCCTTCTTCCAGTCATTACGCTTGCCCAGACCGCGAGCGGTGCGCTTGCTCTTACCCAGAACGTTCAGGGTAGTAACACGCTCAACTTTCACGCTGAACAGGCTTTCGACGGCCTTCTTGATTTCCAGCTTGGTTGCGTCAGTAGCAACCTTGAAAACGAACTGGCCTTTCTTGTCTGCCAGAACCGTAGCCTTCTCGGAAACGTGCGGGCCAAGCAGAACTTTAAATACGCGTTCCTGGTTCATCCCAGCAGCTCCTCGAATTTCTTCACGGCCGACACGGTGATCAACACCTTGTCGTATGCGATCAGACTAACTGGATCGGAACCTTGCACGTCACGTACATCTACGTGTGGCAGGTTGCGAGCAGCCAGGTACAGGTTCTGATCAACAGCGTCCGACACGATCAGAACGTCGGTCAGGCTCATGTTGTTCAGTTTGCCCAGCAGGTCTTTGGTTTTCGGAGTTTCAACTGCGAAATCCTGAACCACGACCAGACGATCAGTACGCACCAGCTCAGCAAGGATGGAACGCATTGCTGCGCGATACATCTTCTTGTTCAGCTTTTGGGAGTGATCCTGTGGACGAGCTGCGAAGGTGGTGCCGCCGCCGCGCCAGATTGGGCTGCGGATAGTACCGGCACGAGCACGGCCAGTACCTTTCTGACGCCATGGGCGCTTGCCGCCACCACGAACGTCGGAACGGGTCTTCTGCTGCTTGCTACCCTGACGGCCGCCAGCCATGTAGGCCACGACTGCTTGGTGAACCAGCGTCTCGTTGAACTCGCCGCCAAATGTCAGTTCGGAAACTTCGATCGCTTGAGCGTCATTTACATTTAATTGCATGTCAGCTTCCCCTTAACCGCGAGCCTTGGCTGCCGGACGTACAACCAGGTTGCCGCCAGTAGCGCCAGGTACAGCGCCCTTGACCAACAACAGATTGCGTTCAGCGTCCACGCGCACTACTTCCAGGGACTGCACGGTCACGCGCTCAGCGCCCATATGACCGGACATTTTTTTGCCCTTGAATACACGACCAGGAGTCTGGCACTGGCCGATAGAGCCTGGGACGCGGTGGGATACGGAGTTACCGTGGGTGTTATCTTGCCCGCGGAAGTTCCAACGCTTGATCGTACCCTGGAAGCCTTTACCTTTGGACTGACCGGTTACATCAACCAGTTGACCAGCAGCGAAGATTTCAGCGTTGATCAGATCGCCAGCCTGGTACTCGCCTTCTTCAAGACGGAATTCCATTACGGTACGACCAGCGGCAACGTTCGCCTTGGCGAAGTGGCCAGCTTGAGCAGCTGTAACACGGGAAGCACGACGCTCGCCGACAGTGACTTGCACTGCACGATAGCCATCGGTTTCTTCAGTTTTGAACTGGGTGACGCGATTCGGCTCGATCTCAATGACCGTGACCGGAATGGAGACACCTTCTTCGGTGAAAATACGGGTCATACCCGCTTTACGACCGACTACACCAATAGTCATGTTGTAAACCTCATGAGTGTACGGGGCTTTCACCCGCTATGGCCGCCCATTTCAGAGCGTTACACGACCAAGACCGAGTCTTAGCCGAGGCTGATCTGCACTTCCACACCGGCCGCAAGATCAAGCTTCATAAGTGCATCAACGGTTTTATCCGTTGGCTGGACAATGTCCAGAACGCGCTTATGAGTGCGGATCTCGTACTGGTCACGCGCGTCTTTGTTGACGTGAGGGGAAACCAGAACGGTGAACCGCTCTTTACGGGTAGGCAGTGGAATTGGACCACGCACTTGAGCACCAGTACGTTTCGCGGTTTCCACGATTTCCTGGGTTGATTGGTCGATCAGGCGATGGTCAAAAGCCTTCAACCTGATACGGATTTGCTGATTTTGCATTGGATTTCAGACTCCGGCTGCTATTCCCACCGGGCGCAATACGCCCGTTAAAAGGAGGCGCAATTCTATAGACGCCCCAGATAGGTGTCAACCCAATAAAAAAGCCCCCGCTAAGCGGGGGCTTTTTCAACTCATCAAAGCTATCTCAACAAAGAGATCACTCGATGATTTTAGCTACGACGCCAGCACCAACGGTACGGCCGCCTTCACGGATTGCGAAACGCAGACCGTCTTCCATCGCGATGGTTTTGATCAGGGTAACAGTCATCTGAATGTTGTCACCTGGCATTACCATTTCAACGCCTTCTGGCAGCTCGCAGTTACCAGTCACGTCAGTAGTACGGAAGTAGAACTGTGGACGGTAGCCTTTGAAGAACGGAGTGTGACGACCGCCTTCTTCCTTGCTCAGAACGTAAACTTCTGCGGTGAACTTGGTGTGCGGCTTAACCGAACCCGGCTTAACCAGAACCTGACCACGCTCAACGTCGTCACGCTTGGTGCCACGCAGCAGAACGCCGCAGTTCTCGCCAGCACGACCTTCGTCCAGCAGCTTGCGGAACATCTCAACACCGGTGCAGGTGGTGGTGGTGGTGTCACGCAGACCAACGATTTCCAGGGCGTCTTGAACGCGAACGATACCGCGCTCGATACGACCGGTTACAACAGTACCGCGACCCGAGATCGAGAACACGTCTTCGATTGGCATCAGGAACGGCTTGTCGATAGCACGCTCTGGCTCTGGAATGTAGCTGTCCAGAGTTTCCACCAGCTTCTTAACAGCGGTGGTGCCCATTTCGTTGTCGTCTTTGCCTTCCAGCGCCATACGAGCCGAACCGATGATGATCGGAGTGTCGTCACCTGGGAAGTCGTAGGTGGACAGCAGGTCGCGAACTTCCATCTCAACCAGTTCCAGCAGTTCAGCGTCGTCTACCAGGTCAGCCTTGTTCAGGAAAACCACGATGTACGGAACGCCTACCTGACGGGACAGCAGGATGTGCTCACGGGTTTGTGGCATCGGACCATCAGCGGCCGAGCAAACCAGGATCGCGCCGTCCATCTGCGCAGCACCAGTGATCATGTTCTTCACGTAGTCAGCGTGACCTGGGCAGTCAACGTGAGCGTAGTGACGAATGTTCGAGTTGTACTCAACGTGCGCGGTGTTGATGGTGATACCGCGAGCTTTTTCTTCTGGAGCGCTGTCGATCTTGTCGAATTCAACTACGGCCGAACCGAAAACTTCGGAGCAGACGCGAGTCAGAGCAGCGGTCAGAGTGGTTTTACCGTGGTCAACGTGGCCGATGGTGCCAACGTTTACGTGCGGTAGGGAACGATCAAATTTTTCTTTAGCCACGACAATTAACTCCTAGCCTAAAGGGGCTGAATCAGCCTTGTTTTTTGGTAACGGATTCGACGATGTGCGACGGAGCCGTATCGTATTTTTTGAATTCCATAGAGTAGCTTGCGCGACCCTGAGACATGGAACGAACGTCGGTCGCATAACCGAACATCTCACCCAGTGGAACTTCGGCACGGATAACCTTGCCGGACACTGTGTCTTCCATACCCTGGATCATGCCGCGACGACGGTTAAGGTCGCCCATCACATCACCCATATAGTCTTCAGGCGTAACAACCTCTACCGCCATGATCGGCTCGAGCAACTCACCGCCACCCTTCTGGGCCAGTTGCTTGGTCGCCATGGAAGCAGCCACTTTAAACGCCATCTCGTTGGAGTCGACGTCGTGGTAAGAACCATCGAACACGGTAGCCTTCAGGCCGATCAGCGGATAGCCGGCAACAACGCCGTTCTTCATCTGCTCTTCGATACCCTTCTGGATAGCCGGGATGTATTCCTTAGGAACCACACCACCCACTACTTCGTTCAGGAATTGCAGACCTTCCTGACCTTCGTCAGCAGGAGCAAAGCGAATCCAGCAGTGACCGAACTGGCCACGACCGCCGGACTGACGAACGAACTTGCCTTCGATTTCGCAGTTCTTCGTGATGCGCTCACGGTACGAAACCTGTGGCTTGCCGATGTTGGCTTCGACGTTGAACTCACGGCGCATCCGGTCAACCAGGATGTCCAGGTGCAGCTCGCCCATGCCGGAGATGATCGTTTGACCAGTCTCTTCATCAGTTTTAACGCGGAAAGACGGGTCTTCCTGAGCAAGTTTGCCCAGAGCGATACCCATTTTTTCCTGGTCATCCTTGGTCTTAGGCTCTACGGCAACCGAAATAACCGGCTCCGGGAAGTCCATGCGAACCAGGATGATTGGCTTGTCAGCGTTGCAGAGGGTTTCACCAGTGGTGACGTCCTTCATGCCGATCAGGGCCGCAATGTCGCCAGCGCGTACTTCCTTGATCTCTTCACGGGCGTTTGCGTGCATTTGCACCATACGACCCACGCGCTCTTTCTTGCCCTTGACCGAGTTGATCACGCCGTCGCCGGAGTTCAACACGCCCGAGTAAACGCGGACGAAGGTCAGAGTACCCACGAATGGGTCGGTAGCGATCTTGAACGCCAAAGCCGCGAACGGCTCGTCGTCGCTTGCATGACGCTCCATCTCTTCTTCCTCGTTATCAGGGTTGGAACCCTTGATAGCAGGAATGTCGGTCGGAGCAGGCAGGAAGTCGATAACGGCGTCGAGAACCAGGGGAACACCCTTGTTCTTGAAGGACGAACCGCAAACAGCCAGAACGATTTCGCCAGCGATAGTACGCTGACGCAGAGCAGCCTTGATCTCGGCGATCGACAGCTCTTCACCTTCCAGGTACTTGTTCATCAGCTCTTCACTGGCTTCAGCCGCAGCTTCAACCATATTGCTGCGCCATTCAGTGGCCAGCTCGAGCATGTCCGCAGGGATTTCCTTGCGAACCGGAACCATACCCTTGTCAGAGTCGTTCCAATAAACAGCTTGCATGTTGATCAGGTCGATCTGGCCCTGGAAGTTGTCTTCCGAACCGATAGCCAGCTGAATCGGCACCGGAGTGTGACCCAGACGCTGCTTGATCTGACCGATCACGCGCAGGAAGTTGGCGCCAGCACGGTCCATCTTGTTTACATAAACAAGACGTGGAACGCCGTATTTGTTGGCTTGACGCCATACGGTTTCCGACTGAGGCTCAACACCCGAAGTACCGCAGAACACAACGACAGCGCCGTCGAGTACGCGCAGGGAACGTTCTACTTCAATGGTGAAGTCTACGTGGCCCGGGGTATCGATTACGTTGAAGCGATGCTCGTGCGGGTACTGCTTCTCGGAACCTTTCCAGAAGGCGGTAATGGCAGCAGAAGTAATGGTAATACCACGCTCCTGCTCCTGAACCATCCAGTCTGTGGTCGCGGCGCCGTCATGCACCTCGCCCATTTTGTGACTTTTGCCAGTGTAAAAAAGGACGCGCTCGGTGGTGGTGGTTTTACCAGCATCCACGTGAGCGACGATACCGATGTTACGGTAGCGACTAATCGGAGTAGTACGAGCCATAAAGCCCTCGCAAAATTAGTGAAGCTAAAATTAGAAGCGGTAGTGCGAGAAAGCTTTGTTAGCTTCGGCCATACGGTGCACGTCTTCACGCTTCTTAACAGCAGCACCTTTACCTTCAGCAGCATCCAGCAGCTCGCCAGCCAAGCGCAGAGCCATAGACTTCTCGCCACGCTTGCGGGCGAAGTCTACCAACCAGCGCATTGCCAGAGCGTTACGACGGGACGGACGAACTTCGACCGGAACCTGGTAAGTAGCACCGCCAACGCGGCGCGACTTCACTTCGACCAGCGGAGCGATGGCGTCGAGTGCTTTTTCGAAGAGTTCCAGGGGATCGGTGCCGGTCTTGCGAGCCGCAACGGTTTCCAGGGCACCATAAACGATACGTTCGGCGACGGCTTTCTTGCCGCTTTCCATAACGTGGTTCATGAATTTGGCGAGGATTTGGCTTCCGTATTTCGGATCGTCCAGAATCTCACGCTTTGCTGCTACGCGACGTCTTGGCATTGATAAGCCCTCAAACGGTCTTCAGGTTAGTTCGGGACAGATCCTTGAGGATTCGCGCCCGACCTTACTCTTATCGACTCAATAAAATGAAAATCTGCAAAACGGCCGATTACTTCGGACGCTTGGTACCGTACTTCGAACGACCCTGGTTACGACCTTTAACGCCGGAAGTATCCAAGGAGCCGCGAACGGTGTGGTAACGAACACCTGGCAAGTCTTTTACACGACCGCCGCGGATCAGTACCACGCTGTGCTCTTGCAGGTTGTGGCCTTCACCACCGATGTACGAGGAAACCTCGAAACCGTTGGTCAGACGCACACGGCATACTTTACGCAGTGCCGAGTTAGGTTTTTTCGGCGTAGTGGTGTACACACGGGTGCACACGCCACGACGTTGCGGGCAGTTCTGCAGCGCAGGCACGTCGGATTTCTCGACGATACGCTTACGCGGCTGACGTACCAGCTGGTTGATAGTTGCCATCTACTAGCTCCACTGTTGTCTTGCGACGCTATTGTCTTGCAAGAAAAGCAAAATGGCAGGAACGGATTCCCGCCAAATTTAGGGGATCAAGAGTCTAAAGAGGATCTTGTCCCCAGTCAAGGCAAGGCCCCGACCTCCCCGCTCGTCGAACCTCGACAAATTGTCTCGATTCGATGAACGGTTAGATCAGGGCCTCAGCTCATTTTTCGCAGAACTCAGTTACCGCTCGAGTTCAGCGCTTCGGTCAGTGCAGCTTCCACTTCACTGGCGCTAACGCGCAACGGCTTGTCTGCATCACGACGACGCTTGCGCTCGCTGTGATAAGCCAGACCGGTACCGGCCGGGATCAGACGACCCACAACCACGTTTTCTTTCAGGCCGCGCAGGTAATCGCGCTTGCCGGTTACCGCCGCTTCGGTCAGTACGCGGGTGGTTTCCTGGAAGGAAGCCGCCGAGATGAACGATTCGGTCGACAACGACGCCTTGGTGATACCCAGCAGAACGCGGGTGAACTTGGAGACAAACTTGTCTTCCGCGTTCAGACGTTCGTTCTCTACCAGAACGTGAGTCAGTTCCATCTGGTCGCCCTTGATGAAGCTGGAGTCGCCGGACTCGGAGATCTCAACTTTACGCAGCATCTGACGCAGGATGGTCTCGATGTGCTTGTCGTTGATCTTCACGCCTTGCAGACGGTAAACGTCTTGGATCTCGTTGACGATGTACTTGGCCAGCGCGCTCACACCCAGCAGACGCAGGATGTCGTGCGGATCGCTCGGACCGTCGGAGATAACTTCGCCGCGGTTTACCTGTTCGCCTTCGAACACGTTCAGGTGACGCCACTTCGGAATCAGCTCTTCGTACGGATCGCTACCGTCGTTCGGGGTGATGACCAGACGGCGCTTGCCCTTGGTCTCTTTACCAAACGCGATGGTGCCGCTGACTTCAGCCAGAATCGACGCTTCTTTCGGACGACGAGCTTCGAACAGGTCGGCAACACGCGGCAGACCACCGGTGATGTCACGAGTCTTCGAAGTTTCCTGCGGGATACGCGCGATAACATCACCGATCGCAATCTTCGCACCGTCCGCAACACCGACCAGGGCGTTGGCTGGCAGGAAGTACTGAGCGATAACGTCAGTGCCTGGCAGCAACAGATCCTTGCCGTTGTCGTCAACCATCTTCACAGCAGGACGGATGTCCTTGCCGGCAGCCGGACGATCTTTCGGATCAAGTACTTCAATGTTGGTCATACCGGTCAATTCGTCAGTCTGACGCTTGATCGTGATGCCTTCTTCCATGCCCACGTAGGTCACGGTACCTTTCATTTCGGTAACGATCGGGTGGGTGTGCGGATCCCACTTGGCCACGATGGCGCCAGCGTCGACCTTGTCACCTTCTTTAACCGAAATCACAGCACCGTACGGCAGCTTGTAGCGCTCGCGCTCACGACCGAAGTCGTCAGCAATCGCCAGCTCACCGGAACGGGACACGGCAACCAGGTTGCCGTCCACACGTTCAACGTGTTTCAGGTTGTGCAGACGGACGGTACCGCCATTCTTCACCTGAACGCTGTCGGCTGCGGAAGTACGGCTTGCCGCACCACCGATGTGGAACGTACGCATCGTCAGCTGGGTACCCGGCTCACCGATGGACTGGGCAGCGATTACGCCGACCGACTCACCGATGTTCACCTGGTGACCACGAGCCAGGTCACGGCCGTAGCACTTGGCGCAGATGCCGTAGCGGGTTTCGCAGCTGATCGGCGAACGCACGATCACTTCGTCGATGCTGTTCAGCTCGATGAACTCGACCCACTTCTCGTCTACCAGAGTGCCGGCTGGAACGATGACGTCCTCGGTACCCGGCTTGAATACGTCGCGGGCAATGACACGGCCCAATACGCGCTCACCCAGCGGCTCTACAACGTCACCGCCTTCAATGTGCGGAGTCATCACCAGGCCATGCTCGGTGCCGCAATCGATCTCGGTCACGACCAGATCCTGCGCCACGTCTACCAGACGACGAGTCAGGTAACCGGAGTTCGCAGTCTTCAACGCGGTATCCGCCAGACCTTTACGAGCACCGTGAGTCGAGATGAAGTACTGGAGTACGCTCAGACCTTCACGGAAGTTCGCAGTAATCGGCGTTTCAATGATGGAACCGTCCGGCTTGGCCATCAGACCACGCATACCGGCCAGCTGACGAATCTGTGCTGCGGAACCCCGCGCACCCGAGTCGGCCATCATGTACATCGAGTTGAACGATTCTTGCTCGACTTCGTCGCCGTGACGGTCGATGACTTTCTCCTTCGAGAGGTTGGCCATCATCGCCTTGGAGACTTCGTCGTTCGCTTTCGACCAAAGGTCGATCACTTTGTTGTACTTCTCGCCCTGGGTTACCAGGCCGGAGGCGTACTGGCTCTCGATCTCTTTCACTTCGTCGGTGGCAGCACCGATGATGCGGGCTTTTTCATCCGGGATAACGAAGTCGTTAACACCGATGGAAACGCCGGAAATGGTCGAGTAGGCAAAACCGGTGTACATCAACTGGTCAGCGAAGATCACGGTCTCCTTCAGACCAACCACGCGGTAGCACTGGTTGATCAGCTTGGAGATCGCCTTTTTCTTCATTGGCAGGTTGACGACGTCGAACGACAGACCTTTCGGCACAACCTGGAACAGCAGCGCACGGCCGACAGTGGTGTCGACAATACGGGTGTTGTTCACGCTGTTGCCGTCACGATCGTTCACGGTTTCGTTGATACGAACCTTGATCTTGGCGTGCAGTGCGGCTTCGCCGGCACGGAACACACGGTCAACTTCCTGCAGATCCGCGAACACACGACCTTCGCCCTTGGCGTTGATCGCTTCACGAGTCATGTAGTACAGACCCAATACAACGTCCTGCGACGGAACGATGATTGGCTCACCGTTGGCTGGCGACAGAATGTTGTTGGTCGACATCATCAACGCACGCGCTTCCAGCTGGGCTTCCAGCGTCAGCGGTACGTGCACGGCCATTTGGTCGCCGTCGAAGTCGGCGTTGTACGCGGCGCAGACCAGAGGGTGCAGCTGGATAGCCTTGCCTTCGATCAGTACCGGTTCAAACGCCTGGATACCCAGACGGTGAAGGGTCGGTGCACGGTTGAGAAGAACCGGGTGTTCGCGAATCACTTCAGCGAGAACGTCCCAAACTTCCGGCAGCTCGCGCTCGACCATTTTCTTGGCCGCTTTGATGGTGGTCGCCAGACCACGCATTTCCAGCTTGCCGAAAATGAACGGCTTGAACAGCTCGAGAGCCATCTTCTTCGGCAGACCGCACTGGTGCAGACGCAGGGTCGGGCCTACGGTAATTACCGAACGACCGGAGTAGTCAACACGCTTACCGAGCAAGTTCTGACGGAAACGACCTTGCTTACCCTTGATCATGTCAGCCAGGGATTTCAGAGGACGCTTGTTGGAACCTGTGATAGCGCGGCCACGACGACCGTTGTCGAGCAGTGCATCGACAGCTTCCTGCAACATACGCTTTTCGTTGCGCACGATGATGTCCGGAGCGGACAGATCCAGCAGGCGCTTCAAACGGTTGTTACGGTTGATCACTCGACGATACAGATCGTTGAGGTCGGAAGTCGCGAAACGACCGCCATCCAGCGGGACCAGTGGACGCAGATCTGGTGGCAGAACCGGCAGAACGGTCAGCACCATCCACTCTGGCAGGTTGCCGGAACCCTGGAAGGCTTCCATCAACTTCAGACGCTTGGACAGCTTCTTGATCTTGGTTTCGGAGTTGGTTTGCGGAATTTCTTCACGCAGACGGCCAATCTCGTGTTCCAAGTCGATAGCGTGCAGCAGTTCACGGACAGCTTCAGCACCCATGCGGGCGTCGAAATCGTCACCGAACTCTTCCAGCGCTTCGAAGTACTGCTCATCGTTCAGCAGCTGACCTTTTTCAAGAGTGGTCATGCCCGGATCGATAACGACATAGCTCTCGAAGTAGAGAACGCGTTCGATATCACGCAGGGTCATGTCCATCAGCAGGCCGATACGGGACGGCAGCGATTTCAGGAACCAGATGTGGGCAACCGGCGAAGCCAGTTCGATGTGCGCCATGCGCTCACGACGAACCTTGGCCAGTGCAACTTCAACGCCGCACTTCTCGCAGATCACACCACGGTGCTTCAAGCGCTTGTACTTACCGCACAGGCACTCGTAATCCTTTACCGGGCCAAAGATCTTGGCGCAGAACAGACCGTCACGCTCAGGTTTGAACGTACGGTAGTTGATGGTTTCCGGTTTTTTAACTTCACCGAACGACCACGAGCGGATCATCTCAGGCGAGGCCAATCCGATACGGATGGCGTCGAACTCTTCGACTTGACCCTGGTTTTTCAGCAAATTCAGTAGGTCTTTCAAGGCCTTTCCTCCTGGCGGAGCAGAGAGCGGGCAATCCTGCCCCGCTCTCGATCGCGTCACGTGTTATTCGGTTTCCAGATCGATATCGATGCCGAGGGAACGAATTTCCTTGATCAACACGTTGAAGGACTCGGGCATGCCCGGCTCCATACGGTGATCGCCGTCCACGATGTTTTTGTACATCTTGGTCCGGCCGTTCACATCGTCCGACTTCACTGTGAGCATTTCTTGCAGAGTGTAAGCAGCACCGTATGCTTCCAGTGCCCAGACCTCCATCTCCCCGAAACGCTGACCACCGAACTGCGCCTTACCACCCAGCGGCTGCTGGGTAACCAGGCTGTACGAACCGGTAGAACGCGCGTGCATCTTGTCGTCTACCAAGTGGTTCAGCTTCAGCATGTACATGTAGCCAACGGTAACTGGACGCTCGAACTTGTTGCCGGTACGGCCGTCAGTCAGCTGCATCTGGCCGCTTTCTGGCAGGTCTGCCAGTTTCAGCATGGCCTTGATTTCGCTTTCCTTGGCACCGTCGAACACTGGAGTGGCCATTGGAACGCCGCCACGCAGGTTCTTCGCCAGATCCAGGATTTCCTGATCGGAGAAACTGTCCAGATCTTCGTTACGACCGCCGATCTGGTTGTAGATCTCGTCCAGGAAGGTACGCAGCTCAGCGACTTTGCGCTGCTCTTCGACCATCCGGTTGATCTTCTCGCCCAGACCTTTGGCCGCGAGGCCCAGGTGGGTTTCAAGGATCTGACCAACGTTCATACGCGAAGGTACGCCCAGCGGGTTGAGGACCACGTCGACCGGGGTGCCATTGGCATCGTGCGGCATGTCTTCAACCGGCATGATCACGGAGACCACACCTTTGTTACCGTGACGACCGGCCATCTTGTCGCCCGGCTGGATGCGACGACGGATTGCCAGGTAAACCTTGACGATCTTCAGCACGCCTGGAGCCAGGTCATCGCCCTGCTGCAGTTTGCGCTTCTTGTCTTCGAACTTGTCGTCCAGCAGACGGCGACGATCAACGATGTAGGCCTGAGCCTTCTCGAGCTGCTCGTTCAGAGCATCTTCAGCCATGCGCAGTTTGAACCACTGACCATGCTCAAGACCGTCGAGTACTTCGTCGGTGATGTCCTGACCTTTCTTCAGGCCCGCGCCGCCTTCAGCCTTGTGGCCTACCAGAGCGGAACGCAGACGCTCGAAGGTCGCGCCCTCAACGATGCGGAACTCTTCGTTCAGATCCTTGCGGATCTCGTCCAGCTGGGACTTCTCGATCGACAGTGCACGAGCATCACGCTCAACGCCGTCACGGGTGAAGACCTGTACGTCGATGACAGTACCTTTGGTGCCGGTTGGCACGCGCAGGGAGGTGTCTTTAACGTCGCTGGCTTTTTCACCGAAGATCGCACGCAGCAGTTTTTCTTCCGGAGTCAGCTGAGTCTCGCCTTTCGGAGTGACCTTGCCTACCAGGATGTCGCCTGCGCCAACTTCAGCACCTACGTAAACGATACCGGCTTCGTCCAGCTTGTTCAGTGCAGCCTCACCCACGTTCGGGATGTCCGCAGTGATTTCCTCTGGGCCAAGCTTGGTGTCACGGGCCACACAGGTCAGTTCCTGAATGTGGATCGTGGTGAAACGGTCTTCCTGAACCACACGCTCGGACAGGCAGATGGAGTCTTCGAAGTTGAAGCCGTTCCATGCCATGAACGCGATGCGCATGTTCTGACCCAAAGCCAGTTCACCCATGTCGGTGGACGGGCCGTCGGCCATGATGTCGCTACGCTGAACGCGATCACCTTTGCTCACCAGCGGACGCTGGTTGATGCAGGTGTTCTGGTTCGAGCGGGTGTACTTGGTCAGGTTGTAGATGTCGACACCAGCTTCGCCAGTTTCAACTTCGTCATCAGCAACACGAACCACGATACGGCTGGCATCAACGGAGTCGATCACGCCGCCACGACGAGCCACGACGCAAACGCCGGAGTCGCGAGCCACGTTACGCTCCATGCCCGTACCGACCAGCGGCTTGTCAGCACGCAGGGTTGGTACAGCTTGACGCTGCATGTTCGAACCCATCAACGCACGGTTGGCGTCGTCGTGCTCGAGGAACGGAATCAGCGACGCTGCAACCGAAACTACCTGCTTCGGCGAAACGTCCATCAAGGTGACGTCTTCCGGCGCCTTGACGGTGAATTCGTTCAGGTGACGTACGGCCACCAGTTCGTCGACCAGGACTTTCTGCTCGTTCATGGTCGCCGAAGCCTGCGCGATCACGTGATCGGCTTCTTCAATGGCGGACAGGAACACGATGTCGTCGGTGACCACACCCTCTTTCACCACACGGTACGGGCTCTCGAGGAAGCCGTACTGGTTGGTGCGAGCGTAAGCAGCCAGGGAGTTGATCAGACCGATGTTCGGACCTTCCGGCGTTTCAATCGGGCAGACACGACCGTAGTGAGTCGGGTGTACGTCACGGACTTCGAAGCCCGCGCGCTCACGAGTCAGACCGCCAGGGCCGAGTGCAGAGACACGACGCTTGTGGGTGATCTCGGACAGCGGGTTGTTCTGGTCCATGAACTGCGACAGCTGGCTGGAACCGAAGAACTCTTTCACCGCCGCAGCCACTGGCTTGGCGTTGATCAGGTCTTGCGGCATCAGGCCTTCGCTTTCAGCCATCGACAGACGCTCTTTGACCGCACGCTCAACACGCACCAGGCCAACGCGGAACTGGTTCTCGGCCATTTCACCTACGCAGCGAACACGACGGTTACCCAGGTGGTCGATGTCGTCGACGATGCCTTTACCGTTACGGATGTCGACCAGAGTCTTCAGTACCGCGACAATGTCTTCCTTGCACAGCACGCCCGAACCTTCGATCTCGGTGCGACCGATACGACGGTTGAACTTCATCCGGCCGACCGCAGACAGGTCATAGCGCTCAGGGCTGAAGAACAGGTTGTTGAACAGGGTCTCGGCAGCGTCTTTGGTTGGCGGCTCGCCTGGACGCATCATGCGATAGATTTCGACCAGCGCTTCCAATTGGTTGCTGGTGGAGTCGATCTTCAGCGTGTCGGAGACGAACGGACCGCAGTCGATATCGTTGGTGTACAGAGTTTCGATGCGTACGACGCCGGCCTTGGCGATTTTCGCCAGGATTTCGGTCGACAGCTCGGTGTTGCACTCTGCCAGGATCTCACCGGTAGCCGGGTGCACGATGGCCTTGGCGGTGGTACGACCCAGAACGTAGTCCAGAGGCACGTCCAACTCTTTGATCCCGGCTTTTTCCAGCTGGTTGATGTGGCGGGCAGTAATACGACGGCCCTGCTCAACGATCACCTTGCCTTTGTCATCCTGGATATCAAGAACCGCAACTTCACCACGCAGGCGCTGAGGCACCAGCTCCAGGCTCAGGCCTTCGCCTTTCACGTGGAATACGTTGGTGGTGTAGAACGCGTCCAGCACTTCCTCGGTGGTATAACCGAGCGCGCGCAACAGTACCGAGGCCGGCAGCTTGCGACGACGGTCGATACGCACGAATACGCAGTCTTTCGGGTCGAACTCGAAGTCCAGCCACGAACCGCGGTAAGGAATGATGCGCGCGGAGTACAGCAGTTTGCCGGAGCTGTGCGTCTTGCCACGGTCGTGGTCGAAGAACACGCCCGGGGAACGGTGCAGCTGGGAAACGATAACACGCTCGGTACCATTGATTACGAAGGTACCGTTCTCAGTCATCAATGGGATTTCACCCATGTAGACTTCTTGCTCTTTGATGTCCTTGATCGCTTTGTTCGACGATTCTTTGTCGAAAATGATCAGGCGCACTTTTACCCGCAAAGGTACGGCGAAAGTTACACCGCGCAATACGCATTCTTTGACATCAAATGCCGGTTCGCCCAGACGATAACCGACGTACTCCAGCGCAGCATTGCCGGAGTAGCTGATGATCGGGAAAACGGATTTGAAGGCCGCATGCAGGCCCACGTCGCGGAACTGATCTTTAGTCGCTCCCGCTTGCAAGAATTCACGATACGAATCCAGCTGGATGGCCAGGAGGTAAGGCACATCCATGACGTCCGGCAACTTGCTAAAGTCCTTGCGGATACGTTTTTTCTCAGTATATGAGTAAGCCATCAGCGTTCCCCAGCTTGGTCACCTGCTTGTTTGGCCCCTCCCGACGGGAGCAGCCAGAAAATCGTGCAAACCCCATGGTTTGCGCCACCGCATCGGGTGGTTACAGCTCGTTATCAACACCGACCCAGTCGGCTGCCAATAACGGAAAAAGGCCGGTGGCAAGAGCCACCAGCCATCAGCCTGTCGCTTGACGCTCGGGCTGGAGGAGCAAAGTCGATGCTTACTTCAGCTCGACTTTAGCGCCTGCTTCTTCCAGCTTCTTCTTAGCGTCTTCAGCAGCTTCTTTCGAAACGCCTTCAGCTACAACCTGAGGAGCGCCGTCGACTTTCTCTTTGGCTTCTTTCAGGCCCAGACCGGTCAGTTCACGAACTGCCTTGATCACGTTTACTTTCTTCTCGCCGGCTTCAACCAGAACAACGTTGAACTCGGTTTGCTCTTCAACAACAGCGGCAGCAGCAGCTGGACCAGCAGCAGCAACAGCAGCGGTCACGCCGAAGGTTTCTTCCATTGCTTTGATCAGCTCAACAACTTCCAGAACGGTTTTCTGGCCGATTGCTTCGATGATTTGTTCGTTAGTCAGAGACATGACTCAATTCCTGATTTGGTGGACAGCCTGTACGGCCGTCGAAATAAACAAAAATACGCGAGATTGGAAACGCTCAGCCTCAGGCTGCAGCAGCTTCTTTCTGATCGCGAATTGCCGCCAGAGTACGAGCCAGCTTGCTGGTAGCGCCTTGAATCACGCTCATCAGTTTCGCAATAGCTTCGTCGCGAGTTGGCAGGCTTGCCAGCACGTCGATCTCATTCGCTGCGAGGAACTTGCCCTCGAACGAAGCTGCCTTGATCTCGAACTTATCCTGACCCTTGGCAAATTCCTTGAACAGACGAGCAGCAGCGCCCGGGTGTTCGTTGGAGAATGCGATCAGGGTCGGGCCGGTGAACGCGTCGTTCAGCACTTCGTACGAAGTGCCAGCAACAGCGCGCTTGAGCAGGGTGTTACGTACAACACGTACGTAAACGCCAGCTTCACGAGCCTCTTTACGGAGTCCGGTCATTGCGCCTACTGTTACGCCACGGGCATCAACCACGACAGCGGACAGAGCGACTTTGGCAGCCTCGTTGACTTCAGCGACGATGGCCTTCTTGTCTTCGAGATTAATTGCCACGGGTTTAACTCCTGCTTGTTACCGTTTCATTCGATCGAAACCGAATGTCGTTTTGGTGTCTGATTCGGTAAGGAACCGGGAGCACCATCTGCGTAGGCTTGAGGTTTAAGACTTGCGTCGCCTACGGTCTTGGATAGCCCCCGCCAGGCAGGGACCCCAATCTTTCAAT
The DNA here is from genome assembly GCF_030344995.1 of Pseudomonas fluorescens. GTDB lineage: Bacteria > Pseudomonadota > Gammaproteobacteria > Pseudomonadales > Pseudomonadaceae > Aquipseudomonas > Aquipseudomonas fluorescens_BF. Next base: position 5,881,086 of record NZ_CP128260.1, read on the forward strand.
TGGCGCAGTCAACTGCGCCAATTTTTGTCTTACGCGTCCAGCGAGCTCTGATCGATAACCAGACCTGGGCCCATAGTGGTGCTCAGGGTAACGCGCTTGACGTAGATACCTTTCGAGGAAGCTGGCTTGATACGCTTCAGATCAGCGATCAGGGCTTCAACGTTTTCCTTCAGCTTGACAGCATCGAAGCCGATCTTGCCAACGGAAGTGTGGATAATGCCGTTTTTGTCGGTGCGATAACGAACCTGACCAGCCTTGGCGTTCTTAACCGCGGTAGCTACGTCTGGAGTTACAGTGCCGACTTTCGGGTTAGGCATCAGACCACGTGGACCAAGGATCTGACCCAGTTGACCTACAACGCGCATTGCATCCGGGGACGCGATCACTACGTCATAGTTCAGGTCGCCGCCTTTCATTTCGGCAGCCAGCTCATCCATACCTACACGGTCAGCGCCGGCAGCCAGAGCGGCCTCAGCAGCTGGACCCTGGGTGAACACAGCAACGCGAACGGTCTTGCCAGTGCCGTGTGGCAGCACAGTAGCGCTACGAACGACCTGGTCGGATTTACGCGGGTCTACGCCCAGGTTTACAGCTACGTCGAACGACTCGACGAATTTGGCAGCTGGCAGCGAAGCCAGCAGAGTTGCGGCCTCTTCGAAGTTGTAGGACTTGCCCGCTTCGATTTTTTCAGCGATAGCCTTTTGGCGCTTGGTCAGCTTAGCCATTACACACCCTCCACGTTAAGGCCCATGCTACGAGCAGAACCGGCGATAGTGCGCACGGCTGCATCCATATCAGCTGCAGTCAGATCCGCGTTTTTGGTTTTCGCGATTTCTTCCAGCTGAGCACGGGTAACAGTGCCAACCTTAACGGTGTTCGGACGAGCGGAACCGCTGGTCAGACCGGCCGCCTTCTTCAGCAGAACCGAAGCAGGGGTGGATTTGGTTTCGAAAGTGAAGCTACGGTCGCTGTAGACAGTGATGATCACTGGAGTCGGCAGACCAGCTTCCAGACCCTGAGTACGGGCGTTGAAAGCTTTGCAGAATTCCATGATGTTCACGCCGTGCTGACCCAAAGCAGGACCAACAGGTGGGCTTGGGTTAGCCTGAGCGGCCTTCACTTGCAGCTTGATGTAAGCGGTAATCTTCTTGGCCATGAGGCACTCCAATTACGGGTTCGAACGCCTCGAAAGGCTCCCCGGTTACTTGCGCGTTTATCCCAGTGACGACAAAACCCCACAGCCTAGGGCTGCGGGGTTGGGATGCTTGCTCAGCTAGACCTTTTCGACCTGACTGAACTCCAACTCTACCGGAGTAGAGCGTCCGAAAATGAGCACCGCCACTTGGATCCGGCTCTTTTCGTAGTTAACTTCTTCAACAACACCGTTAAAGTCAGCGAACGGACCGTCATTGACTCGAACGGTTTCACCTGGCTCGAACAGCGTCTTAGGCTTCGGCTTGTCGCTACCGTCAGCGACGCGACGCAGAATCGCCTCAGCTTCTTTATCGGTGATTGGCGCTGGCTTATCAGCTGTACCGCCGATAAAACCCATCACCCGAGGAGTATCCTTGACCAAGTGCCAAGTACCCTCGTTCATATCCATCTGAACCAGCACATAACCCGGGAAGAACTTGCGCTCGCTTTTGCGCTTCTGGCCATTACGCATTTCAACCACTTCTTCAGTGGGAACCAGAATTTCGCCGAAGCCATCTTCCATGCCAGCCAGCTTTACGCGCTCGATCAACGAACGCATGACATGCTTCTCGTAACCCGAGTAAGCATGCACAACGTACCAACGCTTAGCCACGGGACACCCTTAGCCGACAATCAAGGAAACAAGCCAGCCGAGCAGGGAGTCAAGACCCCACAACAGCAACGCCATAACCAGAACAACAGCCACAACAATCAGCGTGGTCTGCGTGGTTTCTTGGCGAGTTGGCCATACGACTTTACGAATCTCGGTACGAGCTTCCTTAACCAGTACAAAGAAAGACTTGCCCTTGGCAGTCTGCAGGCCTACAAAGGCAGCTACAGCAGCAATGACAAGCAATGCGAGTACACGGTACAGGATCGGCGAAGCAGCGTAATACTGATTGCCGACAACGCCAACAATTACCAAAGCGACTACGACAAGCCACTTGAGCAAATCGAAGCGAGAGCCTTGAGCTTCAGCTTTAGGAGTCATCTATGAAGATCCTGTGAAAAGAAAGCCAGACACACCGAGTGAATCTGGCAGGTCAGGAGGGAATCGAACCCCCAACCTACGGTTTTGGAGACCGTCGCTCTGCCAATTGAGCTACTGACCTAAAACAAAATCAGGCCGACCATTATGCCGGCCTGAAAAAGACATTACAACTGTTTACTCGATGATCTTTGCTACAACACCAGCACCAACGGTACGGCCGCCTTCACGGATTGCGAAACGCAGACCGTCTTCCATCGCGATGGTTTTGATCAGGGTAACAGTCATCTGAATGTTGTCACCTGGCATTACCATTTCAACGCCTTCTGGCAGCTCGCAGTTACCAGTCACGTCAGTAGTACGGAAGTAGAACTGTGGACGGTAGCCTTTGAAGAACGGAGTGTGACGACCGCCTTCTTCCTTGCTCAGAACGTAAACTTCTGCGGTGAACTTGGTGTGCGGCTTAACCGAACCCGGCTTAACCAGAACCTGACCACGCTCAACGTCGTCACGCTTGGTGCCACGCAGCAGAACGCCGCAGTTCTCGCCAGCACGACCTTCGTCCAGCAGCTTGCGGAACATCTCAACACCGGTGCAGGTGGTGGTGGTGGTGTCACGCAGACCAACGATTTCCAGGGCGTCTTGAACGCGAACGATACCGCGCTCGATACGACCGGTTACAACAGTACCGCGACCCGAGATCGAGAACACGTCTTCGATTGGCATCAGGAACGGCTTGTCGATAGCACGCTCTGGCTCTGGAATGTAGCTGTCCAGAGTTTCCACCAGCTTCTTAACAGCGGTGGTGCCCATTTCGTTGTCGTCTTTGCCTTCCAGCGCCATACGAGCCGAACCGATGATGATCGGAGTGTCGTCACCTGGGAAGTCGTAGGTGGACAGCAGGTCGCGAACTTCCATCTCAACCAGTTCCAGCAGTTCAGCGTCGTCTACCAGGTCAGCCTTGTTCAGGAAAACCACGATGTACGGAACGCCTACCTGACGGGACAGCAGGATGTGCTCACGGGTTTGTGGCATCGGACCATCAGCGGCCGAGCAAACCAGGATCGCGCCGTCCATCTGCGCAGCACCAGTGATCATGTTCTTCACGTAGTCAGCGTGACCTGGGCAGTCAACGTGAGCGTAGTGACGAATGTTCGAGTTGTACTCAACGTGCGCGGTGTTGATGGTGATACCGCGAGCTTTTTCTTCTGGAGCGCTGTCGATCTTGTCGAATTCAACTACGGCCGAACCGAAAACTTCGGAGCAGACGCGAGTCAGAGCAGCGGTCAGCGTGGTTTTACCGTGGTCTACGTGACCGATGGTGCCAACGTTGACGTGCGGCAGGGAACGATCAAATTTTTCCTTAGCCATCGATATCACCCCTAACAGAAGAAATTGAGCAAACAACACGAGCCATTAAAACAAAGGCAGATATTTTCATATCTGCCTTGTTATATGGAGCTCTTGAGCGGATTTGAACCGCTGACCTCACCCTTACCAAGGGTGTGCTCTACCAACTGAGCTACAAGAGCGTAACACTTTGCACAACCTGCAAACCTGGAGCGGGTAGCGGGAATCGAACCCGCATCATCAGCTTGGAAGGCTGAGGTTCTACCACTAAACTATACCCGCGGAGCCTGCAGCTCACGCTAAAATCTGGTGGAGGGAGAAGGATTCGAACCTTCGAAGTCGTAGACGTCAGATTTACAGTCTGATCCCTTTGGCCGCTCGGGAACCCCTCCTAATCAGGCCGGCATTCTATACTATGCCAAACCCCTGTCAAGCATTTTCTCATTTAAAAACCTGAGGTTAGCTGCGTTGACATCACCCCGCAACAGAAACCTTTTTAGGTCTTCGCTGTGGAGCGGGCGCCATTCTATGCAAACTATTCAGCAGGTGCAACCCCCTCGCACAGCATTATTTTATGTTTTAACTCATTGAATTCCTTGGAAAGGTTTTGTAACTGATCATCCCCCAGCAAACGCTGGGTTTCGGGCGTGACCTGGAACCAGTAAGAGCCGCTGGAAGACTCTTTTGAAGACGGAAAAGCTTTTGCTCCAAGCTCCGTCAAACGCTGCTCCAATAACTGGGCGGACTCAGGGCGCGCCAAACCACCTACATATAGGCATTGCCCATCAGACTTTTCTCTAGTCCTTTTTTCACGAGAAGCATTACTACCAGCCTCACTCAGCAAGCGAATATCCTGTTGCGAGCCACGATAGAGACTGAGCGGTGTGACATCCTTTGCGCGTAGCGGCGCCTCCTGCTGATGCCAGACGTAATAAAACACATTGAGTACCAGAAGCAGAAGGAACAACCAACGCATACAAACCTCAGGACAAAGGGCACGCCATAGCCAAACCCACGAACACCAAATCGGAAACAACCCGAGCCTCAGGCGCTATTTCCGAGACCAGCTCGGCATCACCACCCGTAATGAAGACACTGTAGTCATCACCCCAGTAGGCACGTGCTATCTCCAATTGCGTCAACACGAACCCTCTGAGCATCAACGAACAGCCGCGCTCGACAGCCTCAGCTGTATTGCGTCCAGGCGCCCGACTCATCAATGCCTGCTCCGCGGCGAGATCTCCATAGCGAATTTTTCGAGTATGAGTACGCAACTGATTACGCATGAGTGGCATGCCAGGACAAATGAAACCTCCCAGATGCTCACCTCCCGACGAGATGAAATCAGCGGTCACCGCCGTCCCGAAATCAAGAACCAGACAAGCCCCTTTAGCCAGGTGAAAACCACCAAGCATTGCCAGCCAGCGATCGAGGCCAAGGCGCTCATAATCGTCGTAACCATTCTTTACGCCGGACATCTCGCGAGCCGGCGCCGCACAGACAACGGAAATGCCGAACTCCTGCTTGAGCACGCCAATCAGCAAATTAGTCTCATCTTCAGTTCTTACGCTGACAAGACGGCATTTATCGAGAGACACTTTCTCGAGCGATTGAAGACTATTAACCAATGCCCCATCAGAGTCGACCACACCTTCCGCGACCAAGGCGCCCACCTCAACGTGCAGCACACGCCACTTGATAAAGCTGTTTCCACAATCGAGCTCAAGAATCATCACGCAACCTCAAACTGAGCTCACCACCACTAAAGACTTTTTCCACGCCATCTACCTTCAGCCGAAGCGCGCCTTGATTATCGATTCCCAGCACCACACCATCCACCTGGTTGACACCGGCAATGAGAGAAACCGGCTGCCCTTGCCACAAGTGGCTCGCCTCCCACTCCGCCTGAAGCGCAGTGAAGCCGCCTGATTGGTGACGCTGCAAATAAAGCTGCAGCTGCTTACTTAGCTCAATCGCCAGAATATTGCGATCACACGCATTTCCCGATTCCAAACGCATTGAAGTCCATTGCTGATCGACTTCATCCGTAACCTGCATATTCACGTTGATGCCTATACCCAACACTACGTGACAAACGTCAGCAGGATCCCCAACCAGCTCCAACAGGATCCCGGCGATCTTTTTTCGCCCGACCAATACATCATTGGGCCACTTCAATCCCGCACCCGGCACTCCAAGCGCATGCAAGGCTTGCATGACAGCGAGCCCGACAACAAGACTCAGCCCCTCAAGCTGACGCATTCCACCATCGATGCGCAACACGAGGCTGTAATAGAGATTTTCAGCAAAAGGGCTCACCCATTTACGGCCCCTGCGCCCACGCCCTGAGCTCTGGCGCTCAGCCATTACAAGAAAGGGAGCCGCCCGCCCCCCATCCACCGCGCGTAGCGATTCAGCATTAGTAGAGTCGACAGAATCGAAGATGCTGACAGACCAGCCGGAAAGGCCTTCCTCTATTTTGAGTGAGTCAAGCAACGTCAATGGCGAGGCCAATTGATAGCCCCGCCCTCGAACTTTATGTATGGACAACCCAAGCTCAGCCTCCAGGTGTTGAAGCTGCTTCCACACCGCACTTCGACTAACACCCAGAGCAGCACCCAGAGCCTGACCGGAATGGAAACGACCATCCTTCAGGAGATTCAACAACGTCAGCATGCAGGTCTCGCCTCAGAATGAGGCCCGAATAATAGCCATGCACCGGGCCGTTGCATAGAATTCAAAAAACCACTTTCCTGCGGGCAAAACAAAACCCCAACTGCTTTCGCAATTGGGGTTTCGGAATTTAATCTTGACGATGACCTACTCTCACATGGGGAAACCCCACACTACCATCGGCGATGCATCGTTTCACTTCTGAGTTCGGGATGGGATCAGGTGGTTCCAACGCTCTATGGTCGTCAAGAAATTCGGGTACTGAGTCGTGGCCGGATGGCCTCGCTTCAGCAAATTGGGTATGTGACAGCTTTCGGTGTTTTGTGAGCATCGAACTTTCGGTTCATTGCGTCTTCACACACCGCAATCTGGCCTCTTTCGTTTTTTCAACTAGGAGCATCAGATTGCTTGGGTGTTATATGGTCAAGCCTCACGGGCAATTAGTATTGGTTAGCTCAACGCCTCACAGCGCTTACACACCCAACCTATCAACGTCGTAGTCTTCGACGGCCCTTCAGGGAACTCAAGGTTCCAGTGAGATCTCATCTTGAGGCAAGTTTCCCGCTTAGATGCTTTCAGCGGTTATCTTTCCCGAACATAGCTACCCGGCAATGCCACTGGCGTGACAACCGGAACACCAGAGGTTCGTCCACTCCGGTCCTCTCGTACTAGGAGCAGCCCCTCTCAAATCTCAAACGTCCACGGCAGATAGGGACCGAACTGTCTCACGACGTTCTAAACCCAGCTCGCGTACCACTTTAAATGGCGAACAGCCATACCCTTGGGACCGGCTTCAGCCCCAGGATGTGATGAGCCGACATCGAGGTGCCAAACACCGCCGTCGATATGAACTCTTGGGCGGTATCAGCCTGTTATCCCCGGAGTACCTTTTATCCGTTGAGCGATGGCCCTTCCATACAGAACCACCGGATCACTAAGACCTACTTTCGTACCTGCTCGACGTGTCTGTCTCGCAGTCAAGCGCGCTTTTGCCTTTATACTCTACGACCGATTTCCGACCGGTCTGAGCGCACCTTCGTACTCCTCCGTTACTCTTTAGGAGGAGACCGCCCCAGTCAAACTACCCACCATACACTGTCCTCGATCCGGATAACGGACCTGAGTTAGAACCTCAAAGTTGCCAGGGTGGTATTTCAAGGATGGCTCCACGCGAACTGGCGTCCACGCTTCAAAGCCTCCCACCTATCCTACACAAGCAAATTCAAAGTCCAGTGCAAAGCTATAGTAAAGGTTCACGGGGTCTTTCCGTCTAGCCGCGGATACACTGCATCTTCACAGCGATTTCAATTTCACTGAGTCTCGGGTGGAGACAGCGCCGCCATCGTTACGCCATTCGTGCAGGTCGGAACTTACCCGACAAGGAATTTCGCTACCTTAGGACCGTTATAGTTACGGCCGCCGTTTACCGGGGCTTCGATCAAGAGCTTCGCGTTAGCTAACCCCATCAATTAACCTTCCGGCACCGGGCAGGCGTCACACCCTATACGTCCACTTTCGTGTTTGCAGAGTGCTGTGTTTTTAATAAACAGTCGCAGCGGCCTGGTATCTTCGACCGGCGTGGGCTTACGCAGCAAGTGCTTCACCCTCACCGGCGCACCTTCTCCCGAAGTTACGGTGCCATTTTGCCTAGTTCCTTCACCCGAGTTCTCTCAAGCGCCTTGGTATTCTCTACCCAACCACCTGTGTCGGTTTGGGGTACGGTTCCTGGTTATCTGAAGCTTAGAAGCTTTTCTTGGAAGCATGGCATCAACCACTTCGTCGCCTAAAGGCAACTCGTCATCAGCTCTCGGCCTTGGAATCCCGGATTTACCTAAGATTCCAGCCTACCACCTTAAACTTGGACAACCAACGCCAAGCTGGCCTAGCCTTCTCCGTCCCTCCATCGCAATAACCAGAAGTACAGGAATATTAACCTGTTTTCCATCGACTACGCTTTTCAGCCTCGCCTTAGGGACCGACTAACCCTGCGTCGATTAACGTTGCGCAGGAAACCTTGGTCTTTCGGCGTGGGTGTTTTTCACACCCATTGTCGTTACTCATGTCAGCATTCGCACTTCTGATACCTCCAGCAAGCTTCTCAACTCACCTTCACAGGCTTACAGAACGCTCCTCTACCGCATCACTTACGTGATACCCGTAGCTTCGGTGTATGGTTTGAGCCCCGTTACATCTTCCGCGCAGGCCGACTCGACTAGTGAGCTATTACGCTTTCTTTAAAGGGTGGCTGCTTCTAAGCCAACCTCCTAGCTGTCTAAGCCTTCCCACATCGTTTCCCACTTAACCATAACTTTGGGACCTTAGCTGACGGTCTGGGTTGTTTCCCTTTTCACGACGGACGTTAGCACCCGCCGTGTGTCTCCCATGCTCGGCACTTGTAGGTATTCGGAGTTTGCATCGGTTTGGTAAGTCGGGATGACCCCCTAGCCGAAACAGTGCTCTACCCCCTACAGTGATACATGAGGCGCTACCTAAATAGCTTTCGAGGAGAACCAGCTATCTCCGAGCTTGATTAGCCTTTCACTCCGATCCACAGGTCATCCGCTAACTTTTCAACGGTAGTCGGTTCGGTCCTCCAGTCAGTGTTACCTAACCTTCAACCTGCCCATGGATAGATCGCCCGGTTTCGGGTCTATTCCCAGCGACTAGACGCCCTATTAAGACTCGCTTTCGCTACGCCTCCCCTATTCGGTTAAGCTCGCCACTGAAAATAAGTCGCTGACCCATTATACAAAAGGTACGCAGTCACAGAACAAAGTCTGCTCCCACTGCTTGTACGCATACGGTTTCAGGATCTATTTCACTCCCCTCTCCGGGGTTCTTTTCGCCTTTCCCTCACGGTACTAGTTCACTATCGGTCAGTCAGTAGTATTTAGCCTTGGAGGATGGTCCCCCCATATTCAGACAAAGTTTCTCGTGCTCCGTCCTACTCGATTTCATGACTAAGAGACTTTCGCGTACAGGGCTATCACCCACTATGGCCGCACTTTCCAGAGCGTTCCGCTAATCTCAAAGCCACTTAAGGGCTAGTCCCCGTTCGCTCGCCACTACTAAGGGAATCTCGGTTGATTTCTTTTCCTCAGGGTACTTAGATGTTTCAGTTCCCCTGGTTCGCCTCTTGCACCTATGTATTCAGTACAAGATAACCATCTTATGATGGCTGGGTTCCCCCATTCAGACATCTCCGGATCAAAGTCTGTTTGCCGACTCCCCGAAGCTTTTCGCAGGCTACCACGTCTTTCATCGCCTCTGACTGCCAAGGCATCCACCGTATGCGCTTCTTCACTTGACCATATAACCCCAAGCAATCTGGTTATACTGTGAAGACGACATTCGCCGAAAATTCGAATTTCTCAATTAAGAGAACTCACAAATTTTACCTTAGCCTGATCACCACCAGTGAAAGTGGCTTTCAGTCTATCTTTCTATCACATACCCAAATTTTTAAAGAACGAACCAGTCAAAGACTAGAAATCAACATTCACCATCAACTCGATGGAATGCTCATTTCTAAGCTCTTACTTCAGAAGCAGTAGTGGTGGAGCCAAGCGGGATCGAACCGCTGACCTCCTGCGTGCAAGGCAGGCGCTCTCCCAGCTGAGCTATGGCCCCGTATTTCTACAGGCGTTTCCCACACAAAATTGGTGGGTCTGGGCAGATTCGAACTGCCGACCTCACCCTTATCAGGGGTGCGCTCTAACCAACTGAGCTACAGACCCAATTTCGGGCTGCTTCTTTCGTCTTCTTCAATGAATCAAGCAATTCGTGTGGGAACTTATGGAGCAGCTGATGTCGTCGATTAAGGAGGTGATCCAGCCGCAGGTTCCCCTACGGCTACCTTGTTACGACTTCACCCCAGTCATGAATCACACCGTGGTAACCGTCCTCCCGAAGGTTAGACTAGCTACTTCTGGTGCAACCCACTCCCATGGTGTGACGGGCGGTGTGTACAAGGCCCGGGAACGTATTCACCGCGACATTCTGATTCGCGATTACTAGCGATTCCGACTTCACGCAGTCGAGTTGCAGACTGCGATCCGGACTACGATCGGTTTTATGGGATTAGCTCCACCTCGCGGCTTGGCAACCCTTTGTACCGACCATTGTAGCACGTGTGTAGCCCAGGCCGTAAGGGCCATGATGACTTGACGTCATCCCCACCTTCCTCCGGTTTGTCACCGGCAGTCTCCTTAGAGTGCCCACCATAACGTGCTGGTAACTAAGGACAAGGGTTGCGCTCGTTACGGGACTTAACCCAACATCTCACGACACGAGCTGACGACAGCCATGCAGCACCTGTCTCAATGTTCCCGAAGGCACCAATCCATCTCTGGAAAGTTCATTGGATGTCAAGGCCTGGTAAGGTTCTTCGCGTTGCTTCGAATTAAACCACATGCTCCACCGCTTGTGCGGGCCCCCGTCAATTCATTTGAGTTTTAACCTTGCGGCCGTACTCCCCAGGCGGTCAACTTAATGCGTTAGCTGCGCCACTAAGAGCTCAAGGCTCCCAACGGCTAGTTGACATCGTTTACGGCGTGGACTACCAGGGTATCTAATCCTGTTTGCTCCCCACGCTTTCGCACCTCAGTGTCAGTATCAGTCCAGGTGGTCGCCTTCGCCACTGGTGTTCCTTCCTATATCTACGCATTTCACCGCTACACAGGAAATTCCACCACCCTCTACCATACTCTAGCTCGCCAGTTTTGGATGCAGTTCCCAGGTTGAGCCCGGGGATTTCACATCCAACTTAACGAACCACCTACGCGCGCTTTACGCCCAGTAATTCCGATTAACGCTTGCACCCTCTGTATTACCGCGGCTGCTGGCACAGAGTTAGCCGGTGCTTATTCTGTCGGTAACGTCAAAATTGCAGAGTATTAATCTACAACCCTTCCTCCCAACTTAAAGTGCTTTACAATCCGAAGACCTTCTTCACACACGCGGCATGGCTGGATCAGGCTTTCGCCCATTGTCCAATATTCCCCACTGCTGCCTCCCGTAGGAGTCTGGACCGTGTCTCAGTTCCAGTGTGACTGATCATCCTCTCAGACCAGTTACGGATCGTCGCCTTGGTGAGCCATTACCTCACCAACTAGCTAATCCGACCTAGGCTCATCTGATAGCGCAAGGCCCGAAGGTCCCCTGCTTTCTCCCGTAGGACGTATGCGGTATTAGCGTTCCTTTCGAAACGTTGTCCCCCACTACCAGGCAGATTCCTAGGCATTACTCACCCGTCCGCCGCTGAATTCAGGAGCAAGCTCCCTTCATCCGCTCGACTTGCATGTGTTAGGCCTGCCGCCAGCGTTCAATCTGAGCCATGATCAAACTCTTCAGTTCAAACATCTTTGGGTTTTTAAGAAACCCTAAACTTGGCTCAGCAATCGTTGGTTACATCTTTGATTTCTCGCGGAGTAACTTGTGATGCTGATAATCTTGTTGACTATCAGTCTGACTCCACAAGCACCCACACGAATTGCTTGATTCAGTTGTTAAAGAGCGGTTGGTTAAGATCTTTCGTCTCAACCGAGGCGCGCATTCTACAGCAGCCTCATTTGCTGTCAAGTGATTATTTTCAGAAGCTTTCGAAGATTTCTTCAACAACTTCAACCACTTGCGCTTCCGATCTCTCGTTAGCGGGAGGCGAATTCTACAGCGTTACACGCTGCTGTCAACACCTCTTTTTCTCCGCTTTCGACCGAGAAGATCGAACCGTTGAAAGCGCCAGAACCAGCCGGCATTTCCAACTCCTTCCAGGCTTCGATGAACTGAAGCGACCCACCTTCGAAACTTGCTTAACTCATTGAACCTCAAGGAGTTTTCCATTTCGACTGCGCCGGAAGTGGGGCGAATTATAGACCTCTAGAATTCGCCGTCAACCCCTTATTTCAACTTTACTCAGATTTCAGCGTAATCCGTGCAAAAGCCTTCTTACCCGCCTGACAAACGTGCGTCGCACCCAGTACGTATATAAAGGAACGATCAACCACCTCGCCATCTACACGCACACCACCGGAAGCCAACAGATCACGAGCAGCCGCCGAGTTCTTCACCAAACCCGCTTTATTAAGGACAGCAGCAATCGGCATATCCTCAGCAGCAGTCAGCTCGACCTCTGGCAGATCATCCGGCAGCTCGCCATCCTTCATACGATTACCCGCACCACGGTGAGCATTGGCCGCAGCCTCCTCACCGTGGAAGCGCGCAACAATCTCTTCAGCCAACTTGATCTTGATATCACGAGGATTAGCTCCCGCCTCTACATCAGCACGGAAAGCATTGATCTCATCCATCGAACGGAAGCTGAGCAACTCGAAGTAGCGCCACATCAATGCATCAGGAATCGAAACCAGCTTGCTATACATGACACCCGGAGCTTCCTGGATACCGACGTAATTGCCCAGCGACTTGGACATCTTCTTCACGCCATCCAGCCCCTCAAGCAACGGCATCGTCAGGATGCACTGGGCTTCCTGACCATAACCACGCTGCAGCTCACGCCCCATCAGCAGGTTGAACTTCTGATCGGTACCGCCCAGTTCCACATCAGCGCGCAACGCGACAGAGTCATAACCCTGCACCAGCGGATAGAGAAACTCGTGAATGGCGATCGGCTGATTGGTGGTGTAGCGCTTGTCGAAGTCGTCACGCTCGAGCATGCGAGCAACGGTGTATTGCGAAGTCAGACGAATAAAGTCCGCAGGCCCCATCTGATCCATCCAGGTGGAGTTGAACGCGACTTCGGTTTTCGCCGGATCAAGAATCTTGAACACCTGAGTCTTGTAGGTCTCGGCGTTTTCCAGAACCTGCTCACGGGTCAGCGGAGGACGCGTGGCGCTCTTGCCGCTCGGATCACCGATCATTCCGGTGAAATCACCAATAAGGAAGATCACCTGATGCCCCAGCTCCTGGAACTGGCGCAGCTTATTAATAAGCACAGTGTGACCAAGGTGCAGATCCGGCGCAGTTGGATCGAAGCCGGCCTTGATTCGCAGCGGCTGGCCACGCTTGAGCTTTTCGATCAGCTCGGACTCGACCAACAGTTCTTCCGCACCACGTTTAATCAGCGCTAGCTGCTCTTCAACCGACTTCATAACAGACCCGCAAGGCTCAGATTCAAAGGGAACCAACCATACAAGATCGCGCACCAAATACAAGTTTTGCCCGGCGCACGGACGCCAATCCACAGACAGGGCGTCCGCAGACTTGCTTCAGGGATGATTTGGTTATATTTTATACAGTTATTTCATCTTCATCATGTCATTCATCTTTTCCAATTCATCTTTTTCAAAGTCAAATTACTTATGACCACTGAACCGTCTAAAGCGCCACCGCTTTACCCGAAGACCCACCTGCTCGCCGCAAGTGGGATCGCCGCCCTTCTCAGTCTGGCGCTCCTGGTGTTTCCATCCAGTGATGTTGAAGCCAAAAAGACAACGCTGAGCCTTGAACTGGAGAGTCCTGCTGAACAACTGACACAAGATCAAGACGCTGCCGACGCAGCTCAAGCCACAAATGAGTCCGTAGCTTCCCCTTTCGCGCAGATCGAAAACAACGCCGAAGAGACTCAGGAAACCGCTCAGGCCGCACCAACGCCGACACCGGTCGTCGAAGAAAAGAAGGCTCCAAATCACAGGGAAGTGATCGTCTCAAAGGGCGATACACTTTCTACACTGTTCGAGAAAGTCGGCCTCCCGGCCGCGACCGTCCACGAAGTGCTGGCCAGCGATAAACAAGCCAAGCAATTCAGTCAGCTCAAACATGGCCAGAAACTCGAATTCGAATTGAATCCACAAGGCCAGCTGACCAACCTGCACAGCAAGGTCAGCGACGTTGAAACCATCACCCTGACCAAGAACGACAAGGGTTATGCGTTCAACCGGGTTACCGCCAAACCGACCGTCCGCACTGCTTATGTACACGGCGTGATCAACAGCTCGCTGTCGCAGTCCGCCGCCCGCGCAGGACTGTCCCACAGCCTGACCATGGACATGGCCAGCGTATTCGGCTACGACGTCGACTTCGCCCAGGATATCCGCCAGGGTGACGAGTTCGATGTGATCTATGAACAGAAAGTGGTCAACGGCAAAGCCGTTGGCAACGGTCCGATCCTGTCCGCCCGCTTTACCAATCGCGGCAAGACTTACACCGCGGTGCGTTACACCAACAAGCAGGGCAACAGCAGCTACTACACCGCCGATGGCAACAGCATGCGCAAGGCGTTCATCCGTACACCGGTGGACTTCGCCCGCATCAGCTCGAAATTCTCCATGGGCCGCAAGCACCCGATCCTCAACAAGATCCGCGCTCACAAAGGCGTCGACTACGCGGCCCCGCGCGGTACGCCGATCAAGGCTGCCGGCGACGGCAAAGTGCTGCTGGCCGGCCGTCGCGGCGGTTACGGCAACACCGTGATCATCCAGCACGGCAACACCTACCGTACGCTGTATGGCCACATGCAGGGCTTCGCCAAGGGCGTGAAGACCGGCGGCACCGTCAAACAGGGCCAGGTGATCGGCTATATCGGCACCACCGGCCTGTCCACCGGACCGCACCTGCACTATGAGTTCCAGGTCAACGGCGTTCACGTCGATCCATTGGGCCAGAAGCTGCCGATGGCCGACCCGATCGCCAAATCCGAACGCGCTCGCTTCCTGGCGCAGAGCCAGCCGTTGATGGCTCGCATGGACCAGGAAAAGGCCACCATGCTGGCTTCGAGCAAACGTTAAGCCATGGCTCTGTATATCGGCGTGATGTCCGGCACCAGTCTCGACGGGCTGGACATCGCCCTGATCGAGCAATCATCGGCGATCAATCTGGTCGCCACGCACTACATCCCCATGCCAGAGACGCTGCGCGCCGAGCTGCTTGGCTTGTGCGCCAGCGGCTTCGACGAGATCGCCCGCTCGGCGATTGCCCAGCAAAATTGGGTGAAGCTCGCCGCGCAAGGGATCCATACCCTCCTCGAACAGCAACAACTCAAGCCTGAAGCCATTCGCGCGATCGGGAGCCACGGCCAGACCATTCGCCACGAACCTGCACGCGGTTTCACTGTGCAGATCGGCAACCCTGCCCTGCTGACCGAACTGACCGGCATTACAGTCGTCAGTGATTTCCGCAGCCGCGATGTGGCTGCCGGCGGTCAGGGCGCGCCGCTGGTTCCTGCCTTCCATGAAGCGTTATTCGAAGAGCGTACCGGCAACCGCGCGGTCTTGAATGTCGGCGGTTTCAGCAATCTCAGTCTGATTGAGCCGAACAAACCTGTAGCCGGTTTCGACTGCGGCCCTGGGAATGTGCTGATGGATGCCTGGATTCATCAGCAGCGGGGCGAGAACTATGACCGTAACGGGCAGTGGGCTGCCGGCGGCAAGGTTGAGCCCACCCTGCTGAAAGCCCTGCTCAGCGATCCGTTTTTCGTGACCCAAGGCCCGAAGAGCACCGGCCGCGAAGTCTTCAACCTGCCATGGCTGGAGCAGCAACTGTCACGCTTGCCAGGTTTCGCACCCGAAAACGTACAGGCGACACTGCTCGAACTGACGGCGCTGACCATCGTCGAATCGCTCCAAAGCGCTCAATCGAATACAGAAGAACTCCTGGTCTGCGGGGGCGGCGCCCACAACGCCACACTGATGAAGCGCTTGGCCGATCTGCTCCCCAACGCAAAAGTCGCCAGCACCGCGACCCACGGCGTCGATCCGGACTGGGTCGAGGCCATGGCCTTCGCCTGGCTGGCCCACTGCTGTCTGGAAGGGATCGCCGCCAATCGCCCGAGCGTCACCGGCGCCAAAGGCCTGCGCGTGCTCGGCGCCATCTACCCCAACTGACAAATCGCAGATAACAAAACGCCGCAGAACCGTGAGGTTCTGCGGCGTTTTATTGTGTTCGGTGAAACGCTATCAGATCGAGAACGAGGAGCCGCAACCACAAGTGGTCGTGGCATTCGGGTTCTTGATCACGAAACGCGAACCTTCCAGACCTTCCTGATAATCCACCTCGGCACCTGCCAGGTACTGGAAGCTCATCGGATCGACCACCAGACTCACACCTTCGCGCTCGACGATGGTGTCGTCCTCGGCCACATCCTCATCGAAGGTGAAGCCGTACTGAAACCCTGAACAACCGCCGCCCGTAACAAATACGCGCAGCTTCAAGCGATCATTCCCCTCTTCATCGACCAGGCTCTTCACCTTGTGCGCGGCACCTTGAGTGAATTGCAAAGCCGTGGGGGTGAAGGATTCGACGCTCATGCTGACTATCTCCCGGCGTTACGCCGCCATAATGCGTGATGACGCGCATTATCCGCTTGTCCTAGAAAATCGGTCAACTATTGTTACGGTATATCAATAAACCTGATCAACCGACCAGAATGCAAAAAGGCCCGTCAAACGGGCCTTTTTACCAAGCAAGATCAGTCGTTACGGCAGCATGCCTGCGTGGGACAGACCAAAACGCTCATCCAGCCCGAACAGGATGTTCATGTTCTGCACCGCCTGACCCGACGCACCTTTGACCAGATTGTCGATCACAGAAAGCACCACCACCAGATCGCCATCCTGCGGACGGTGAACGGCAATGCGGCAGACATTCGCGCCACGCACGCTGCGGGTTTCCGGATGGCTGCCGGCCGGCATCACATCGACAAACGGTTCATTGGCATAACGCTTCTCGAACAGCGCTTGCAGATCCACCGAGCGATCCACCACGGTCGCGTAGAGCGTGGAGTGAATGCCACGGATCATCGGCGTCAGGTGCGGCACGAATGTCAGACCGACATCCTTGCCCGCCGCACGACGCAGCCCCTGACGAATTTCTGGCAAATGACGGTGACCTTTCACCGCATAGGCCTTCATGCTTTCCGACGTCTCGGAGTACAGCGAGCCTACGGCAGCGCCACGACCGGCACCGCTGACACCGGACTTGCAGTCGGCGATCAGGTGCGAAGCATCGGCAATGCCCGCCTCAAGCAACGGCAGGAAACCCAGCTGCGTTGCGGTCGGATAGCAACCCGGCACCGCAATCAGGCGCGCTTTCTTGATTTGCTCACGATTGACTTCCGGCAAGCCGTAAACCGCCTCGTCCAGCAACTCCGGGGCGCCGTGCGGCTGGCCGTACCACTTGGCCCACTCATCGGCGTCCTGCAGACGGAAGTCTGCCGACAGGTCGATAACCTTGGTGCCGGCCGCCAGCAGTTCGCCGGCCAGTGCATGGGCCACACCGTGCGGAGTAGCGAAGAACACCACGTCGCAAGCGCCCAGGGTCTTGATGTCCGGTACGCTGAATGCCAGACCGTCGTAGTGACCGCGCAGGTTCGGGTACATATCAGCCACGGCCAGACCGGCCTCGGATCGGGAAGTGATCACTACCACTTCTGCCTGCGGATGCTGTGCCAACAGACGCAGCAGTTCGACACCGGTGTAACCCGTGCCGCCGACGATACCGACCTTGACCATAAACCTGCCCTCAACGAACCCACTGGAAAGCCGTCGATAATAGGGGCCGCGCGCCCCTGCGACAACCGTCAAGGTGACGTGCGGACGCTCTAGCCTCTACTATCCGGCCTACCGTGAATTAGGGAATAACCAAAAATGCTCTATCTGTGGATCAAAGCGCTTCATATCGTCAGCATCGTGTGCTGGTTTGCCGGTCTCTTCTATCTTCCGCGACTGTTCGTTTATCACGCGCAAAGTGAAGACACGATCAGCAAGGAACGCTTCAGCATCATGGAGCGCAAGCTGTATCGCGGCATCATGGGCCCGGCGATGATCGCCGCGCTGATCTTCGGCGGCTGGCTGATCTACCTGAACCCTGGCATCTTCAGCAGCGGTGGCTGGATCCACGCCAAACTGACCCTGGTCGTGCTGTTGATCGGTTACCACCACATGTGCGGCGCGCAGGTAAAACGTTTTGCCCGTGGCGAGAACACCCGCAGCCATGTCTTTTATCGCTGGTTCAATGAAGTGCCGGTTCTGATATTGCTGGCTATCGTAATTCTGGTCGTGGTCAAGCCGTTCTAACTTCAACAAATACAACTTTCCGGGGTACTTCCGATGTCGCTGCCCGCTCTGCTCGAACAACGTCTGCGTCTGCCTGTGGTGGTAGCGCCGATGTTCCTGATTTCCAATCCTGAACTGGTGCTGGCGTGCTGCCGCAACGGCGTGGTTGGCAGCTTCCCGGCGCTGAACCAACGCGAAAGCAGCGGGTTCAAGGCCTGGCTGGAGCAGATCGAAGCGGGACTGGCGACGCTGGAGAACCCGGCGCCTTATGCCGTGAATCTGATTGTTCACAAGAGCAATCCACGTCTGGAGGCGGACCTGAACATCTGCGTCGAGCACAAGGTACCTATCGTCATCACCAGCCTCGGCGCAGTGAAGGAAGTAGTAGACGCCGTACACAGTTACGGCGGCCTGGTCTTCCACGACGTGACGACCCGCCGCCACGCCGAGAAAGCCGCCGAGGCAGGGGTCGATGGTTTGATCGCCGTCGCAGCCGGCGCCGGAGGACACGCAGGGACCTGGAGTCCGTTTTCGCTGATCGCCGAGATTCGCGAGTTCTTCGACAAGACCCTGTTGCTTGCAGGATGTTTGAACCATGGGCATGAGGTTCTCGCCGCACAACTGCTCGGCGCGGATCTGGCCTACTTCGGCACGCGATTTATCGGCACCACTGAAAGTCATGCGCCTGACGCCTATAAGGAGATGCTGCTGACTGCCAAAGCCGCCGACATCATTCATACTCCTGCCGTGTCCGGTGTACCGGCCAGCTTCATGCGCCAAAGCCTGGAGGCCGCCGGTTTCGACATGGCAGCCCTGCAAGGCAGGGGTGAAGTGAATTTCGGCGACAAGCTCAAGCCGATCAACGACGAAGCCAAGGCCTGGAAAACCGTGTGGTCGGCGGGTCAGGGCGTAGGCCAGATCGATGATCTTCCAAGCGTGGATCAGCTGGTGGCGCGTCTCGATGCAGAATACCGCCAGGCCCTGGAGCACGCAGCGCAACTGCCGAAACGCTGGCCGCGCTGAATCAAACCCGACCGGTCGCTGTCTGACCGGTCTCACACGGACTGCGCCCCTTCAATTTATCTCGCGACAAGGATGCCTCGGCAATGAGCGAACCCCGTTACAAGATCGTTTTCGACGGCGCGCTCCAGCCCGGCGTCGATATCACCACGGCCAAGCTCAACCTGGCCGGTCTGTTCAAAAGCGATGTCGCCGCCATCGAGCGCCTGTTCAATGGCCGCACCGTCGCGCTCAAGCGTGATCTTTCGCATAGCGATGCGCAGACTTATCTGCAAGCGCTGGGCAAGACCGGGATTGATGCCCGGATCGAAACGGAAACGCCCATCGAACTGAATCTGTCGGATGTCCACGAGCAAAGCGCTGCCGTCACGGAGCCTGATTCGCCTTATGCGCCCCCTCGCGCCGCCGTCGGTGAAAACCTGCCGGCATTCGCTCCGCTGAAGCCGTTCGGTGTTGAAGGCAGGATCGGCCGTTTGCGTTATCTGGCGTGGTCGATGGTGTTGAGCCTTGTAACCCTGCCAATCGTCAGCGTGTTCGCGCTGATCGGCCTCGGCCTGGTCAGCGCCGACTCGACGACCGGCCTGATCATCGGCGGTCTCCTCGCCTTCTTCCTGTTTCTGGGCTTCGCGATCGTCGGCATCCTGTTCAGCATTCAGCGCCTGCACGATATCGGCTGGTCGGGGTGGCTCTGGCTGCTGACTCTGGTGCCATTCGTGGGCAGCTTCTTCCCGCTGGTGATCATGGTCGTGCCGGGCAATACCGGCGCCAACCGCTATGGCCCACCGCCTCCGCCGAACAGCACGGCAGTCAAAGTGCTGTGCTCGCTGTGGATCGTGTTTATCGGGCTGTTCTTTGTGGGTGGCATGCTGGGCGGGATCACTGCCATTCAGCAGGAATATGAAAGCAGCCTTGAAAGCAGCTACGAGAGCGGTTCGGTCACCACCGATGAAGTCGATGTCGAAGTCGAGCCCGCCGCGAATTCGGCAGACGATGCAGCCGAAGCCGCCCTCGCCCCTGTAGACTCTGCGAAAGAATGAACAACGCTCCCCGCCGTGACACCTGCGTCCACGGCGCGGCGCTGTTGCGATGGAGATTTGCATGACCCGTTACGCTCTGATCACCGGCGCCTCCAGCGGCATCGGCCTGGCGATGGCCGAAGCCCTGGCGCGCCGTGGCCGCAGCCTGATTCTGGTGGCCCGCCAGCGTGATCAGCTGGAAAGCATTGCAATTGAACTGACCCAGCGCTTCGGCGTGGAGGTGCTGTTCCGCGCCTGCGATCTCGGCGAGCCGCTGCGCCTGTCCGGTTTCCTGCTGGAGCTTGAAGAAGGCGACCGACAGATCGATCTGCTGGTCAATTGCGCCGGCATCGGCACTTGCGGCCCGTTCCTTGCTCAGGACTGGATGACCGAACAGGATCTGATCGAAGTGAACATCCTCGCCCTCACCCGCCTCTGCCATGCCATCGGCAACAGCATGGCGTTGCAGGGCGGCGGGCAGATTCTCAATGTCGCGTCGGTGGCGGCCTTCAACCCCGGGCCGTGGATGAGCACCTACTACGCCAGCAAGGCATATGTCCTGCACTTCTCGGAAGCACTTCGGGTGGAACTGAAGAAATGTGCGGTCAAGGTGTCGGTGCTCTGCCCCGGTCCGACCCGCACTGCGTTCTTCAGCACGGCACAACTGAACAACGACAAGCTTAACGCCAGCAAATTGCTGATGAGTCCAGAGGAGGTCGCGCTGTATACCGTGCGCGCCCTGGAGAAAAACCGCGCGATCATCATCCCCGGACGCCGAAACCGCTGGTTCGCCTTTCTGCCCCGGCTCGGTTCGCGCTGGCTCAATCGCACGATTGTCGGCATGGTCAACAAGGCTTACTGCCCGCGCTGAAAAGCCCTGCGGCAAAACACTGGGCGGGCTAATCCTCCTATGAGTACACTCAGGCCAGCCCAAACAACGGAGAAAACAGCTGTGGATACTCTGTTCACCAAGATCATCAACCGGGAAATCCCGGCGAAGATCATCTACGAGGACGACCAGGTTCTGGCGTTCCACGATATCGCCCCACAGGCACCGGTGCATTTTCTGGTGATCCCGAAAAAACCGGTGCGCACCCTCAACGACCTGACCGAAGACGACAAGGCACTGGCCGGGCATATCCTCTTCACCGCCCAGCGTCTGGCGCTGGAGCTGGGTTGCGAGGAAGGCTTCCGGGTGGTGATGAACTGCAATGAAAAGGGCGGGCAGACTGTCTACCACATTCACATGCACGTGCTCGGTCAACGCCAGATGAACTGGCCTCCGGGCTGATTGAACCCAGAGATCGGTGGGAGCGCCCTGCTCCCACATGACCCAGCGCAAACCTTCCCCGGCCGATTCGGTTAAACTGGCCGCCGAGATTCTTCCCGGAGGTCAGCATGACTACCCAACGTCACTACTCGCCCATTGATCGCCTTCTGCTGCAAGCCGATGCCGCGATGCGTACCTTGCTGCCCTTCAGCGGCCAGCCGTACCGTCCGTCGCCAGCGATCGTGCAGCCCGATGTGCAGATGAGCGATGAAGACACCCGCCACGTCGCCGGCCTGATGCGCATCAACCACACCGGCGAAGTCTGCGCCCAGGCGCTGTATCAGGGCCAGGCCTTGACCGCCAAGTTGCCGCAGGTGCGCGAGGCCATGGAGCATGCGGCCGAAGAAGAGATAGATCACCTGGTCTGGTGTGAACAGCGCATTCATCAGCTGGGCAGCCACACCAGCGTGCTCAATCCGCTGTTCTATGGCATGTCGTTCGGCATCGGCGCAGTCGCCGGGTTGATCAGCGACAAGGTCAGCCTAGGGTTCGTCGCCGCCACCGAGCATCAGGTGTGCAAGCATCTGAACGAGCATCTGGAGCAATTGCCAGCCGAGGACGAAAAATCCCGGGCGATTCTGGAACAGATGCGTATCGATGAAGAACATCACGCGGAAAGTGCACTCGAGGCCGGCGGTTTCCGCTTCCCGGCGCCGGTGAAGTTCGGCATGAGCCTGTTGGCCAAAGTGATGACCAAGAGCACTTACCGGATCTGAAAAACGCCCATAAAAAAGGCGACTGCCGCAAAGCAGTCGCCTTTTTTGTGCCCGGATTTCTTAGCTCGGCATATTGCGCGCGTAGAAGATTTCCAGCATTTCGTGTTTCACACGCTCGGTCACCTGAGCGCGTTGCTCGGAAGACAGGTTGCTGGTGGCATCGCCGAACAGGTAGTTGTCCAGTTCGAAGTTCTTCAGCAGCATTTTGGTGTGGAACAGGTTTTCCTGGTACACGTTCACGTCCGTCATCTGGTACGCGTCGCGGGTGTCTTCGGAGAGGTAGTTCTGGATCGAGTTGATCTCGTGGTCGATGAAGTGCTTGTTGCCTTCAACGTCACGGGTGAAGCCGCGCACACGGTAATCCACGGTCACGATGTCCGAATCGAACTGGTGAATGAGGAAATTGAGCGCTTTGAGCGGTGAAATGACACCACAGGTCGACACGTCGATGTCCACACGGAAGGTCGCGATACCGGCGTCCGGATGGATTTCCGGGTAGGTGTGCACCGTGATGTGGCTCTTGTCGAGGTGGGCCAGGATGATTTCGGGCAACGGGCCCGGGGACTCTTCGATCTGGCTTTCGGTCGGGGTCACCGGCTCTTCCGAGATCAGAATCGTGACGCTGGCACCCTGAGGCTCATAGTTCTGACTCGCAATGTTCAGAATGTTGGCACCAATGATTTCGACAACTTCCGTGAGGATCTGCGTCAGGCGTTCGGCGTTGTACTCTTGATTGATGTACTCGACGTAAGCCTGCTGGTCTTGCGGGGTTTCCGCGTAGCAGATGTCATAGATGTTGAAGCTCAAGGTCTTTGTCAGGTTATTGAACCCGTGGAGCTTGAGTTTGCTTTTCACCGTTAAAAACTCTCTATGTATGCGGCACGGCCGCGTGATCAAGCATGCCCGTCAAGTGCGAACAACGCACCTGCGTAGGACGGTTAACACCTCTTCGCGATGGCGATTTTGGTTATCTGTTCAGGCGGATGACCCGTCGGTTGACTGATCACGGCCCTGAAAAAAGTGGCGCATTATGCAGACGTCAGCGGGGGATCGCCAGAGTCTGCACTGCTTTTATGATAGTTGAATGTCGCTTCAACCGAGTTCGACGATTTCGTAGTCGTGGGTGATCGCTACACCGGCGGCGCCAAGCATGATCGAGGCCGAGCAATACTTCTCGGCAGACAGTTCGATGGCGCGTTTGACCTGGGCTTCTTTCAGGCCCCGGCCCTTGACCACGAAGTGCATGTGGATCTTGGTGAACACTTTCGGATCTTCAGTCGCGCGTTCGGCTTCCAGAAAGGCTTCGCAGCTTTCAACGGCCTGACGGGACTTCTTCAGAATGCTGACCACGTCGAAATTGCTGCAACCGCCAACGCCCAGCAGGAGCATCTCCATCGGGCGAACACCCAGATTGCGACCACCGGCGTCCGGCGGACCGTCCATGACCACGACATGACCGCTGCCGGATTCGCCGAGGAACATGGCTTCGCCAGCCCATTGGATGCGTGCCTTCATCGCCAAGACTCCACTGTAGAAAAAAGGGTCGCCAGCTTAGCACAGGGCTCCGCTTGGACAGCGAGCACCTTCCTAGGACAAATGCACCTTTGACGTAGGTGATTTCTCGAAATTTCGACGAAGTGTCTGGTAAGCTGGCGCCAATTCACTGGCGCCTTGCCAGACTGTGTAGCGACCGCCTCAGCGCCTCATATAAAAACCAAATATAACCGTGCAGTCTTTTCGGGATACAACCATGGTTGGTATTACCCCCACACCCAAAATCAAGAACCTCGACAAGCTGCTGATGCATTGCCAGCGCCGGCGTCATGCGGCCAAGAGCAACATCATCTGCGCCGGAGATCGTTCCGACACGCTGTACTTCATCATCCGCGGTTCGGTCACGATCCTGATCGAGGATGACGACGGCCGCGAGATGATCATCGCCTACCTGAATGCCGGGGACTTCTTCGGTGAGCTGGGCCTGTTCGAAGAAGCTGGCCAGGAACAACAGCGCAGCGCCTGGGTGCGGGCCAAGGTTGAATGCGAAGTCGCGGAAATCAGCTACACCAAGTTCCGCGAACTGTCGCAACAGGATCCAGACATTCTTTACGTCCTCAGCGGACAAATCGCACAACGCCTGCGCAACACCACGCGCAAGGTCGGCGACCTGGCGTTCTTCGACGTCACTGGCCGTGTCGCTCGCTGCCTGCTGGAGCTGTGCAAACAACCGGACGCGATGACTCACCCGGACGGCATGCAGATCAAGGTGACCCGTCAGGAAATCGGCCGGATTGTCGGTTGTTCGCGAGAGATGGTCGGTCGCGTGCTCAAGGATCTTGAGGAACGCAACCTGGTGGATGTGAAAGGCAAGACCATGGTGGTCTTCGGCACTCGCTGAGCTCCAAAGCTCAGCCGGCGTAGATCTGCGCCAGCATCAATCGAAAGAGCTCATCGAGACGCGCCAGTGCATGGGGCGCCGGGAATTTTTCATGCAGAGCGATGTGGCTGGTGGCACGTACCCGCTGCTCCAGACCACACGCTTCGTTGAAGCGGTTGACCGCCGCGACCATCGACTCACGTTCGTCTTCCACCAGCATCGCACCGTGTACCAGACCCACCGGACGCTGACCGCCCTGACTCTGGCGCCAGCGCTGGGCGGTGCCGACCATCTTGCGACCGTCGAGATTGACGTTGAAGCGCCCATCGCAGAACGCACCGTCGACTTCACCCAACGACGACATGCCACCCAACTCATCCAGCAACTCGCAGATCGGATCGCATAGCCGCCGGTAACCGGTTTCGATGCGGTTCAGATCGCCCTCGCTGCGAGGCGGTGCGTAGACCAGTGCAATATTGATGGTGGAAGCCGATTGCGGAACAGGTTCGCCGCCGGTTTCACGCAACAGCACCGGCCAACCGGCAGCAGCGGAGATTTCGCAGGCGTGATCGAATCCGGGGAGGCGGTTCAAGCGGCGAGGCATGACCAAGGCGCGATCACTGGGTTGCCAGAACAGCAAGCCAAATTCGGCATCACCAGCACAGACCGAGGCCAGCAGATCCTGTTCGGCTTGCAGGCCGGCTTCGATGGTCAGGGAAACTGGGGTCATAAAGAAGTCCGTTAGACGATCAGTCTGTGGTGAATCTTATAGCCTCTTCGCGAGCAAGCCCGCTCCCACATTAGGAATGCATTTCTCCTGTGGGAGCGGGCTTGCCCGCGAATGAGTCGAGTCGGCCTGAATGAATCAGTCGAGGGTCGAACCGCTCACCGGAACGCCGCGCTCCGGGAAGAACAGACGCTGCAGTTCGATGCCCGGGCTTTCGGCGCGCATGAACGCTTCGCCGACCAGGAACGCGTAAACATCGCTGATTTCCATCAGCTCGACATCGGCACGGTTGAGGATGCCGCTCTCGGTGATCACCAGACGATCGCGCGGAATGCGCGGCAGCAGGTCGAGGGTGGTTTCCAGGCTGACGTCGAAGGTGTGCAGGTTGCGGTTGTTGACCCCGACCAGCGGCGTGTCGAGGGTTTTCAACGCGCGCTCCAGCTCATCG
The DNA here is from genome assembly GCF_030344995.1 of Pseudomonas fluorescens. Taxonomy (GTDB): domain Bacteria; phylum Pseudomonadota; class Gammaproteobacteria; order Pseudomonadales; family Pseudomonadaceae; genus Aquipseudomonas; species Aquipseudomonas fluorescens_BF. Next base: position 5,906,930 of record NZ_CP128260.1, read on the forward strand.
CCGTCGTGCACTTCCACCAGTACATCGAGGCCAACGTCTTTGGCCACCGACGCCAGTTCGGCCATTTTCACGTCATCCAGCGCGGAGACGATCAGCAGCACACAATCGGCGCCCAGGGCACGGGCTTCGACAATCTGGTACGGATCGATCATGAAATCCTTGCGGATCACCGGCAGCGAGCACGCCGCGCGGGCCTGTTGCAGGTAGGCATCGGCGCCCTGGAAGTAGTCGATATCGGTCAGCACCGACAGGCAGGTCGCCCCGCCCTTCTCGTAGCTTTTGGCGATGTCGGCGGGAACGAAGTTCTCGCGGATCACGCCCTTGCTCGGCGACGCCTTCTTGATTTCGGCGATCACTGCCGGTTGTTTCTTCTTGGCCTGCGCCAGCAATGCCTGGGCAAAACCACGGGGTGCATCGGCCGCCTTGGCCAGACTTTCCAGCTCGCTCAGGCTCACACGGGCGCTACGCTCGGCGACTTCCTGAACCTTGCGGGCCAGAATGTTTTCCAGAACCGTCGGTACACTCATCCCTCATTCTCCACTTTGAATACCGCGGTAAAGGCACCCAACTCCTCGAGTTTTTCCCGAGCAAGACCGGTGTGCAGAGCATCGTGGGCCAGCGCCACGCCCTCTTTCAGACTTGTCGCCAGATCGGCGGCGTACAGCGCCGCACCGGCATTGAGCACGATCATTTCGGCAGCCTTCTGACCGTTCTCGGTCTTGCGCTTGCCCAGTGCATCGCGGATCAGCGCCAGCGACGCTTCCGGGCCTTCGACCGACAGGCCGTGCAGGCTCTGGCTCTTCATGCCCAGATCTTCCGGCTCGACCCAATATTCGGTGATCTGATCGTCCTTCAGCTCGGCAACAAAGGTCGGCGCCGCCAGACTGAACTCGTCCAGACCATCCTTCGAATGCACCACCAGCACGTGCTTGCTGCCCAGACGCTGCAAGACTTCAGCCAACGGCCGGCACAGCGCAGGAGTGAACACGCCCACCACCTGATGTTTCACACCGGCCGGATTCGTAAGCGGGCCAAGCATGTTGAACAGGGTGCGCAGGCCGAGATCGCGACGCGGGCCGGCGGCGTACTTCATGGCTTTGTGGTGAGTCTGGGCAAACATGAAACCGATGCCGACGTTATCGATGCAGCGCGCCACCTGAACCGGGGTCAGGTTGAGATAGATGCCGGCGGCCTCCAGAAGATCGGCGCTGCCGCTCTTGCCCGACACTGCACGGTTACCGTGCTTGGCCACGGTGCAACCCGCCGCGGCGACCACGAAGGACGAAGCAGTCGACACGTTGAAAATATTCGCGCCGTCACCGCCGGTACCGACCACATCGACTACGCGGTCGAGGGTCTGGAGTTCGACCTTGTCCGCCAGTTCGCGCATCACCGACACGGCGCCGACGATCTCGTCGATGCTCTCGCTCTTCATGCGCATGGCCATCATGAACGCGCCGATCTGCGCGTCCGTGCATTGGCCGGTCATGATTTCGCGCATCACGTCGCGCATTTCATCGGTGCTGAGGTCGAGGTGATCGACGATACGGCTCAGGGCTGTCTTGATATTCATGGAAAGTCCTTAGCGCGTGCCGCCGGTTTGTTTGAGGAAGTTGGCGAACAGTTCATGGCCCTGCTCGGTGAGGATCGATTCCGGGTGGAACTGTACGCCCTCGATGTTCAGGGTCTTGTGACGCAGGCCCATGATTTCGTCGACCGAGCCGTCATCGTGCTGGGTCCACGCCGTCAGCTCCAGGCAATCGGGCAACGTTTCGTTTTTGACGATCAGGGAATGATAGCGGGTGACGGTCAGCGGGCGGTTCAGACCGGCAAACACGCCCTTGTTCTCGTGGAATACCGGGCTAGTCTTACCGTGCATCACCTGGCGGGCGCGGACGACATCGCCGCCAAAAGCCTGGCCAATGGACTGGTGACCGAGGCAGACACCGAGGATCGGCAGTTTGCCGGCAAAGTGCTTGATGGCTTCGATGGAGATACCGGCTTCAGTCGGCGTGCACGGACCCGGGGATACGACGATCCGCTCAGGGTTGAGTGCTTCGATTTCGGCGATGGTCAGTTCGTCGTTGCGCACCACCTTGACCTCGGCACCCAGCTCGCCGAGGTATTGCACAACGTTGTAAGTAAAGGAGTCGTAGTTGTCGATCATCAGCAACATGGCGTTTCGAACCTCTTGAATTCTGACTTGAAGACAGCCTTCGGATGACTTGCCAGGGCGCTGCACACTGTCGGACGCGCAGGTCGCATCGGCACAGCGGCATTTCAAACGGGCAAGGAAGGCAAAGCGATACAGATCCGGCGGGGCCGGCAGAAAAGATTCAGGCGCGCCAACGCCAGCGGGCGTGTGCCTTGATGACTTGATCCAGAAGTTTGCTGGTGATCAACACGGGGAAGGTCTCGTTCATACGTTTCGGCACAGTAACTTAGCTGGGCGGAGCGTGCAATATGGCCAGGGCCGTGGGGGATAAAACAATGGGAGGGTTGACGACCGATGGCAAAACGCCGGAAGTTTTTGGTACTGTCGTTTCGTTCACTACAACAATAAATAAACGGACTTGCTCATGATCAAACAGACGTTGTTTGTACCGCTTGCCAGTTGTCTGCTCGCGATGGCCTGCGCCCAGGCGAACGCCGCACCCAATCCTTATTCGAATTTCGTGGTTTTCGGCGACAGCCTCAGCGACGCGGGGACCTTCACCGACAGCGGCGGTCCCGCCGGGTCGGGCAAACGCTTCACCAACCGCACGGGCCCGAACTATCAGGACGGCAGCGGTGAGTTCTACTCCCTCAACGCCACCCAATTGCTCGGCGGCCGTCTCGGCTTCACCCCGGACCAGACCGCCGCCTCGTCTTCTACCGTACGCCCTGATCAAGGCTTGCCGGATGGCAACAACTGGGCCGTCGGCGGCTACCGCACCGACCAGATCCTCGACTCGATCACCAGCCAGTCCGCCACCGGCGAACGCACCCGCGCCGGTTATCTGCCGTCGAACGGTTTCCGTGCCGACCCGAATGCCCTGTATTACCTGACCGGGGGCGGCAACGACTTCCTTCAGGGCCGCGTCACCAGTCTCCCTCAAGCAAATGCTGCAGCCGATCGACTGGTCGACAGCGTACGCACGCTGCAGGGTGCAGGCGCCCGCTACATCATGGTCTGGCTGTTGCCGGACATCGGCCTGACACCGGCCATCAACGGCTCGCCGCTACAAGCCTTCACCTCGCAACTCAGCGCCCAGTTCAACACCGAACTGGTCAGCCAGTTGCAGAGCGTCAATGCCAACGTCATCCCGCTGAACGTTCCGGTTCTGCTCAAAGAGGCATTCGCCAATCCGGCACAGTTCGGTCTGGCGACCGACCAGAACCTGGTCGGTACCTGCTTCAGCGGCAGCGGCTGCACCGAAAACGCCCGATACGGGATCAACAGCGCCACCCCGGACCCGACCAAGCTGATCTACAACGACGCCGTCCACCCGACCGAAGCCGGGCAGCGCCTGATTGCCGATTACGCTTACTCGCTGCTGGCCGCGCCATGGGAAGCCACCCTGTTGCCGCAAATGGCTCAAGGCACCCTGCGCTCGCATCAGGATGAACTGCGCAACCAGTGGCTGGCGGATTGGGAAAACTGGCAAGCCGTTGGCCAATGGAGGGCGATTGTCGCCGGTGGCGGCCAGCATCAGGATTTCGACAGCCAGCGCAGCGGCGCCAGCGCCGACGGCAACGGTTACAACCTGAACATCGGCGGCAGCTACCGTCTCAACGACGCGTGGCGCGTGGGCGTGGCGGCTGGTTTCTACAACCAGAAACTCGAGGCCGGCGACAACGACTCGGACTACAAGCTGAACACTTATCTGGGCACCGCGTTCGCCCAGTACCAGCAGAACCGCTGGTGGGGTGATGCCGCCTTGACCGCCGGGCATCTGGATTACGACAGCCTCAAACGCAAATTCCAGCTGGGGGTCAACGAACGCGGCGAGAAAGGCGACACCGACGGCTATGTTCTGGCCTTCAGCGGACGCGTGGGTTACGACATTGCGCCAGAAGCGAGCAGCCCATGGCACCTGTCACCGTTCGTCAGCGCCGACTTCGCCAAGGTTGAAGTCGATGGTTACTCGGAAAACGGCGCCGACTCCACCGCGCTGACGTTCGATGACCAGTCGCGCATCTCCCGCCGTCTAGGCCTCGGGATCCAGGGCAAGTACCAGATCACCTCGCAGACCCAGGTGTTTGGCGAATTCGCCCATGAGCGCGAGTACAACGACGACACCCAGAATGTGACGATGAACCTCAACAGCCTGCCGAACAACCGCTACACCCTGGCCGGCTACGCCCCTCAAACCAACCTGAATCGCTTGAACCTGGGCGTGAGCCACAACCTCACCAAGGATCTGGCATTGCGCGCCAGCTACGACATCCGCAAGGATGACGACTTCACCCAGCAAGGGATCAACGTCGGCGTAGCGCTCGACTTCTGATTCGCAGGCCATAAAAAACGCGGCGCCCTCACAGGCGCCGCGTTTTTTTATGGCTGAGTCATCAATCACTCAGTCCGGGGTTTGCTCCGCCAGCGCAACGGCACGGAACATTGCCCGGCGCTTGTTGATGGTTTCTTCCCATTCCAGCGCCGGCACCGAGTCGGCGACGATGCCGCCACCGGCCTGCACGTGCAGTTCGCCGTTCTTGATCACTGCTGTGCGTATCGCAATCGCGGTGTCCATGTTGCCGTTCCAGGCGAAGTAGCCAACCGCCCCGCCGTACACACCACGCTTGACCGGCTCCAGCTCGTCGATGATTTCCATCGCGCGAATCTTCGGTGCGCCGGACAAGGTGCCCGCCGGCAGGATTGCCCGCAGTGCGTCCATCGCCGTCAGCCCGGCTTTCAATTGGCCGGTCACGTTGGACACGATGTGCATCACGTTGGAATAACGCTCGATGACCATCTTTTCGGTGAGCTTCACCGAACCGATTTCCGAAACGCGCCCGGTGTCGTTGCGACCGAGGTCGATCAGCATCAGGTGCTCGGCGATCTCCTTGTCATCGGACAGCAGGTCTTCTTCCAGCGCCACATCCGCCTCTTCGGTGGCCCCGCGGGGACGGGTGCCGGCAATCGGGCGCACGGTGATCAGGTTGTCTTCGACCCGCACCAGCACTTCCGGCGAACTGCCGACAACGTGGAAATCGCCGAAGTTGAAGAAGTACATGTACGGCGTCGGGTTGAAGCAACGCAGCGCGCGGTACAGATCGATCGGCGCCGCCTTGAAGTCGATCGACATGCGCTGGGACGGTACGACCTGCATGCAGTCGCCGGCGAGGATGTATTCCTTGATGGTGTCGACGGCTTTTTCGTAGTCGTCCTGAGTGAAACTGGAGCGGAACACCGGCTCGGCCGCCTGCTGCTTGCTGAAATCCAGGCCACGGCGCGGGGTGATCGGCTGACGCAGTTTTTCCAGCAGTTGCTGCAGTTGCGCCTGGCCCTGCTCGTAGGCATCGGCCTGTGCCGGGTCGGCCAGCACGATCGCGTGCATCTTGCCGGCGAGGTTGTCGAACACCACCACCGCATCGGAGACCATCAGCAGAATGTCCGGCACGCCCAGCGGATCCGGGTTCGGGCATTTGCCGAGGCGCTTCTCTACATAACGTACACAGTCGTAACCGAAGTAACCCACCAAGCCACCGTTGAAGCGCGGCAGACCGGCAATGGTCGGCACGTTGTAACGGGCCTTGAAGGTTTCGACGAAGGCCAGCGGGTCTTCGACGTCGTGGCTTTCGGTCTCGACGCCATCGACGGTGATGCTGACGTGATGATCGTGAACCCGCAGCACGGTGCGGCACGGCAGGCCGATGATCGAGTAACGGCCCCATTTCTCGCCGCCCTGCACCGATTCGAGCAGGTAGGAGTTGGGCTGGTCGGCCAGTTTCAGGTAGATCGACAGCGGGGTGTCGAAGTCGGCCAGGGTTTCGCAGGCCAACGGGATGCGGTTGTAGCCGTCAGCGGCCAGACGCAGGAATTCTTCGCGGATCATAGGGTGCCTCGTGGTGTGAGGTGCAAATCAGTCAGGTGTGCAAACGCGCCGGCAGGCCGGCCAGGAACAAGTCAGGCGCGCCAACGCCAGCGGGCCAGGGCCTTGATGACTTTCATCCAGAGTTTGCGGGTGACCACCACGATGGCGTTTCCAGAAGGGGATTGAGATGCGTCGGGCAACGTTATCTCAGCGGCCGTATCCAGGCAACCGGGAATTAGCTTGCGCAGATCGTCGATCACCAGCGCCGGGGATTCCTCGGCGATCGGCCGGCCATGGTTGTAGCCATAACTCAGCCCGACACATTTGACCCCCGCCGCTTTCGCCGCCAGCACGTCGCTGCGCGAATCGCCGACGAACAGCGATTGCGAGGCCGGAATGCCGGACATCTTCATCACGAAGAACAGCGCCGCAGGATCAGGCTTCTTCTGCGGCAGAGTGTCCCCGCCGATGATCCACTTGAAGTAGCGGCCGATCTTCATCTGATCCAGCAGCGGCGCGACGAAGCGCTCCGGCTTATTGGTGATCAGCGCCATGGCCACGCCCTGTTTGTGCAGCCATTTCAGGGTGTCGCGCACGCCGGGATAGACCACGGTCAGCTCATGGCTGGCGCCGTAGGCTTCCATGAACACCTCCAGCGCATGCTCGGCTTCGACGTCATCCACGGAAGAATGGTCGATGCCGCCGGCCAAGGCCCGGCGCACCAGCACTGGCGCGCCGTTGCCGACCCACTCGCGCACCGACTCGATACCGGCAGGCTTGCGCCCGAGGGAGAGCAGCATGTTATCCACCGCCGCCGCCAGGTCGGGTACCGAATCGATCAGCGTGCCATCCAGATCGAACATCACCAACCGCGGCAGTTGCCCCGGGAACAGCTGCTCAAAACCGCTCATGGGCGAGCCAGCGCCAGTTCGGAACGCATCTTGTCGATGACTTCCTGATAGTTCGGCGCATTGAAGATCGCCGAGCCGGCCACAAAGGTGTCGGCGCCGGCGGCAGCGATTTCGCGGATGTTGTTGACGTTGACGCCGCCGTCGACTTCCAGGCGGATGTCACGACCCGAGGCATCGATGATCGCGCGCGCTTCGCGCAGCTTGTCGAGGGTGCCGGGGATGAACTTCTGCCCGCCGAAGCCCGGGTTGACGCTCATCAGCAGGACCATGTCGACCTTGTCGATCACGTACTTGAGCACGTCCAGCGGGGTCGCCGGGTTGAACACCAGGCCGGATTTGCAGCCGCCTTCACGGATCAGTTGCAGGGAACGATCGACGTGCAGCGTGGCTTCCGGGTGGAAGGTGATGTAGGTGGCGCCGGCCTCGATGAAGTCGCCGACGATGCGATCCACTGGGCTGACCATCAGGTGCGCGTCGATCGGCGCGGTCACGCCGTACTTGCGCAACGCGGCGCAGACCATCGGGCCGATGGTCAGGTTCGGCACATAGTGGTTGTCCATGACATCGAAGTGGACGAAGTCGGCACCGGCGGCCAGAACGTTGTCGACTTCCTCGCCCAGGCGGGCGAAGTCGGCGGAGAGAATCGACGGAGCAATTACGAAGGGCTGCATGACGCACCTTTTCTGAGCTAAATCACGATGGCGCGCATTGTATACCTCAAGTTTCCGCGCGCGCACCGTGACCGCGATGATTGGGTTGTGCCATGACCGGCGGCCGGCCGGTTCTCAGTACGCCGCCCGGTAGATCTTCTCGATGTCGACAGCACTGAGCTTGCGCGGGTTGTTACGCATCAGGCGCTCGATGCCCGCGGCCTCTACGGCCATGGCCGGGATCGCTTCTTCGGGCACACCGAAACTGCGCAGACCCTGCGGAATCTCCACCGCCGCGCACAGTTCGGTCATCGCCGCGACAGCGCTGTCGGCGGCTTCATTGAGACTCAGATGAGCGGTCTTCACCCCCATGGCTTCGGCGATATCCTGCATCCGTTCGACGCAGGCCATCTTGTTCCAGGTCATGACATACGGCAGCAGCAACGCATTGCTGACGCCGTGGGCGATGTTGAAACGCCCGCCCAGCGGATACGCCAGCGCATGCACCGCGCCGACCCCGGCATTGCCGAACGCCATGCCGGCCATCAGGCTGGCGGTGGCCATGTCTTCCCGGGCTTGCAGGTTGGAGGGATTGGCGTAAGCCTTGGGCAATGACCGGGCGATCAACTTGATCGCGCCGATGGCCAGCGAATCGGTGATCGGCGAGGCATTCAGCGACAGATAGGACTCGATGGCATGCACCAGCGCATCGACGCCACTGGCGGCGGTGACACTGCGCGGACAGGTCAGGGTCATCTGTGGGCTCACCAGCGCCACGTCGGGCAACAGGTAGTCGCTGACGATGCCTTTCTTCAGTTGCGCGACCTTGTCCGAAAGAATCGCCACGTTGGTCACCTCGGAACCGGTGCCGGCCGTGGTCGGGATGGCGATCAGCGGCGGGCCCTTGCGCGGCACCTGATCGACGCCGAACAGATCTTCCAGCGCACCGTGATAACCGGCATAGGCGGCAACACTCTTGGCGATGTCGATCGCACTGCCGCCGCCGAGCCCGATCAGCCCGTCATGCCCGCCTTCGCGATAGACGCGCATGCAATCCTCGACGATGGCGATTTCCGGATCCGGCAGCACCCGGTCGAAGATTTCGTACTCGCGCTCACCGATCTGCGCCAGTGCCAGCTCCACCGTGCCGGACTTGACCAGCGCGGCGTCGGTGACGATCAGCGGGTTATCGATATCCAGCCGCGTGAGCTCGGCCGCCAGTTGCTCGATGGCCCCGGCGCCGGTGATCAGTTTGTGAGCGATCTTGAACGAGGAAAGACTCATCGTGCGCAGCCTCTTATAGATGTGGGAGCTGAGCACAAGCGTAGCTGGGGAATTCGGGTTGTCTGGTATTCAGGTTGTGAATGACGGAGGCAAGATCAAGAGCGCCCTCACCCTAACCCTCTCCCGGGGGGAGAGGGGACTGACCGTGGTGAGTTTTCGCTATACACCGACCTGAATTACCGAGTCGAACTCAGGTTTTGAAAAGCGTGTAGATCAGCTCCCGTCCCCAAGTCGAACACAGATTCTGAACTGCACGAATATCTGCTCCCTTTCCCCTCGCCCCCTTGGGGGAGAGGGTTGGGGTGAGGGGGTAACGATCTCAAGCCGAACACTAAACCTGAGCAGTACGCAGCTTCTCACTCCGCCCACGCAACCACTCCAGCGTCAGCAACAGAATCACCGAGAAGGCAATCAGCAAAGTGGCAGCCGCCGCAATCGTCGGACTCAGGTTCTCGCGTATCCCGCTGAACATCTGCCGAGGCAACGTCGCCTGCTCGGGACCTGCAAGGAACAGCGTCACCACCACTTCATCGAACGAGGTCGCAAAGGCAAACAGCGCACCGGAAATCACCCCCGGCGCAATCAACGGCAAGGTCACCCGACGGAATGTCACCAGCGGCGAGGCGCCAAGGCTGGCCGCCGCCCGCACCAGGTTGTGATTAAAACCCTGCAAGGTCGCCGACACCGTGATGATCACGAACGGCACACCCAGCACCGCGTGCACCACGATCAGCGAGAAGAAACTGTTGCCCAGGCCCAGCGGCGCGAAGAACAGATAACTGGCCACGCCGATGATCACCACCGGCACCACCATCGGCGAAATCACCAGCGCCATCACCAGCGCCTTGCCGGGGAAGTCGCCACGGGTCAGGCCGATGGCAGCGAGCGTGCCGAACACCATCGCCAGCACGGTCGCGGCCGGGGCGACAATGATGCTGTTCTTCAGCGAGCGCATCCATTCCGCCGAAGCGAAGAAGTCCTGATACCAGTGCAGCGAAAAGCCCTGCAGCGGGTACACCAGGAAACTGCCCGAGTTGAACGACAGCGGCACGATCACCAGCACCGGCAGGATCAGGAACAACAGGATCAAGCCGCAGAGGATCCGCAAGCTGTAGAACCACACCCGCTCGACGGGCGACATATAAGGACTCAGCATTTCAAATTCCCCTTAGCTCAGGCGCAGGCGACTGGCGCCCACCAGCCAGCTGTAGATCAGATAAAGCACCACGGTCGCCAGCAGCAACAGCCCGCCGAGCGCAGTCGCCATGCCCCAGTTGATGCTGGTGTTGGTGTAGAACGCGACGAAGTAGCTGACCATCTGATCGTTCGGGCTGCCGAGCAGCGCCGGAGTGATGTAGTAGCCGATGGCGAGGATGAACACCAACAGGCAGCCGGCGCCGACGCCGGCGTAAGTCTGCGGGAAGTACACCCGCCAGAAACTGGCGAACGGATGGCAGCCGAGGGAAATCGCGGCACGCATGTAGGTCGGCGAGATGCCTTTCATCACGCTGTAGATCGGCAGGATCATGAACGGCAGCAGGATGTGCACCATCGAGATGTAGACCCCGGTGCGGTTGAACACCAGTTCCAGCGGTTTATCGATGATGCCCATCGCCATCAACGCGCTGTTGATCAATCCGCCGGATTGCAGCAACACGATCCACGCCGCGACCCGCACCAGGATCGAAGTCCAGAACGGCAGCAGCACCAGAATCATCAACAGATTGCTTTGACGCGACGGCAGATTGGCCAGCAGGTACGCCAGCGGATAGGCCAGCACCAGACAGATCACGGTGATGATCAGGCCCATCCAGAAGGTCCGGGCGAAGATGTCGAGGTAGATCGCCTGATCCGGGGTCGCCGGGGCAATTTCGCCGAGGTCGTCGATGCGGTGATCCACCGCCGCCAACAGATAAAACGGGGTGATGCTGCTGGTGTTGCGCTTCACCGCTTGCCAGTAGGCCGGATCGCCCCAACGTTCGTCGAGGCCTTCCAGCGCTTCTTTATAAGAGGCCGGTTCGCTGGCGAATGGCAGCGAACGGGCGGTTTTGGTCAGCAGGCTGCGATAGCCGGCCAACTCCATGTTCAGGCGCTTGGACAGATCGCCCAGGGTCTGGTTTTTGCGCGCTTCGGCGAGGTCTTCGCTGGCGGCTTTGTAGACCGGTTCTGCAGGCAGGCCGCGGCCGTCCCACGCAGCAATCGCGGTCACGGTGCGCGGCATGCCGCCGACCACTTCCGGGTTGCCGACACTTTTATAGAGCAGCGCCACGATCGGCACCAGGAACACCAGCAACAGAAACAGCACCAGCGGCGCGATCAGCGCCTGGGCCTTCCAGCGGTTGACCCGCTCGGCGTGCTTGAGCCGCTGCTTCAAGGTGGGGCTGTTGCCCTCGTTCAGGGGAACGGCGATGGCCATGACGTACTCCGCAAATCTTTGATCGTTACAGAGGTGGCGAACCACCTCGATCGATTGATGCATACAAATCCAAATGTGGGAGCGGGCTTGCTCGCGAAGGCGGCGTGTCAGTCGACATCAATGTTGAATGTACTGACGCTTTCGCGAGCATGCCCGCTCCCACAGAAGGGCGAGCCTTCTGCTTACTTCGCAGCCCAGGAATTGAAGCGCTGCTCCAGTTGCTCGCCGTTGTCAGCCCAGAAGCTGACGTCGATTTGCACCTGGTTGGCGATGTTTTCCGGGGTGGTCGGCATATCTTTCAGGATTGCCTTGTCCAGCAACGGCACTGCCTGAGAGTTGGCCGGGCCGTAGGCGATGTTTTCCGAGTAGGTCTTCTGCTGTTGCGGCTGCACCGAGAACGCGATGAATTTCTTCGCCGCTTCGGCGCGCTTGGCGTCCAGACCTTTCGGGATGGCCCACGCATCGAAGTCGTAGATACCGCCGTTCCACACCACTTTCAGGTTGGATTCTTTCTGCACGGCAGCGATACGACCGTTGTAGGCCGAGCTCATGACCACGTCACCGGAGGCGAGGTATTGCGGCGGCTGTGCGCCGGCTTCCCACCACTGGATGTTCGGTTTCAGCTCATCCAGTTTCTTGAATGCGCGGTCCTGGCCGTTCTTGCTGGCGAGTTCCTTGTAGACGTCTTTCGGCGCAACGCCGTCGGCCATCAGTGCGAATTCAAGGGTGTACTTGGCGCCTTTGCGCAGGCCGCGCTTGCCCGGGAATTTTTTCGTGTCCCAGAAATCCGCCCAGCTGGTCGGTGCGGTTTTCAGCTTGTCGGCGTTGTAGGCCAGCACGGTCGACCATACGAAGAAGCCCACGCCGCAAGGCTGGATCGCGCCTTTGACGTAGTCTTCGGCTTTGCCGAACAGCGCAGGATCCAGTTGCTCGAACATGTCTTCGTCGCAGCCGCGGGACAGTTCCGGCGATTCAACCTCTACCAGATCCCAGGACACGCTCTTGGTGTCGACCATGGCTTTGACCTTGGCCATCTCACCGTTGTACTCGCCGGCGACGATCTTGCCGTTGCCCGCTGCTTCCCACGGTGCGTAGAAGGCTTTGACTTGCGCCGCCTTGTTCGCCCCGCCAAACGACACCACGGTCAGATCCGGTCCAGCGGCCATTGCGCTTGCCGCACCCATCAGGCCCAGGGTCAGGGCTGTGAACTTCAGGGATCTCAACATTTATTGTTCTCTCCACGTGCAGGGTTGGTGTTGGTATTGCGGGGCGTTTTAGTGCGCCTCTAGAAGAGGATCGAGCGCGCGGACGTGCTCGACCTGCCAGCCAAGCGGAACCACGTCACCGACCGCGAGCGCTGGATCGAGCTCGGCAATCGGTTGTTTCACGAAGAAGTCGGTCTTGCCGCAGACTTCCAGGCGCACCCGGACGTGGTCGCCCAGATAGATGAATTCGGCCACCCGCCCGGAGAAGCGGTTGACGCATTGGTCGCTCGAACCGTTGAGACTGACGCGCTCAGGGCGAATCGACAGGGTGACCGGTTCGCCGGTCTGGCCGATGTTGACTGCCAGCGCCTCGACCTTTTCCCCACGCCCTAGCTCGACCACGCAGCGCTCGCCGTTCTGGCTGAGCAGGCGACCGTTGAGGCGGTTGTTCTCGCCGATGAAGTTGGCGACGAAGGTGTTTTTCGGTTCTTCGTAGAGGGTGCGCGGCGGGGCGATCTGCTGGATCTCGCCCTGGTGGAACACGGCCACGCGGTCGGACATGGTCAGGGCTTCGCCCTGGTCGTGGGTCACGTAGACCACAGTCACGCCGAGACGCTGGTGCAGGTGTTTGATTTCCATCTGCATGTGTTCACGCAGCTGTTTATCGAGAGCGCCAAGAGGTTCGTCCATCAGCACCAGTTGCGGCTCGAACACCAGCGCGCGGGCCAAAGCCACACGTTGTTGCTGACCGCCGGACAATTGCGCCGGGTAACGCGATGCGAACGCGTCGAGCTGGACCATGCTCAGGACTTTCTTGACCTTGTCGCTGACGTCGCTCTTGTTCAGGCCACGCACGGTCAGCGGAAACGCGAGGTTTTCGGCAACGGTCATGTGCGGGAACAGCGCGTAGTTCTGGAACACCATGCCGATGTCGCGCTTGTGCGGCGGCACGTTGTTGATCGCCCGCCCGGCCAGAAGGATTTCACCGGCGGTCGGGGTTTCGAAACCGGCGAGCATCATCAGGCTGGTGGTCTTGCCCGAGCCGGACGGCCCGAGCAAGGTGAGGAATTCGCCCTTGCGGATGTCCAGGTTGAGGTCTTTGACGATCAGGTTCTCGCCGTCGTAGCTCTTCTGCACTCCACGAAAGCTGACCAGCACATCGCTGGCCCCTGCGTTTGATTCGACCTGGCTCATACCCACACCTTTGTTATTGATGACTGCTGTGGGATTAAGCCTAGTGGCTGCTCGCAGTCACGCAAATCGGGGCGCAGGAGAGAATCGCCTCAGCCGGATGGAAGGCCGGGGGTAGGGATTGCCCTACAAGGATGGCGCGTTTTGGCACGCCAGCGACAAGCTTCGAGCTACAAGCTGCAATTACGGGCAAACGCGCCTGTCGCTATTGGATATGTCGCTCAGAGGAGCTTGTGTTCCATTGCGTACTTCACCAGCTCGGCAAGTGAGGTGATGTTGAGTTTCTGCATCAGCCGCGCCTTGTGGGTACTGATGGTCTTGCTGCTCAGGGCCAGTTGCTGGGCGATGTCGTTGACGTTGGCGCCTTGCGCCAGGCGTTCGAACACCGAGAACTCGCGCTCGGACAGCAACGAATGCAGCGGCCGCGCATCGGTCAGGCCGACCTCGAAGACCATGCGGTCGGCCAGCTCCGGGTCGATGTAGCGCCCGCCGGCCGCGACCTTGCGGATCGCCGTCAGCAGCAGCGCCGGATCGCTGTCCTTGGTCGCATACCCGGCGGCGCCGACCTTCAGCGCCCGGGCGGCCATCTGCGCTTCGTCGTGCATCGACAACACCAGAATCGCCGGCGGATGGTTCAGCGCGCGGATTCGCGGAATCGCTTCGAGCCCGTTGACCCCGGGCATCGAGATATCCAGCAACACCACTTCACAGGGCACGTTGCGCAGGGTTTCCAGCAACTGCTCGCCGTTGCTCGCCTCCCCCACCACTTGCAGATCCTTGGCCAGGCCGATCAATTGCTTGATGCCTTCGCGAACGATGGTGTGGTCTTCGGCTACCAGTACACGGATCACTTACTTCTCCTCATCCAGCGGCACCCGCACGCTCAGCGTGGTGCCCTCGCCCGGCTCGCTGTCGAGTAACAGCTGCCCGCCCATGATCAACACCCGCTCGCGCATGCCCACCAGCCCGAACGACGTCGGCCTGCCGGCAGCGGCGACAAATCCTACGCCATCATCGCTGACCGTCAGACACAATTCGTCGCCTTGCTGCGCCAGCGTCAGTTCCACAGTATGCGCCTGGGCATGGCGCATGACGTTGGTCAGCGCCTCCTGAAGAATGCGGAACAGGCCGATGGCCTTGGCGTCGCTGAGCGGTGCAAGGTTGTCCGGCACCTGCACCAGACACGGAATCTGCGTACGCGCCTCGAACCGCCGCGCCTGCCACTCGATCGCCGAGGCGATCCCGGCATCGAGGATCGGCGGGCGCAACGCCGTCGCCACATCCCGCACCAGCTGGAACAACTGGGCGATCAGGCGCTTCATGCTGTTCAGCCGTTCGTTCAGACCCGGGTCGAGTTGCGCGTAGGCCAGTTCGCACATCGACGTCTCCAGTTTCAGCACCGTCAGCATCTGCCCCAGCTCATCGTGAACCTCGCGGGCGATGCGCGCCTTTTCCTCTTCGCGCACGCTTTCGAGGTGCGCCGACAGTTCGCGCAGTTGCTCGCGGGAGGCCGCCAGTTCCAGTTCAATGCGTTTGCTTTCGGTGATGTCCCAGACGATGCCGTCCCAGACATAGGAACCGCCCTCCAGTTGACGGGTGATGGCCTTGATCTCGGCCCAGCGCTGCTCACCCTGGCGCGTAAGAATCCGACCCTGCCACGACCAGTCGCTGTCGGTGTCCAGCGCCTGGTCCTGGGTCTGGTGATAAGCGACCCGGTCATCCGGATGCACCAGACTGCGCAGGCCCATGTCGCGATGGGCGATGGCGGCCGGCGCGTAGCCGACCAGACTTTCGCTGCCCTCGCTGATGTAGGCGAAATCGATCTGCCCGGTCACCGGTGCGCGCTCGAGACGGAACACCAGCCCCGGTACATTGGCCGCGATGCCTTGCAGCCGCGCCTCGCTTTCCTGCAACGCAGCCAGGGCACGACGGCGCTCGGTGACATCGGTGAGATAAACCACCAGGTACTCGCCATCGCGAAAACGCAGGAAGCTCAGCGACACATCCGCCGGCAGCACACTGCCATCGGCCCGCACACAGTTGGTTTCAAAACTCAGCGGCCCCTCTTCGCTGGCCCGGGCGCGTTTCCACAGGTTGAGCCAGCGGTCCATGTGCAGGCCCGGTTCGAAGTCGATCAACGGCCGGTCGATGATGGCGCCCTGTGGATAACCGAGCATGTTTTCTGCCGCGCGATTGGCGTAACGCACATGGCTGTCCCAATTGACCCAGAGAATGCCGACGGTGCTCTGATCGATGGAAAACTGGGTAAGGCGCAAGGCCTCTTCGCTGGCAGCACGCAGGGCGATGTCTTCACGCGCATCGAACAGGCGTTGTTCAAGACTGCGTTGCTGGCGGCGTTGCCAGAACACGATGGCCACGCAACTGAGCAGCAGCACCGCGAACAACAGACTCAGGTTCTGCCAGAAGCCCGGCGATTCGGAAAGTCGTGGATATTTGGGTTGCAGCCATTGCGCATGCAGGCGCTCCAGATCCTTGGCCGGGATTGCGCGCAGGGCGCTCTCGACGATTCCGGCCAGCTCCAGCCAGTCACGACGGGTGCCGATGCGCAGCAGTTGCGGCAAACCGATGTCCCCGACCACCACCAAGCCTGCAAACTCCGGTTCCGCCGACAGCCGACCGAGCTGCGCTTCATCGACCACCGCGTAGGACGCCTGCTGACTCAGCAGCAGTTGCAGCGCCTGACGCTCCATCGGTACACCTTGCAGATTCAGGTGGGGATAGTTGCCGCGCAGGTAATCGGCGGTGACGCCGGGCATGCGCACGGCGACGCGGGCCTGGCTGTCGAGTTTTTCCAGTTCCACGGTCGCACTGCTTTTCTGGTCGCTGACCACCAGTTGCGGCACGCGCATGTACGGGTCGGAAAACTGCCATAGACGCAGCCCGCCCGGGGTCTGGGTCAGGCCCGGAGCGATGTCGATTTCGCCGTCTCGGGCAGCCGCCTCGAGTTGGGCCAGATCCTGAAAATTGCGCCAGCTCAGCTCGACATTCAGCGCCTTGGCCAATGCCTTCATCACTTCGACGTTGGCCCCCGACAGCCGCTGCAAGCGCCGGTCGTATTGCGCGTACGGCGCCTGCAACACCAGACCGACACGCAATTCGTTGTGCTGCGCGAGCCACTGTTGCTCACTCGCCGACAACCGTGCGAGGTGACTCGGTGGCGCAGGCGCCGCCCAGCCCATCAAGGGAAACGCCAGACAGCCGATAACCCACAGGCAGCAAAAACGCATCATTGAAGTCTCATACACTGACAAATTCTGACCAACCCATTAGGCTGCCGGGATAACTTCTGGCCTGGAATAACCGATGCCCCCTGTCTATCGCCTGGCAATGCCAGCATTGTGCCTGTCGCTGATCCTGCCTTGTGCGTTTTCCGTCGAAGCCGCGGATCCGGCCCCCGCTCCCGCCGCAGAAAAAGCCGCCGAAGAAAAACCGGTCGAACGCCAGCCACTGCTTGAGCGTAGTCAGGAAGAAGCCGCAGCACTCGAACGCAAGGTTCCGGCTCAGGAACAACAGCAACTGCAAGCCGGCAGCGACACTTTCCTTGCCCTGTGGAAACCGGCCAACACCGCCGAACCCAAAGGCGCGGTAATCCTCATTCCCGGCGCTGGCGAAACCGCTGACTGGCCCCAGGCGATCGGCCCGTTGCGTCGCAAGTTGCCGGACGTCGAGTGGAGCAGCCTGAGTATCACCCTGCCCGATCTGCAAAGCGATGCCATCGCACCGCGCGTGGCCGAAGCCCCCGCCGCACCGAAAACCGCCGACCCGGGCAGCAAGGATTCGACCACCGCCGAGCCGATCGAACAAGCCGCCGGCGGCGAAGCCGATGTGGCTGACAAGGTTGTTGCCGAAACCACCGAAGAACAGTCCAAGGCTGATGCCGAGCGAATTTTCGCCCGCATCGACGCAGCACTGGCCTACGCCGAACAACAGAGCGCGCGCAGTATCGTCGTCCTCGGCCATGGCACCGGCGCTTACTGGGCCGCGCGCTACATGAGCGAGCGACAAAGCTCGCAGGTCGAGAAGCTGCTGCTGGTGGCCGCACAGACCCCGGCCAAGGCCAAGCCGGAACTGGTGGAACTGACGCCGACCCTGAAACTGCCGACAGCAGATATTTTCTACATGGATAAACCGCTGGACCGCAACGCGGCACTTGAGCGCATGCAGGCGAGCAAGCGGCTGAAAACGTCCGCGTTCAGTCAGGTCGCACTCAAGGCCCTGCCGGACAACAAAGCCGAGCAGGAGCAATTGTTCCGCCGGGTGCGTGGCTGGTTAAATCCGCAGAGCCCTGACTAAAAAAACCGACTGTCAAAACGCAGACAAAAAAATCGCAGCCCAACGCTGCGATTTTTTTATGCCTAGCGAAAATCCCGCCGCTCGCGAATCAACGTGTAGGCATTGTGCAACTCGCGAGTCCTCTCGGTGGCCTCGCGCACCTGCGCCGGCGTGGCGCCGGTCCCGGCCACCTTGTCCGGGTGATGCCGGCTGAGCAGACGTCGATAGGCACGCTTGATCTGCGCCGGTTCGCTGGTGGCCGATACGCCGAGCAGGCGCATCGCCTCCTGATAGCTCACCGCCGCACTGACGATCGGACGCTTGTGCGGCTCGTAGTCCGCTGCCAGCGCCTGGATCTGGTGCGTCGTCCAGCCCAGCCACTTGCCCCACTGCGCCAGCAATTCACGCTCGCTGACACCCGCCCGGCCATCGGCCCAGACCATTCGCCAGCAGGCGCGCAACACGCCTTCGGCCGCATGGGGTTGAGCGCTCAACCGACGCAGATAACCGCGCAGATTGTCGTTGCCGGACTTGCCGCGATTGAACGCAGCAATCGCCCGTCGCTGTGCCGGCTCGCTCATTTCCAGAGAACGCATCTCCTGCCGCGCCTGCTGGATGTGACCGTCCGTGACTCGCCCGTCGCTCTTGGCCAGACGCCCGAGCAACACGAACAACAATTCGTCGTTGCGCAGCATCGGCCGGCCGCCGAGTTTTTCCCGCAAATGCCCCCAGCTCTGCAAATGCAGGCGCCGATCCAGCGCCTGCCCCAACAAAGCACCAAGCATGGCCCCCGGAATGCTGGCGATAGCAAAACCCGCTCCGGCTCCAATCAGAGTCCCTGGCCACAACATATCAGCGACTCGCTTCTATCAAGGCTTCGGCTTCGGCCAGACGCTCGTGCGTGCCGACATCAACCCAGTGACCTTTCAACCGCTCGCCGGTTACCTGCCCGTTCGCCATGGCTTTTCGCAGCAGCGGCGCCAGTTTGAAGGCACCGTCGCTGCAGCCGTCGAACAATTGCGGGTGCAGTACGGCGATGCCGCTGTAGGTCAGGGTTGCCGCATCGGCCTGGCCATCACGCACCTGGCCGTCGGTGAGGGTGAAGTCGCCTGTCGGGTGATGGGCCGGATTGTCCGCCAGCACCAGGTGCGCCAGGCCAGTGATTGGCTGGTGCAGCACGCTGAAGTCGTAATCGGTCCAGATGTCACCGTTGACCACCAGAAACGCGTCGTCACCCAACAGCGGCAAGGCACGGAAAATTCCGCCGCCGGTTTCCAGTGGCTCGCCCTCCGGCGAGTACTGGATCGACACGCCGAACCGCGAGCCATCGCCCAGATGATCTTCGATCTGCTGTCCGAGCCAGGCATGGTTGATCACGATTTCATTGAAACCGGCCGCAGCCAGGGCACGCAGGTGATATTCAATCAGTGGTACGCCGCCGGCTCGCACCAGCGGCTTGGGGGTGGTCAGGGTCAGCGGGCGCATGCGCTCGCCTTTGCCTGCCGCCAGAATCATTGCCTTCATGCCGTCACTCCACCACGCAGGCTGGCGAGCAGTGCCTGCAGATCCGCCAACTCGGGACGGCGAGCGATGACTGCGTCTATATAAGAGAAGAAACGCGGCACATCACCGAGATAACGCGGCTTGCCATCGCGATGGCAGATGCGAGCGAAGATCCCTATGACTTTCAGATGGCGCTGCACGCCCATCAGATCACTGGCGCGCAGGAACTCTTCGAAGTCCGGCTGCACCGGGATGTTCAGCGCCGACGCCTGCTGCCAGTAGCTTTCCAGCCAGCCGCGCACACGCTCTTCAGGCCAGCTGAGGAATGCATCCTTGAACAGGCAGGTCACGTCGTAGGTCACCGGGCCATACACGGCGTCCTGGAAATCCAGCACACCGGGGTTCGGCTCGCTGAGCATCAGGTTGCGCGGCATGTAGTCGCGGTGCACCAGCACTTTCGGCTGGGCCAGGGCGCTGTCGATCAGCAGCTCGCTGACCGTTTGCCACTGCTGCTGTTGGGTGGCATCGAACTCGACGCCCAACTCGCGTTTCACGTACCACTCGGGGAACAGTCCCAGCTCGCGGCGCAACAACGCGACGTCATAGCTCGGCAGCGGTGCCACCATCGGCAGCTGCTGAAAAGCCAGCAGCGCTTGCAGGGCATCGCTGAATAACGCGTCGGCATTTTCGCTGTCGATCACGTCCAGATAGGTCTTGTTGCCCAGGTCATTGAGCAAAAGAAACCCGCGTTCGAGGTCTTCCGCATAAATTTTCGGCACGTTGATGCCGGATTTCGCCAGCAAAAAGGCGATATCCACGAACGGTTTGCAGTTTTCCTGAGGCGGCGGCGCGTCCATCACGACGAAGCTGCGACCCGCGCCTTCCCAACGGAAATACCGGCGGAAACTCGCGTCGCTGCTAGCCGCGGTCAACGTGGCCGGGGGTACGGTCCCCCAGCCCTGATCTGCAAAAAGGATTGCCAACTGTTCATCAAGCCAAACTTTCAGGTGTTGCAAGCGTACATCTTGATCAGGCATTGCAAGGGTCTCCGACGGCGCTAGCCGTCAAGCGGGTCATGCTTTATTATCCAGCATCTTTTTCAGACCATCGAGAGGCGTGCGGCCCACACCGCGGGCAGATGGCACGCAGGAAGCCCGGACTAATAAGATGGCATTGAAATCCCCCGCGTTTCGTAAAAAATTTCCGTTGTTGGTAACCGGCAGTCTGCTGGCTATGCAACCTCTGGCCAGTTCATTCGTTGTTGCCGCCGAGCAGTATGACTGCGCCGTCTCGGCAACGGGTGGCTGGGCCTGCTCGCCGAAGACACCGGCCGCTGCCTTGCCGCCGCGTCCCGTGCATGACGGCAGTGCCGTCAGCGCCGCTGGCGAAGCCCCGGCCGAGAGCGGCTCCACTGCGGAGTCCGGGCCCAAGCCGGTACTGGTTACCGAGTCCAAGGGCCGTGGCCTGAAATCCCGTAGCGAAGACTACAGTCACCTCGACTGGGTTCCGCGCGAGAAGCTCACCGCCGCCCAACTGGCCGAGACCGGTCCTTACTGCTCTGGTTCCTATATCGAACCGATTCGTCCTGGCATGAATGACAAGACGAATAAAAGTGACGCCCCGACCTTCATCGGCGCCAAGGCATCGCGTTATCAGCAGGATTCGCAAGTCGCGAGTCTGGCCGGTGACGTGGTCATGCGTCAGGGCAGCATGCAGGTCGAAGCCGACGAGGCCAACCTGTATCAGGCCGAAAGCCGTGGCGAACTGGCCGGCAACGTGCGCATTCGCGACAACGGCGCGCTGATTGTCGGCGACCACGCCGATGTGCAGCTCGACACCGGTGAAGCCAAGGTCGACAACGCCGAATACGTGATGCACAAGTCGCGCATCCGCGGTAACGCGCTGTACGCCAAGCGCGCCGAAAACGCGATCATCCGTCTGAAAGACGGCACGTACACCACGTGCGAACCGAACAGCAACGCCTGGCAGCTCAAGGGCAACAACATCACCCTGAACCCTGCCACCGGCTTCGGTACCGCGACCAACGTGACGCTGCGGGTCAAGGACATTCCGGTCCTGTACACGCCGTACATCTATTTCCCGATCGACGACCGTCGTCAGTCGGGCTTCCTGCCGCCGACCATCGGCACCGGCAGCGACACCGGCTTCATGCTGGTGACCCCGTACTACTTCAACCTGGCTCCGAACTACGACGCCACGTTGTATCCGCGCTACATGAGCAAGCGCGGCATGCTGGTGGAAGGTGAATTCCGCTACCTGACCAAGTCGAGCGAAGGCCAGTTCGGTGCGGCGTACCTCAACGACGAGGACGACGAGCGCAAGGGCCAGACCGACTACGACAAGACCCGCTACATGTACAACTGGCAGCACAAGGGTGGTCTCGACTCACGCGTGCTCACCCAGGTTGACTACACCAAGATCAGCGATCCGTACTACTTCCAGGATCTGCAGACCGACCAGATCGGCGTGAAAAGTGCCGACTACGTGAACCAGCAGGGCTCGGTCACCTATCGTGGCGACAGCTACACTGCCCGCTTGAACGCCCAGGCGTACCAGCTGGCAACCGTATCGAACATCACACCGTATGACCGCCTGCCGCAGATCACCTTCAATGGTCAGCTGCCGTATCACCCGGAAGGCCTGAACTTCGATTACGAGACCGAGATCGTACGGTTTGATCGCGATCTGAAAAGCGGCAACTTCGTCAACGAAGATGGCTCCACTGCACCTCGCCTCGATACGAACGTAGTGGGCCTGGCACGTGCAAATGGCGATCGTCTGAACCTGAAGCCGGGCGTCAGCCTGCCGATGAACTGGACCTATGGTTTCCTGAAACCATCGCTCAAGTATCAGTACACCCAGTACCAACTGGATCTGGATGGCACCGGAAAATCCCAGATCGCTGCGCAGACCGCCGAGCAGAACAAACTCAACGGTACGTTTGACAGCAACCAGAGCCGTGGCGTACCGATCGCCAGCATCGACAGCGGCCTGTACTTCGACCGCAACACATCCTACTTTGGCAAGAACTACCGCCAGACACTGGAACCACGCTTGTTCTACCTCTATGTACCTGAGGTGGACCAGGAAGACATTCCGGTATTCGACACCAGCGAGTACACCTTCAACTACGCCTCGCTGTTCCGCGACAACCGCTTCTCCGGTTCCGACCGTGTCGGCGACGAGAACAAGCTGTCGCTGGGCGTGACCAGCCGCTGGATCGAAGACGACGGGTTCGAGCGTCAACGCATCAGCGTCGGCCAGGCCCTGTACTTCAAGGACCGCAAGGTTCAACTCCCGGGTATCGCGTTCAACGATCGCGACGACGCCAAATCCAGCGTCTCGCCATACGCGCTGGAGTACGAATACCGCTGGAACCGCGACTGGCGCACCACTGCCGACTACAACTGGGATCCGGACAGCCGCAGCCCGCGTTCCGGCAGCGCGATGTTCCACTACCAGCCGGAAGACAATCCGAACAAGGTGGTCAACGTCGGCTATCGCTATCGCAACGACCAGGTCCGTTACGACCAGAACACCGGCAGATGGTCGGTGGGTGGTGGTGACTACGGCACCCCGGGCCAGCCTGGCTACGTGAAGGACTACTACAAGATCCAGCAGCATGACTTCTCGGTCATCTGGCCGATCGTTCCACAGTGGAGCGCGATCAGCCGCTGGCAGTACGACTACAACCGCAATCGCACGCTGGAAGCCTTCGGTGGTTTCGAGTATGACAACTGCTGCTGGAAACTGCGCCTGATCAACCGTTACTGGGTCAGCTATGACGAGTTCAGTCAGAACGCCCCGGAAAACGAAAAAGGCGACCACGGCGTCTTCCTCCAAATTGTTCTGAAGGGACTCGGCGGCCTCACTGGCGCCAAGGTAGAGAGCTTCCTCGACAAAGGCATCCAAGGTTATCGTCAACGTGAAGACCAAGCTTTCTGATTGTCTGCGCCCGCTGATGCTGGGCGCGCTGTTCCTGGGTACCGCGGCCAACGCCGCGGTGCAGTCCATCGATAAAGTGGTGGCCATCGTCGACAACGACGTGGTCATGCAGAGCCAGCTGGATCAACGCGTCCATGAAGTTCAGCAAACCATCGCCAAGCGTGGCGGCGGTCTGCCACCTCCGGGCGTATTGGACCAACAGGTGCTCGAGCGCCTGATCGTCGAAAACCTGCAACTGCAGATCGGCGAACGTTCCGGTATCCGCATCACCGATGAAGAGCTGAACCAGGCGGTCGGCACCATTGCCCAGCGCAATAACATGACCCCGGAACAGTTCCGCATCGCCCTGTCTCGCGATGGCCTTTCCTATGAGGACGCTCGCGAGCAGATCCGTCGTGAAATGGTCATCAGCCGCGTGCGTCAGCGCCGCGTGGCCGAGCGCATCCAGGTATCGGAACAGGAAGTGAAGAACTTCCTCGCCTCCGACCTGGGCAAGATGCAACTGTCCGAAGAACTGCACCTGGCCAACATCCTGATTCCGACGCCGGAAAGCGCCAACTCCGAAGCGATTCAGAGTGCTGCACGCAAGGCGATGGACGTTTACCAGCAGCTCAAGCAAGGCGCTGACTTCGGCCAGATGGCCGTGGCCAACTCCGCCAGTGACAACGCGCTGGAAGGCGGCGATATGGGCTGGCGTAAAGCCGCTCAACTGCCACCGCCGTTCGACCGCGAACTGAGCAGCATGACGGCTGGCGACATCACTCAACCGGCACGCACTCCGGGCGGCTTCATCATTCTGAAGCTGCTGGAAAAGCGTGGCGGCGAAAGCCAGATGCGCGACGAAGTGCATGTACGCCACATTCTGGTCAAGCCAAGTCCGGTTCGCGACGAAGCCAAGACCAAGGAACTGGCTCAGTCGCTCTATAACCGCATCGAAGCCGGCGAAGATTTCGCTGAGCTGGCCAAGAAGTATTCGGAAGACCCGGGCTCCGCTCTCAACGGCGGCGACCTGAACTGGATCGACCCGAATGCACTGGTACCGGAATTCCGCGCCGTGATGGCCAAGTCCCCGCAGGGTCAGCTGTCCAAGCCGTTCCAGACCCAGTACGGCTGGCACGTTCTGGAAGTCCTTGGCCGTCGCGCCACCGACAGCACCGAACAGGCCCGCGAGCAGCAAGCGATGACCGTATTGCGTAACCGCAAATACGACGAAGAGCTGCAAACCTGGCTGCGTCAGATCCGTGACGAAGCGTACGTAGAGATCAAACTCCCTGGTGCAGACCAGGCAGCGCAGTGAAACCCAAGCGTTTCGCGCTGACACCCGGCGAACCGGCCGGCATCGGTCCCGACCTGTGCCTGCTGCTCGCCTCGCAAGCCCAGCCACACCCCCTGATTGCCATCACCAGCCGCGACCTGCTCCAAGAGCGGGCCGCGCAGTTGGGGCTGGCTGTCAGCTTGCTGGACGTAGCACCTGACAACTGGCCGGACGCTCCGGCGCCCGCCAACAGCCTGTACGTCTGGGACACCCCGCTCAGCGCCCCCGTGGTCGCCGGGCAACTGGACAAGGCCAACGCCGCATTCGTCCTCGAAACCCTGACCCGCGCCGGCAACGGCTGCCTGAACGGCGACTTCGCCGGGATGATCACCGCCCCGGTGCACAAGGGTGTAATCAACGAATCGGGCATCGCGTTTTCCGGTCACACCGAATTTCTCGCCGACCTGACCCACACCGCCCAAGTGGTGATGATGCTCGCCACCCGCGGTTTGCGCGTGGCGCTGGTCACCACTCACCTGCCCTTGCGCGACATCGCCGATGCGATCACGCCGGAGCGGCTGGAACGGGTCACGCGGATTCTGCACGCCGATCTGCAACAAAAATTCGGCATCGCCCAACCGCGCATCCTGGTCTGCGGACTCAACCCGCATGCCGGTGAAGGCGGACACCTGGGCCATGAAGAAATCGACATCATCGAACCCACATTGGAGCGCCTGCGCGGCGAGGGCATGGACCTTCGTGGCCCGCTGCCTGCCGACACTCTATTTACCCCCAAATATCTGGAGCACTGCGACGCGGTGCTGGCGATGTACCACGACCAGGGCCTGCCCGTGCTCAAGTACAAAGGCTTCGGCGCTGCGGTCAACGTGACCCTGGGCCTGCCGATCATCCGCACGTCGGTCGACCATGGCACTGCCCTGGATCTGGCCGGCAGCGGCAAGATCGACACCGGCAGCCTGCAAGTCGCCCTGGAAACCGCCTACCAGATGGCCGAGACCCGTTTATGACCGAGCAATACCAACACAAGGCGCGCAAACGCTTTGGCCAGAACTTCCTGCACGATGCCGGCGTCATCGACCGCATCCTGCGCTCCATCAGTGCCAAGGCCGGCGACCGCATGCTGGAAATCGGGCCGGGCCAGGGCGCATTGACCGCCGGCATCCTCAATTCCGGCGCACAGCTGGACGTGGTGGAGCTGGACAAGGACCTGATCCCGATCCTCAACCAGCAGTTTGCCGGCAAGAGCAATTTCAACCTGCATCAGGGCGATGCGCTGAAATTCGACTTCAACAGCCTGAACGCTGCGCCGAACAGCCTGCGCGTGGTCGGCAACCTGCCGTACAACATCTCCACGCCGCTGATTTTCCACCTGCTGAACAACGCCGGCATCATCCGCGACATGCACTTCATGTTGCAGAAGGAAGTGGTCGAGCGTCTGGCCGCAGGTCCGGGTGGCGGTGACTGGGGCCGTCTGTCGATCATGGTTCAGTACCATTGCCGGGTCGAGCACCTGTTCAACGTCGGCCCGGGCGCATTCAATCCGCCGCCGAAAGTCGACTCGGCGATCGTCCGGCTGGTGCCGCACGCGGTACTGCCGCATCCGGCCAAGGATCATCGCCTGCTCGAGCGCGTGGTACGTGAAGCCTTCAACCAGCGTCGCAAGACCCTGCGCAACACCCTCAAGCAGTTGCTGAGCAACGCCGAAATCGAAGCCGCCGGCGTCGATGGCAGCCTGCGCCCCGAGCAACTCGACCTAGCCGCGTTCGTACGCCTGGCCGACAAGCTCGCCGAACAGCCGGCGAAGGCGCCTGAAGCCGACTGACCGGCAATCATCGCTATCGGGCGGGAGGCCAACTCTGGTCTACTGCCCGATACTTGCCTAGACTGAATTCCAATCAGCTACGCCCCGCGTCCCGCTTCGTTTTTAAGGCCTTTTGCATGTCCGATCCCCGCTACCAGGTCGATGTCAGTGTCGTTACCCACTATCTGGCAGACCAATCGCAACCCGAGCACGAGCGCTTTGCCTTCGCCTACACCATCACCGTGCAGAACAATGGCGAGCAACCGGCCCGCCTGATGTCGCGCCATTGGGTGATCACCGATGGCGACGGACATGTCGAAGAAGTGCGCGGCGCCGGCGTGGTCGGCCAGCAACCGCTGATCGGTGCTGGTAAAAGCCACACCTACAGCAGTGGCACGGTGATGACCACCAAGGTCGGCACCATGCAAGGCAGCTACGAAATGGTCGCCGACGACGGCAAGCATTTCGATGCGATCATCAAGCCCTTCCGCCTCGCCGTCCCTGGAGCCCTGCACTGATGGCGACGTATGCCGTCGGCGACCTGCAAGGCTGCCTCGAACCGCTCAAGTGCCTGCTCAAGCAGGTGGCGTTCGACCCCGCCCTGGATCGCCTGTGGCTGGTCGGCGATCTGGTCAACCGTGGCCCGCAGTCACTGGAAACCCTGCGCTTTCTTTATGGCATGCGCGACTCGTTGGTATGTGTCCTCGGCAATCACGATCTGCACTTGCTGGCCGCGGCGAAAAACATCGAGCGCATGAAGAAGTCCGACACGCTGCGTGAAATCCTTGAAGCACCCGACTGCGCCGAACTGATGGAATGGCTGCGCCAGCAGAAACTCATGCATTACGACGAGCAGCGCGAAGTGGCCATGGTGCATGCGGGCATTCCGCCGCAATGGTCGCTGCGCAAGGCGCTCAAGTACGCTGAAGAAGTCGAGACTGCGCTGCGTGACGACAACCTGCTTCCCCCCTTCCTCGACGGCATGTACGGCAACGAACCGGCGAAATGGGACAGCGACCTCAAAGGCGTGACACGCCTGCGAGTCATCACCAATTACTTCACCCGCATGCGTTTCTGCACCGCCGAAGGCAAGCTCGACCTCAAGAGCAAGGAAGGCCTCGACACCGCGCCACCGGGATACAAACCCTGGTTCCAGCACAAGGAACGCAAGACCCGTGGCCTGCGGATCATCTTTGGTCACTGGGCGGCGCTGGAGGGCAACGTTCACGAACCCGGCATCTGCGCCCTCGACACCGGATGCGTGTGGGGCGGCAGCCTGACCCTGATGAATGTCGACAGCGGCGAACGCCTGTCATGCAAATGCGACGAGCACGGGGCCGTCCTGCCCCCGGTCGCACCACTGATCACCGAATCTTCTCCCGTCAGCGCCCCGCGCTAGACTGCGTTTTCAGCCGAGCCACAGGAGCCCGCCATGAGCGAATTCAAACGTATCCCCCCGGAACAGGCACAGGCCCTGCGCGAACAAGGCGCCGTGGTCGTCGACGTCCGTGACCCGGCAACATTTGCCGCACTGCACATCAGCGGCTCAAAGCATCTGGACAATCATTCCCTGCATGCTTTCATCCAGGGCGCCGACCTCGATGCCCCCACCGTCGTGGTCTGCTACCACGGCAACTCGAGCCAGGGTGCCGCCGCGTATCTCGTGAGCCAGGGCTTCTCCGACGTCTACAGCATGGACGGCGGCTTCGAGTTGTGGCGTACGACTTTTCCTTCGGAAACTGCGCAAGGCACCTCCGAATAATTTTTTTGTAACGTGCAGGCCCCGGCTCCCGCGGGCTTGCGCGGTAGCAGACGAACGGTCTGAGACAACTAATTACGTATCTCGCCTTTACCTCCCGAATTCCCAACTATCCTTAAGCCCAGGCCATCCAAAACAGGGGAGAGCCGGTACACCGGCGCACGGGTCATCGGGAGTGACTTTCGCGATTGTCGATCGCGGAAGGGTTCTGGGGGGTAAACAACAGCTGCCATCGCGGCTGCTTGCCAGCATCGACTGAGTGATCCGGCGTCGGCTCCACGTATCGAGCGAGGTGACGTCATGAGTATCTTTAGCCACTTCCAACAACGCTTCGAGTCCACACGCCAGGAAGAATTCTCCCTGCAGGAGTACCTGGAACTGTGCAAAAAGGATCGCAGTGCCTATGTTTCCGCCGCCGAGCGTCTGTTAATGGCCATCGGCGAACCGGAACTGCTCGACACCTCGACCAATTCGAGGCTGTCGCGAATCTTTTCCAACAAGGTCATCCGTCGCTATCCGGCCTTTGAAGACTTCCACGGGATGGAAGAATGCATCGACCAGATCGTGTCGTATTTCCGTCATGCGGCCCAGGGTCTGGAAGAGAAGAAACAGATCCTCTATCTGCTCGGCCCCGTCGGCGGCGGTAAATCGTCCCTGGCCGAGAAGCTGAAACAACTGATGGAAAAAGTGCCCTTCTATGCCATCAAGGGCTCGCCGGTATTCGAATCGCCTCTGGGTCTGTTCAACGCCACCGAAGATGGCGCGATCCTCGAGGAGGATTTCGGCATTCCACGGCGCTACCTGAACACCATCATGTCGCCATGGGCCACCAAGCGTCTGGCCGAATTCGGCGGTGACATCAGCCAGTTCCGCGTGGTCAAGCTGTACCCGTCGATCCTCAACCAGATCGCCGTGGCCAAGACCGAACCGGGCGACGAAAACAACCAGGACATCTCCGCGCTGGTGGGCAAGGTCGATATCCGCAAACTCGAAGAATTCCCGCAGAACGACGCCGATGCCTACAGCTACTCCGGTGCGCTGTGCCGGGCCAACCAGGGCCTGATGGAATTCGTCGAAATGTTCAAGGCACCGATCAAGGTGCTCCACCCGTTGCTGACCGCCACTCAGGAAGGCAACTACAACAGTACCGAAGGCCTTGGCGCGATTCCGTTCACCGGGATCCTGCTGGCCCACTCCAACGAATCGGAGTGGCACACCTTCCGCAACAACAAGAACAACGAAGCCTTCATCGACCGGATCTATATCGTCAAGGTGCCGTACTGCCTGCGGGTCAGCGATGAAGTGAAGATCTACGACAAGCTGCTGTTCAACAGCTCCCTGGCCAAGGCGCATTGCGCGCCGGACACCCTGAAGATGCTGGCGCAGTTCACTGTGCTGTCGCGTCTGAAGGAGCCGGAAAACTCCAACATCTACTCCAAGATGCGCGTGTATGACGGCGAAAACCTCAAGGACACCGATCCGAAGGCCAAGTCGATCCAGGAATACCGCGATGCGGCAGGTGTCGACGAAGGCATGAACGGCCTGTCGACCCGGTTTGCGTTCAAGATCCTGTCCAAGGTCTTCAACTTCGATCCGCATGAAATCGCCGCCAACCCGGTACACCTGCTGTATGTCCTGGAACAGCAGATCGAACAGGAACAGTTCCAGGCCGAGACTCGCGAACGCTATCTGCGCTATCTGAAAGAGTACCTGGCACCGCGTTATATCGAATTCATCGGCAAGGAGATCCAGACCGCCTATCTCGAGTCTTACAGCGAGTACGGCCAGAACATCTTCGACCGCTACGTGCTGTATGCGGACTTCTGGATTCAGGATCAGGAATACCGCGATCCGGAAACCGGCGAGATCCTCAACCGCGTCGCCCTCAACGAGGAACTGGAAAAAATCGAGAAACCGGCCGGCATCAGCAATCCGAAGGATTTCCGCAACGAAATCGTCAACTTCGTATTGCGCGCCCGGGCCAACAACAACGGCAAGAACCCGACCTGGCTCAGCTACGAAAAACTGCGGGTGGTCATCGAGAAGAAAATGTTCTCGAACACCGAAGACCTCCTGCCAGTCATCAGCTTCAACGCCAAGGCCAGCAAAGAGGATCAACAGAAACACAACGACTTCGTTACACGAATGGTCGAACGCGGCTACACCGACAAACAGGTACGACTGCTCTCCGAGTGGTATCTGCGGGTCAGAAAATCACAGTAAACCGCGGCCGGTCAGACCGGTTGTCGTCAGCCCGAGGCCTGTGTGCGCATTTTCTGCTACACAGGCCTCTGGAAGGTGTTCGAAAGGCGGTAGCGAGGCTCAGGCAGCACCCAAAGCGCTTGGGGGAGCGTGTACGTCCCTTGGCATTCGGTTCAATGCTGCATGACCGCTCGCCCTTTGCAGGACAGCTTCTAAGGAGCAGTCATGAGCTATGTGATCGACCGACGTCTCAATGGCAAGAACAAGAGCACGGTGAACCGTCAGCGCTTCCTGCGGCGTTACCGTGACCACATCAAGAAGGCTGTCGAAGAGGCGGTCAGCCGGCGTTCCATCACCGATATGGAGCACGGCGAGCAGATCAGCATTCCCGGTCGCGATATCGACGAACCGGTGCTTCACCATGGTCGCGGCGGCAAGCAGACCGTGGTTCACCCCGGCAACAAGGAATTCACCGCTGGCGAACACATTGCCCGTCCGCCTGGAGGCGGTGGTGGCCGTGGACCGGGCAAGGCCGGCAACTCCGGCGAAGGCATGGACGAGTTCGTCTTCCAGATCACCCAGGAAGAATTCCTCGAATTCATGTTCGAGGACCTCGAATTGCCCAACCTGGTCAAACGCAACCTGACCGGCACAGATACCTTCAAGACCGTACGCGCGGGGATCAGTAACGAGGGCAACCCGTCGCGGATCAACATCATCCGTACCCTGCGCTCGGCCCACGCTCGGCGCATTGCGCTATCGGGCAGCAGCCGCGCCAAACTGCGCGAGGTCAAAGAGGAACTGGCGCGACTCAAACGCGAAGAGCCGGACAATTTCGGCGACATTCAGGATCTCGAGGCGGAAATCGAGAAACTCAGTGCACGCATCCACCGCGTGCCGTTCCTCGATACCTTCGATCTCAAGTACAACCTGCTCATCAAGCAGCCAAACCCCAGCTCGAAAGCCGTGATGTTCTGCCTGATGGACGTTTCCGGCTCCATGACCCAGGCGACCAAGGACATCGCCAAACGGTTTTTCATCCTGTTGTACCTGTTCCTCAAGCGGAACTACGACAAGATCGACGTGGTGTTCATCCGCCACCACACCAGTGCCCGGGAAGTGGACGAAGAGGAGTTTTTCTATTCCCGCGAAACCGGCGGCACCATCGTTTCCAGCGCCCTGAAACTGATGCAGGAGATCATGGCCGAGCGCTATCCGAGCAACGAGTGGAACATCTACGCCGCCCAGGCTTCCGACGGCGACAACTGGAACGACGACTCGCCGATCTGCCGCGACATCCTGATCAACCAGATCATGCCGTTCGTGCAGTACTACACTTACGTGGAGATCACCCCGCGCGAACATCAGGCCTTGTGGTACGAGTACGAACGCATCGCCGAAGCCTTTTCCGACACTTTTGCCCAGCAACAACTGGTCTCGGCCGGGGATATCTATCCGGTCTTCCGTGAACTCTTCCAGCGCAGGTTAGTGACATGACCGCCAAGACCGCCAAAGAGCAGAAGCGCCAACCCATTTCCACCGGCTCGGAATGGACTTTCGAGCTGATCCAGACGTACGACCGCGAAATCGCCCGTATCGCGGCCGGCTATGCCCTGGACACCTACCCCAACCAGATCGAAGTGATCACCGCCGAACAAATGATGGACGCCTACGCTTCGGTCGGCATGCCGCTGGGCTATCACCATTGGTCCTATGGCAAGCACTTCCTCAGCACCGAGAAATCCTACAGCCGCGGGCAGATGGGGCTGGCGTACGAGATCGTGATCAACTCGGACCCGTGCATCGCGTACCTGATGGAAGAAAACACCATCTGCATGCAGGCACTGGTGGTCGCGCATGCCTGCTACGGCCACAACAGTTTCTTCAAGGGCAACTATCTGTTCCGCACCTGGACCGACGCCAGTTCGATCATCGATTACCTGGTGTTCGCCAAGCAGTACATCATGCAGTGCGAGGAGCGCCACGGGATTGATGCCGTGGAGGATCTGCTCGATTCCTGCCACGCCCTGATGAACTACGGTGTCGACCGCTACAAACGTCCATACCCGATTTCCGCCGAGGAAGAACGGCGTCGGCAGAAGGATCGCGAAGAGCACCTGCAGAAGCAGATCAACGACCTGTGGCGCACCATTCCCAAAGGCGCGGACAAGTACAGCGACAAGGACAACGCGCGCTTCCCGGCCGAACCGC
This sequence comes from Pseudomonas fluorescens, assembly GCF_030344995.1. GTDB lineage: Bacteria > Pseudomonadota > Gammaproteobacteria > Pseudomonadales > Pseudomonadaceae > Aquipseudomonas > Aquipseudomonas fluorescens_BF. The sequence continues at coordinate 5,939,615 of NZ_CP128260.1, forward strand.
AGGAAAACATCCTGTATTTCATCGAGAAACACGCCCCGCTGCTGGAGCCTTGGCAGCGCGAGATCGTGCGGATCGTGCGCAAGATCGCCCAGTATTTCTATCCACAGCGCCAGACCCAGGTGATGAACGAAGGCTGGGCGACGTTCTGGCACTACACGCTGATGAACGACCTGTACGACGAAGGCCTGGTGACGGACGGCTTCATGATGGAGTTCCTGACGTCCCACACCAGTGTGGTGTTCCAGCCTGGGTTCGACAGCCCTTACTACAACGGCATCAACCCGTATGCGCTGGGTTTTGCGATGTATCGCGACATCCGCCGCATGTGCGAAGAGCCCACGGAAGAAGACCGCCGCTGGTTCCCGGAAATCGCCGGCAGCGACTGGCTGTCGACCATCAAGTTCGCCATGAGCAGCTTCAAGGATGAGAGCTTCATCCTGCAGTACCTGTCACCCAAGGTAATCCGCGACCTTAAGCTATTCAGCATTCTCGATGACGATCAGAAGGACGATCTGTTGGTGCCCGCCATTCATGACGAGGGCGGTTACCGGATCATTCGCGAAACGCTCGCGGCGCAATACAACCTCGGCAACCGTGAACCGAACGTGCAGATCTACAGCATCGACCGCCGCGGCGACCGCTCGCTGACCCTGCGCCACCAGCAACACGACCGCAAACCGCTGGGTGATTCCACCGAGGAGGTCCTGAAACACCTGCACCGGCTGTGGGGCTTCGACATTCATCTGGAAACCCTGCAGGGCGATCAGATCATGAAGACCCATCATGTTCCGCCTCGTAGCGAACACAGCGAGGGGGATTACGGTCGACTCGACCTGGCCGTCATTCATCTTTGATCCCGTTCAGGCCTCCGAAAGTCCGGCGCAAGGGTTATCCTGTCGGGCCAACGGAGGTTTTTTATGCAGATTTACAAGGTCGGCGGTGCGGTACGTGATCGCCTGCTGGGCAAACCGGTTACCGACATCGATTGGGTAGTGGTCGGCGCGTCCACAGAAGAAATGCTCGCCAAGGGATTTCGTCCGGTCGGCGCGGATTTCCCGGTGTTTCTTCACCCGAAAAGTGGCGAGGAATACGCCCTCGCCCGCACCGAGCGCAAGAGCGGTCGCGGTTATGGTGGTTTCACCTTTCACGCCAGCCCCGAGGTCACGCTTGAAGAAGACCTGATCCGCCGCGACCTTACGATCAACGCCATGGCCGAAGACGATCAGCAAAACCTGACCGATCCCTACCACGGCCAGCGCGATCTCGAAGAGCGGATTCTGCGCCACGTTTCCCCCGCGTTTGCCGAAGATCCGCTCAGGGTTCTGCGCGTTGCGCGCTTTGCCGCCCGCTATGCGGAGCTTGGCTTCAAGGTTGCGCCCGAGACATTGGAGCTGATGCGTCAACTCAGCGAATCAGGCGAACTTGAATCCCTTACGGCCGAACGCAGCTGGAAAGAGATTTCCCGGGCACTGATGGAAGATCAGCCCCAAGTGTTCATTCAGGTGTTGCGCGATTGCGGCGCCTTGAAGGTGCTGATGCCGGAGGTCGATGCCTTGTTCGGCGTGCCGCAACCGGAAGCCCACCACCCTGAAATCGACAGCGGCATTCACACCCTGAGCGTGCTTGAGCAGTCGGCCCTGCACAAGCAGCCGCTGACCGTGCGCTGGGCCTGCCTCCTGCACGACCTCGGCAAAGGCCTGACCCCGCAAGATGAATGGCCACGACACATCGCCCATGAGCACAAGGGCCTGAAGTTGATCAAAGCGGTCAACGAGCGCTTCAAGGCACCGAAGGATTGTCAGGAGCTGGCCTTGCTGGTCGGTCAATATCACACTCACGGCCATCGCGCCCTGGAGTTGAAGGCTTCGACCTTGCTTGAGTTGCTGCAAAGCTTTGACGTTTACCGTCGGCCACAGCGTTTCGAAGAATTCATCGTCGCGTGCGAGATGGATGCCCGAGGCCGCAAAGGGCTCGAGCAACGTAGTTATCCACAGGCGGATTACCTGCGCGGCGCGGCCAATGTGGCGCGCGGCGTGGCGGTGCAGCCATTGCTGGAGAAGGGATTCAAAGGCCCGGAACTGGGCGAGGCACTCAAGCGCGAACGGCTCAAGGCGTTGAAGGCTTACAAGGAATCGGCGGCGTCCTGAAAACACCTGATCCGCCCTCGCGAGGGCGGATCAAACTGTTCAAGACAGATTTGAAGGCGTGAGCTGAGTGCCGCGCCATTCAAATCCGACCGGTGCCAGCACCTGATCGATCTGCGCTTCGGCCCACAATGTGGCAAAGCTTTTTCCTACACCGGGATGCACCCGATCCGGCGCAATCAGCGACAGCGGCCACAGCACAAAGGCATTTTTCAGGATTTCCGCACGAGGCAGGATCAGTCCGTCGAAGTTGCCCGCCAGATCGCCGTACAGCAACACGTCGATATCCAACGGCAATCCCTTGCGATCCGGCGCATATCGGCCATTGTCCGCTTCAATGAATTTCAAGCGGCGATCCAGCTCGATCAACGACAGATCGGTGAACGCCGACACCACGAAGTTGAAGAACGGCCCGCTCTTGATTCCCACCGACTGGCTTTCGAACACAGGCGAGCAGCGGATATCCACCAGAAACGTGGACAAGGCATCCAGACCGGCCTGCAAATGGGTTTCGCGCTCGATATTGCTACCGAGCCCGAGATAGACCTGGGTCAGCGGCATCCGCGCTCGATCTCCACACCCACGCCACCCTTGGCGGCCGGTACGGCACCTGGCTTGGTCAGCTTCAGGCGCACCCAGGTGATCTTGAATTCGCTCATCAGCACTTCAACCAGGCGCTCGGCAAAGGTTTCGACCAGTTGATACTGGGATTGCTCGGCAAAGGCCTGGATCCGCGTGGAGACACTGGCGTAATCGAGCGCCAGGGTCAGGTCATCACCGGCGGCGGCCGGGCGATTGTCCCAGGCGAAGCTCAAATCAAGACGCAGGCACTGTCGGATGCCGCGCTCCCAGTCGTAGGCACCGATTACGGTGTCGACTTCCAGGCCCTCGATAAACACTCTGTCCAAGCACTTTTCTCCGCTGCACGACAAGGGCGCAATGCGCCGTTAGAATCAGGGCGTCCTCGCCCGGAATAGTTAGCATGTTTTGGTTACTGGCGATCCTCGCCTACCTGCTCGGCTCGCTGTCCTTCGCCATTTTGCTCAGCCGCCTGACCGGAAATCCGGATCCGCGAATGAGTGGCTCGGGTAATGCCGGCGCCACCAACATGCTGCGCCTGGCCGGACGCAAACTCGCGATCCTGACCCTGCTGGGTGATCTGTGCAAAGGCCTGCTGCCGGTGCTGATCGCTTCGGCAATGGGCCTTTCGCTGCAGGATCAGGCGTGGATCGGCGTCTGCGCCGTGATCGGTCACCTGTTCCCGTTGTACTTCCGCTTTCGCGGTGGCAAGGGCGTCGCCACGGCGGCCGGCATGCTGCTGGGCCTGTATCCGCCCGCCGCGCTGCTGGCCGTGTGCGCCTGGCTGCTGACGTTCTACCTGACCCGCACCAGCTCGCTGGCGGCGTTGATCGCCACTCCGCTGACCCTGCCGTTGCTGGCCTGGCAGGAACCGGCGGCGCTATTGCCGATGAGCACACTGACACTGCTGATCGTCTGGCGCCACCGGGGCAATCTACGCGACCTGTTCGCCGGGCGCGAACGGCATTTTTAAATACCGCACGTGAGCACCGCTCATCACAGCGCCGACAATTGCTCCATCGGCCAGCGCGCCTGCACGCTGATCGCCAGGCTTTCCTGCTGACCAGCCTGCAAACGCTGGCAACCGGCAAACGCGATCATCGCGCCGTTGTCGGTGCAAAACTCGGGACGGGCATAGAACACGTAGCCCTTCATATCGCCGAGCATTTTCTCCAGCGAAACACGCAGCGCCTTGTTGGCACTGACGCCGCCGGCGATCACCAGACGCTTCATGCCGGCCTGCTTGAGGGCACGCTTGCACTTGATGGTCAAAGTCTCCACCACGGCCTGCTGGAACGCCAGCGCGATGTCGCAACGGGCTTGCTCGCTGTCGTCCCCGGCGCTGACGCATTGCTGCCAGGTGTTGAGGGCGAAGGTCTTCAGGCCGCTGAAGCTGAAATCCAGGCCCGGGCGATCACACATCGGACGAGGAAAGGTGAAACGTCCTGCGACGCCCTTCTCTGCCAGCTTGGCGATTTCCGGTCCGCCCGGATAATTCAGGCCCATCATTTTTGCAGTCTTGTCGAACGCTTCGCCCGCTGCATCGTCCAGCGTCTCGCCAAGCAGGCTGTATTGGCCGATGCCATCGACCTGAACCAGCTGCGTATGACCACCGGAGACCAATAAAGCGACGAACGGGAATTCCGGCGGTTTTGGCTCCAGCATCGGCGCCAGCAAGTGGCCTTCCATGTGGTGCACGCCGAGCGCCGGAATGCCCCAGGCAAAGGCCAGCGCCTGAGCGCAGGAAGCCCCTACCAGCAGAGCACCGACCAGGCCGGGACCCGCGGTGTAGGCGATGGCGTCGATCTCGGTCGGTACGCAGTCGGCCTCGGCCAGCACCTGACGAATCAGGGGCAGCATGCGCTTGACGTGGTCGCGCGAAGCCAGCTCCGGCACGACGCCGCCATAGACGCGGTGCAGGTCGATCTGACTGAACAGCGCGTCGGCCAGCAGGCCGCGCTCACTGTCGTACAAAGCGACGCCGGTTTCGTCGCAGGAAGTTTCTAATCCCAGTACTAGCATGGGTTTGCGCCTTGTTTAGGCTGAATTCGAAGGCGCGCATAATAGTCGCCGCGTGATGCCCCGACCAGCGGTTTTCGATCAGAGGCTTTGCATTCCGAGCGATGAGGGGTTAACATCCGCAACCCTTAAAAACCGACGTCTTCAAGTGCTCTTTTGCCGCGAGGATGTTGACCCCGGTAATGAATGAAGGTAGCTCTGGATGCCAGCCGTCAAAGTTAAAGAGAACGAACCCTTCGACGTAGCTCTGCGTCGTTTCAAGCGCTCCTGCGAAAAAGCCGGTGTACTGGCTGAAGTTCGTAGCCGCGAATTTTACGAGAAGCCAACTTCTGAGCGTAAGCGCAAGGCAGCTGCTGCTGTTAAGCGTCACGCCAAGAAAGTTCAGCGCGAACAGCGCCGCGCCGTTCGTCTGTACTAATACACAGACGATCGTAGCAAGCTTCTGCCAAGCCCGGCCCTCAGCCGGGCTAATGGCATTTGCGTAAAACGCTTGATGCTTCACCGTCGAAGCCGCAGATGCGACCGAGACAAACCCGCTTCACCGCGTCAGGCCTGGCTCTTTTGCCAGCGGTGCACGTCTTTTCTGACGAGCCTTCAAGGCTACTGACGAGCACACCCACTGATTCCTCTTACGACGATCAGCCCAAGGCACCTGCTTGCGTGCCCGCTTCATGAGCTATCCGAGGCCGATTACAGGCCGTCAGCGGATTCAGCGCAACATTTTCGAATAGTCGAAGACTGATGAGTACTAACGTCAGTGGATTTTCGGCAGATACACTTCCCGACAGCGATTACGCAAACGACACCGGTCGAGCCGCCCCACGTGCGCGCATCACTCAATGACCCGCGTCCGGCGGCCTTTCGCATCGGATCCATTACAGCGCAGACGAGAACGCCATGGCCGGGCTGATTCCCCAGAGCTTCATTGACGACCTTCTGAACCGCACCGACATCGTCGACGTGGTCAGCTCGCGCGTGCAATTGAAGAAGGCCGGTAAAAACTACACCGCCTGCTGCCCGTTCCACAAAGAAAAAACCCCGTCGTTCAGCGTCAGCCCCGACAAGCAGTTCTATTACTGCTTCGGCTGCGGCGCTGGCGGCAACGCCCTCGGCTTTCTCATGGATCACGACAATCTGGACTTCCCCCAGGCTGTCGAAGACCTGGCCAAAGCCGCCGGCATGGAAGTGCCGCGCGAAGAAGGCGGTCGCTCGAACAAACCGCGTCAACCGACCGACTCACCGCTGTACCCTCTGCTCACCGCCGCTGCAGATTTTTACCGGCAGGCCCTCAAAAGCCACCCGGCACGCAAGGCAGCAGTGGATTACCTCAAGGGTCGCGGCCTGACCGGCGAGATCGCCCGGGACTTCGGTCTCGGATTCGCACCGCCGGGCTGGGACAACCTGTTCAAACACTTGAGCAGCGACACCTTGCAGCAGAAAGCCATGATCGACGCAGGCTTACTGATCGAGAACGCCGAAACCGGCAAACGCTATGACCGCTTCCGCGATCGCGTGATGTTTCCGATCCGCGACACCCGTGGACGGATCATTGCTTTCGGCGGTCGAGTGCTCGGGGACGACAAGCCAAAGTACCTGAACTCGCCGGAAACCCCGGTATTCCATAAAGGCCAGGAACTCTATGGCCTCTATGAGGCACGCAAGAACAATCGCAATCTCGACGAAATCATCGTCGTCGAGGGTTATATGGACGTCATCGCCCTGGCACAGCAAGGCCTGCGCAATGCCGTCGCGACACTGGGTACCGCGACCAGCGAAGAACACCTCAAACGTCTGTTTCGCGTCGTGCCGAACGTACTGTTTTGCTTTGACGGTGACCAGGCCGGTCGCAACGCCGCCTGGCGTGCGCTGGAAGCAACACTGTCCAGCCTTCAGGACGGGCGTCGTGCACGCTTTCTGTTTCTGCCTGAAGGCGAAGACCCGGATACGCTGATTCGCGCCGAGGGCACTGATGCCTTCCGCGCCCGGATCAATCAGCATGCTCAGCCGCTGGCGGACTACTTCTTCCAGCAACTGACCGAAGAAGCCGACCCGCGCTCGCTGGAGGGCAAGGCCCACATGGCCACGCTCGCAGCACCGTTGATCGACAAGGTCCCCGGCGCCAACCTGCGCATCCTGATGCGTCAGCGCCTGACCGAGATCACCGGACTGAGCAGCGAAAGCGTCAGCCAGTTGGCCCAGAGCGCTCCGCAGGAAGCGCCGCCGGCCTACGACCCGGGCATCGATTACGACGCCATGCCGGACTACAGCGACTACCATCAGCCGCAGGCACAGGACATGTATGTGCCGCAGCAGGAATGGACGCCGAAGAAATCCGGCGCTGGCGGCAAGAAATGGGACAAGAAACCGTGGGACAAGAATGGCAAGCGTGGCGGTGATCGAGATCAACCCCGTGCCCCACGCGTCCCTGCCGCCGTCGAACCACCGACCTTGGCCGCCCTGAGAACCTTGCTGCATCACCCGCAACTGGCGGAAAAAGTCGAGGATGCCGGACACTTCGCGGACGAGAACCAGACCAACGCACAACTGCTGGTGGCACTGCTCGAAGCCGTACAGAAGAATCCCAAGCTAAACTCATTTCAGTTGATCGCGCGATGGCACGGAACCGAACAGGGCCGCCTGCTCAAGGCACTGGCGGAAAAGGAATGGCTGATTGACGGAGACAACCTTGAACAACAGTTTTTCGACACCATTACTAGCTTGTCAGCCCGCCAACGCGAGCGAAATCTGGAACAACTGCTCAGGAAAGCGCGTCAAAGCGAACTGAGCACCGATGAGAAAAATCAACTGCGCGACCTTTTAAGTCGCAATGTTTCCGCATCAAACCCGACCTCAACTGGCGCGTGAGGTCATAGCTCAGGTATAATCCTCGGCTTGTTTTTTGCCCGCCAAGACCTTCAGTGGATAGGGTGTTATGTCCGGAAAAGCGCAACAGCAGTCTCGTATTATTGAGTTGATCAAACTGGGTCGTGAGCAGAAGTATCTGACTTACGCCGAGGTCAACGACCACCTGCCCGAGGATATTTCAGATCCGGAGCAGGTGGAAGACATCATCCGCATGATTAACGACATGGGGATCCCCGTACACGAGAGTGCTCCGGATGCGGACGCCCTTATGCTGGCCGACGCCGATACCGACGAGGCCGCTGCGGAAGAAGCAGCCGCTGCGTTGGCGGCGGTGGAGACCGATATCGGTCGCACCACTGACCCGGTGCGCATGTACATGCGTGAAATGGGTACGGTCGAGCTTCTGACTCGTGAAGGCGAAATCGAAATCGCCAAGCGTATCGAAGAAGGCATCCGTGAAGTGATGAGCGCCATCGCGCACTTCCCTGGCACGGTTGATCATATTCTCTCCGAGTACACTCGCGTCACCACAGAAGGTGGTCGCCTGTCCGACGTTCTGAGCGGTTACATCGACCCGGACGACGGCATTACGCCGCCTGCCGCCGAAGTCCCGCCACCGATCGACGCGAAAGCAGCGAAGGCGGACGACGACTCCGAAGACGACGATGCCGAAGCTTCCGATGACGAAGAAGAAGCCGAAAGCGGTCCGGATCCGGTCATTGCTGCCCAGCGTTTCGGCGCCGTGGCTGACCAGATGGAAATCACCCGCAAGGCCCTGAAAAAGCACGGTCGTCACAACAAGGCGGCGATTGCCGAACTGTTGGCCCTGGCCGAGCTGTTCATGCCGATCAAGCTGGTGCCGAAGCAATTCGAAGCCCTGGTCGAGCGTGTCCGCAGTGCCCTGGATCGTCTGCGTCAGCAAGAGCGCGCGATCATGCAACTGTGCGTACGTGATGCACGTATGCCACGCGCCGACTTCCTGCGCCAGTTCCCGGGCAACGAAGTCGACGAAAGCTGGTCCGACGCCCTGGCCAAAGGCAAGAGCAAATACGCCGAAGCCATTGCCCGCGTGCAACCGGACATCATCCGTTGCCAGCAGAAGCTGACCGCGCTGGAAACCGAGACCGGCCTGACCATCGCCGAGATCAAGGACATCAACCGTCGCATGTCGATCGGTGAGGCGAAAGCCCGCCGCGCGAAGAAAGAGATGGTTGAAGCGAACTTGCGTCTGGTGATCTCCATCGCCAAGAAGTACACCAACCGCGGCCTGCAATTCCTCGATCTGATCCAGGAAGGCAACATCGGTCTGATGAAAGCGGTGGACAAGTTCGAATACCGTCGTGGTTACAAGTTCTCGACTTATGCCACCTGGTGGATCCGTCAGGCGATCACTCGCTCGATCGCCGACCAGGCCCGCACCATCCGTATTCCGGTGCACATGATCGAGACGATCAACAAGCTCAACCGCATTTCCCGCCAGATGCTGCAGGAAATGGGTCGCGAACCGACCCCGGAAGAGCTGGGTGAACGCATGGAAATGCCTGAGGACAAGATCCGCAAGGTATTGAAGATCGCCAAAGAGCCGATCTCCATGGAAACCCCGATCGGTGATGACGAAGACTCCCATCTGGGTGACTTCATCGAAGACTCGACCATGCAGTCGCCAATCGATGTCGCCACTGTTGAGAGCCTGAAAGAAGCGACCCGCGAAGTGCTGTCCGGCCTTACTGCCCGTGAAGCCAAGGTACTGCGCATGCGTTTCGGTATCGACATGAACACCGACCACACGCTAGAAGAAGTCGGCAAACAGTTTGACGTGACCCGTGAGCGGATTCGTCAGATCGAAGCCAAGGCGCTGCGCAAGCTGCGCCACCCGACGCGAAGCGAGCATCTGCGCTCCTTCCTCGACGAGTGACACCAGAACCCCCGGCCCAGGCCGGGGGTTTTGTTTTTTGGGCAGATAAAATACCTCGCACCTCCCTCCCCCACGCACAGCCCGTCTACACTCGAAACATTCCCCCGAGCCATAACGAGACCGTTATGCCCAGACTGGCGTCCGTGCTTTTTTTGCTGTCACTGATGATCTGGACCGCAACGGCTGACGCGCTGACTCTGACCGATGAAGAACGTAGCTGGCTGGCGGCTCACCCGGACTTGCGCCTGGGTGTCGATGCGTCGTGGCCGCCCTTCGAGTTCCGCGATGACCAGAGCCGCTATCAAGGCCTGGCGGCAGACTATATCGATGTGATTCGCCAACGCCTGGCGATCAAACTCACCCCCATCGAGCCGGTGAGCTGGACAGTCGTGCTCGAACAGGCGAAAAACGGCACGATCGACCTGCTGCCGGGCATCATGTCCACCCCGGAACGCCAAAGTTACCTGTCATTCACTCGCCCCTATCTCGACTTTCCGATCGTCATCCTCGCCCACGTCGGCGGCCCGCAACCACGCAAGCTCGAGGATCTTTACGGTCTGAAAATCGCCGTGGTCGAGAACTACGCCCCTCACGAACTGCTGCGCACCCATCACCCCGACCTGAACCTGGTGGCGATGCCCAACGTCAGCTCCGCGCTGCAAGCCTTGGCCACTGATGAAGTGGACGCAGTGGTCGGCGACCTGGCCTCCAGTGTCTGGAGCCTGCGCCAGCTCAAACTCGACGGCTTATACGTCAGCGGCGAAACCCCTTACCGCTATCAACTGGCGATGGGCGTCCCGCGCGACAACAAAATGCTGGTGGGGATTCTGGACAAAGTGCTGGCCGACATGTCCCCGGAGGAAATCAGCAGCATTCAGGAACACTGGGTCGGCAACGTCCTCGATCACCGGACATTCTGGTCGGATCTGCTGGTTTACGGATTACCGGGTCTATTGCTTCTGGTCATCGTTCTGGCGGTGGTGATCCGCATAAACCGTCGCCTGAGCTCGGAGATTGCCCGACGTATCGACCTCGAACAGGAACTGCGCAGCAGCGAATACCACTATCGCGGACTGGTGGAGAGTCTTTCGGCCATCGCCTGGGAAGCGCGAATCAGCGATTTCACCTACAGCTATGTTTCGCCCCACGCCGAGGATCTGCTCGGCTATCCGCTGTCCCATTGGCTGATTCCAGGCTTTTGGCGCAACATCATTCACCCCGCCGATCTGACTCGTGCCCAGAGCTTCTGCGATCACGAAGTGCTGGCCGGGCGCGATCACAGTCTCGATTACCGCGTCATCACCGCTGACGGACGTTGTTTGTGGGTGCGTGACATTGTCAGTCTGATCGAACACGGCCACGAACCGGTGATGCGCGGCCTGATGATCGACATCAGCGAAACCAAGCGCACCGAAGAGGCGTTGCGCCTGTCGGAACAGAAATTCGCTTCGGTATTCCAGCAATGCCCGGACATTCTGGTCATCGCCCGGCTCTCTGACGGCTGCTTGCTGGAGGTTAACGAAGCCTTTGAGGAACAGATCGGGCTCAAGGCCGAAGAGGTGATTGGCCAGACCGCCACCGAACTCAACATCTGGGGCATTCCCGGAGTCGGCCCGGGCCTGCTTCAGCGGCTACAGGCCGGCAGCATTCGCAACCTGGAGATGCCCTTTCGCCGCAACAATGGCCAGGTGTTCACCGGGCTGATTTCCGCCGAACCCTTCGAGCTTGACACCACACCCGCGCTGGTTGTGGTGGTCCGCGACATTACCCAGCTCAAGGAAACCCAACAGCAACTGCAAACTTCCGAAGAGAAGTTCGCCAAGGCCTTCCACGCCTCGCCGGACGGTCTGCTGCTGTCGCGCCAGAGCGATGGTCTGCTGCTGGAAGTCAACGAAGGTTTCAGTCGTATCACCGGTTTCAACAGCGCGATGTCGGTGGACCGCTCGGCGCTGGACCTGGGCATCTGGGTCAACCTCAACGAACGCAAGCAAATGCTCGACCTGCTGCACCGCGACGGGTTCGTTCGCGACTTCAGCTGCCACATCCGCCGCAGCGACGGGCAGATCCGACTGTGCGAGGTATCCAGCCGCCCGCTGCCGATCGGAGACGAAGACTGCATGCTGACCATCGCCCGGGACATCACCGAACGCCACCTGATGCAGGAAAAACTGCAACAGGCCGCGACCGTGTTCGAAAGCACTGCCGAAGGCGTGCTGATCACCGACACCCAGCAACACATCAGCGCCGTGAACCGGGCCTTCACCGAAATCACCGGATACAGCGAAAGCGAAGCGCTCGGTCACACTCCGCGCCTGCTTGCGTCCGGCCTGCACGACAGCGCGTTCTACGCGGCGATGTGGCATCAATTGACCGACGAAGGTCATTGGCAGGGCGAAATCTCCAACCGGCGCAAAAACGGCGAGCTGTACCCGAGCTGGCTGACCATCAGTGCCGTGCGCAACCGCGACAAGTTCATCACCCACTTCGTTGCGGTGTTCGCCGATATCTCCAGCCTCAAGCACGCCCAGGCCAAACTCGACTATCAGGCGCATCACGATCCGCTCACCGGCCTGCCGAACCGCACGCTGTTCGAAAGTCGCCTGTTGATGGCACTCAACAGCCAGCAGGAAAACGGCGGCCAGGGCGCAGTCCTGTTTCTCGACCTCGACCGTTTCAAGCACATCAACGACAGCCTCGGTCACCCGGTCGGCGATTTGCTGCTCAAGGGCATCGCCGTACGCCTCAAGGAGCAACTGCGCGACATCGACACCGTCGCGCGGCTAGGGGGCGACGAATTCATCATTCTGCTGCCCGGCCTGCAACAGCCCGGCGATGCCGACAACATCGCTACCAAACTGCTGAACTGCTTTGGCGCGCCGTTCCAGGCCGGCGAGCATGAGTTCTTCATCAGTGCGAGCATCGGCACCAGCCTTTACCCGCGCGACGGCTGCGATGTCGCGACCCTGATCAAGAACGCAGACGCGGCCATGTACCGCTCCAAGGCCAAGGGCCGCAACCGGGTCGAAAGCTACACCCGCGACCTCACCGCTCAGGCCAGCGAGCGTGTGGCGCTGGAGCACGAACTTCGGCGGGCCATCGAGCGTGAGGAGTTGTACCTCTATTACCAACCGAAAATCAGCCTCGACGATCACAGCCTGGTCGGCGCCGAAGCCCTGATCCGCTGGCGTCACCCGAACTTCGGCGATGTGCCGCCGGAGCACTTCATTCCGTTGGCGGAAGAGAACGGGATGATCCTGCAAATCGGCGACTGGGTGCTGGAAACCGCCTGCCGGCAGATGTTCGAGTGGGGCCAGATTTACGAATCCCTCGGCCCGCTGTCGGTGAACCTCGCCGGCGCACAACTTCGCCAGCCAAACCTGCTGGGACGCATCGAACAACTGCTCAAGGACAACCGTCTGCGGCCGGAATTACTGCAACTGGAAATTACCGAAAACTTCATCATGAGCCAGGCCGAAGAAGCGCTGGCGGTGCTGCACCAGCTCAAACATCTGGGCGTACAACTTGCCATCGACGACTTCGGCACCGGTTATTCCTCACTGAGTTATCTCAAGCGCCTGCCGCTGGACATTCTCAAGATCGACCAGTCTTTCGTCCGTGGCCTGCCCGACGACCCGCACGACGCGGCGATTGTCCGCGCGATCATCGCCCTGGGCCGCAGCATGCAATTCACCGTAATCGCCGAAGGCGTGGAAACTCAGGCGCAACAACAATTCCTCGCCGCCGAAGGCTGCGAACAGATTCAGGGCTACATCGTCAGCCTGCCGCTTCCGCCAGAGGAATTCGCCGCGACGTTTCTTCGTATAGCCGTATCAGATTTTTCGGATAGCACAGCCGAGAAACCGTCGCTATAATCCGCGGCCTACTGAGGGCCTATAGCTCAGTTGGTTAGAGCAGAGGACTCATAATCCTTTGGTCCACGGTTCAAGTCCGTGTGGGCCCACCAAACATGAAAAAGCCGCGCATTCGCGCGGTTTTTTTTCGCCTGTCGTTTGGCGTTTAGGTTCTTCACAAGCGCAATGTTCAGAAGACTACCCATCCTCACCCCGATCGGAAACGTTGCGGTCATGAGGGACAAACTCGCCCACATTGTCGAAAAACGCGCTGACTCACGAGAGCGCTACGTTCGGCATGCGATTGATACGCTGACGGGACCGTTTGAAATATGGAGAGTGGCGATGAACAAGCACCGTCAGGGCGAACTTCTCTACAAGAGATATGTTTTTCAGGACAAACAAAAAGGGGAGCCTGTTGGCTCCCCTCGAATATTTGAATCCTGATATTGGCATCCTCAGGAAATGGGATGAAGAGGTCTCACCTTACACCGATGTTGCAGCATCGCTGAGGTACCTACGTCTGCTGAAGCCCTGCAAGGCAGCAGATTTCGCGCTCTTGGGGGCATTTTTGATAAAGGCAGCAGGCAAGTCAAATCATTTGTCTGTTCTTTTGTTTCAGTAAAATCTCCCGATCCGGTGACTGCCTAATCCCCCCGGCGCTCACAAGCGCCTCGCGTGGCGAGCCTGTAACATGCAGCCCCATTGATCCGTACCGCAGGAGCCTGCCCTTGCCCGACATCCGCCCACCCGTGCTCGATGAAATCGACCGCCAACTGATCGCTGCCCTGCAAATCAACGCCCGCGAGAGCGTGGCGATGCTGGCCCGGCAATTGGGGATCGCCCGCACGACCGTGACTTCGCGACTGGCCCGTCTGGAAAAGGCCAAGGTCATCACTGGCTACGGCGTTCGTCTGGGTCAGCGTGTCGTGGACGGAGGCTTGCAGGCTTACGTCGGGATCAAGGTGCAGCCACGTTCCGGCAAAGAGGTGTTGCGCCGGTTGAGCGCAATGGCTCAGGTACAGCAATTGTGCGCGGTGAGTGGCGAGTTTGATTATGTGGCGTGGTTGCGTACCGACTCACCGGAACAACTCGATCAGCTTCTGGATCAGATCGGCAGCGTAGACGGTGTAGAGAAGACCACAACCTCGATCATCCTCAGCAGCAAGATTGATCGCGGGCACCCAGTCTGACTAATAAGATCGTCAGATTGCAGCACATGCACTCAAAACGACGACACTTTGCGTCTTATTAACGTGTTCTACGCTCCCTAGAATGGCTGGCATCTTTTCCTATACTCAGACGCGCATCCAGCGTCGGGTCGCCAGCAAGGTCAGCCATGAACAAGAACAATCGCCATCCTGCAGACGGTAAAAAACCAGTCACCATTTTCGGCCCGGACTTTCCTTTCGCCTTTGACGACTGGATCGAACACCCGGCCGGTCTGGGCAGCATTCCCGAGTACAACCACGGTGCCGAAGTGGCGATCGTCGGGGCCGGTATCGCCGGTCTGGTGGCGGCTTATGAGCTGATGAAACTCGGCTTGAAACCCGTCGTGTATGAGGCCTCGAAGCTAGGCGGCCGTCTGCGTTCGCAGGCGTTCAACGGCACTGACGGCATCGTCGCCGAACTCGGTGGCATGCGTTTCCCTGTGTCCTCCACCGCGTTCTATCACTACGTCGACAAACTCGGCCTCGAGACCAAGCCCTTCCCCAACCCGCTGACACCGGCTTCCGGCAGCACTGTGATCGACTTGGAAGGCAAAACCCATTACGCACAGAGCCTGAAGGATCTTCCTGCACTGTTCCAGGAAGTGGCGGACGCCTGGGCCGATGCTCTGGAGGCCGGCTCGCAGTTCGCCGATATCCAGCAAGCCATCCGCGACCGTGACGTGCCGCGCCTCAAAGAGCTGTGGAACACTCTGGTTCCGCTGTGGGACGACCGCACCTTCTACGACTTCGTCGCCACGTCGAAAGCCTTCGCCAAATTGTCGTTCCATCACCGCGAAGTGTTCGGTCAGGTTGGTTTCGGCACCGGTGGCTGGGACTCGGACTTCCCCAACTCGATGCTGGAAATCTTCCGCGTGGTGATGACCAACTGCGACGATCACCAGCACCTGGTGGTCGGCGGTGTGGAACAAGTGCCGCAAGGCATCTGGCGTCATGCGCCCGAGCGCTGCGTCCACTGGCCGCAAGGCACCAGCCTGAAATCGTTGCACCATGGCGCGCCACGTTCCGGGGTGAAGAAAATCGCCCACGCGCCTGACGGACGTTTCGCCGTCACCGACAACAACGGCGACACCCGCGAATACGCCGCCGTACTGACCACCTGCCAGAGCTGGCTGCTGACCACCCAGATCGAATGCGATGAAACCCTGTTCTCGCAAAAGATGTGGATGGCACTGGACCGCACGCGCTACATGCAATCGTCGAAGACCTTCGTGATGGTCGACCGCCCGTTCTGGAAGGACAAGGACCCGGAAACCGGCCGCGACCTGATGAGCATGACCCTCACCGACCGCCTGACCCGTGGCACCTATCTGTTCGACAACGGCGACGACAAGCCGGGCGTGATCTGCCTGTCGTACTCGTGGATGAGCGATGCGCTGAAGATGCTCCCGCACCCAGTGGAAAAACGCGTGAAACTGGCACTGGATGCGTTGAAAAAGATCTACCCGAAAGTCGACATCGCCGCGCGGATCATCGGCGATCCGATCACTGTGTCGTGGGAAGCCGACCCGCACTTCCTCGGCGCTTTCAAGGGTGCCCTGCCCGGCCACTATCGCTACAACCAGCGCATGTACGCGCACTTCATGCAGGACGACATGCCGCCGGAGCAGCGCGGGATTTTCATTGCCGGCGACGACGTGTCGTGGACGCCGGCCTGGGTTGAAGGCGCGGTGCAGACCTCGCTCAACGCGGTGTGGGGAATCATGAAGCACTTCGGCGGGTCCACACATAAAGAGAACCCCGGCCCGGGTGATGTGTTCAACGACATCGGCCCGATTGCCCTGCCCGAGTAAGAGGAATCCCTGATGCGTGTAGCCCTTTACCAATGTCCACCGCTGCCACTGGAACCCGCCGCCAACCTCCAGCGCCTGCAACAACTGGCGATGGAGGCCAAAGGCGCCGACCTGCTGGTGGTGCCGGAAATGTTCCTGACCGGCTACAACATCGGCAAGGAGGCGGTCGCGACATTGGCCGAGGTTTACAACGGTGAATGGGCGCAGCAGATCGGACGAATTGCCAAGGCTGCCGGTCTGGCAATTCTCTACGGTTACCCTGAGCGCACCGCCGACGGACAGATCTACAACGCCGTGCAGTTGATCGATTCGAACGGTGAGCGCCTGTGCAATTACCGCAAGACGCATCTGTTCGGTGATCTGGACCGCTCGATGTTCAGCCCCGGCGATGGCGAGTTTCCCATCGTCGAGCTCAACGGCTGGAAGCTCGGTTTCCTGATTTGCTACGACCTGGAGTTCCCGGAAAACGCCCGGCGCCTGGCCCTTGAAGGTGCCGAGCTGATTCTGGTGCCGACAGCCAACATGATTCCCTTCGATTTCATTGCCGATGTTTCCGTGCGCTCCCGCGCCTTCGAAAACCAGTGCTACGTGGCTTACGCCAACTATTGCGGCCACGAGGGCGACATCCATTACTGCGGGCAAAGCAGCATTGCCGCGCCGGATGGCAGCCGCATCGCCCAGGCCGGACTGGACGAAGCCCTGATCGTCGGCGAGCTGGATCGCCAGTTGATGGTCGACTCGCGCAGCGCCAACCGCTACTTCAACGACCGCCGCCCCGAACTTTACGACGCGCTCAACAAGCGCTAATCCGCTAGCATTGGCACTTCACTGTTCTGGAAGTGCCCATGCCTGCGCCGACTCACCCCCGCCCCCACACCGAAACACTGGCCAACGGCTTGCGCGTGACCCTGCGTCACGTGCCTGGCCTGAAGCGGAGCGCCGCTGCGTTGCGGGTGGCTACCGGCAGTCATGACGTGCCGTTGGCGTGGCCGGGACTGGCGCATTTCCTTGAGCATTTGCTGTTCCTCGGCACTGAGCGTTTTCCTGCAAGCGAAGGCCTGATGGCCTACGTGCAAGGTCACGGCGGTCAGGTGAATGCCAGCACCCGCGAGCGAACCACCGATTTCTTCTTTGAGTTGCCGCCACCGTCCTTCAGCGGCGGGCTGGAGCGTCTGTCAGACATGCTCGCCCATCCGCGTATGAATCCGGACGATCAGGTGCGGGAACGGGAAGTGCTGCAGGCGGAGTTTGTCGCGTGGTCGCAAGATGCTGCGGCTCAGCAGAAAGAGGCGCTGTTTGAGGGGTTGTCGGCAGCGCATCCGTTGCGCGGCTTTCATGCCGGGAACCGCGAGAGTTTGCCGGTAGAACAAGCGAAGTTTCAGCAGGCACTGAAAGATTTCCATCAGCAGTTTTACCGCACCGGGCAGATGACTCTGAGCCTGGTCGGACCGCAAAGTGTTGAAGAGCTGAGAACGCTGGCAGAACAGTTTGCCGCCGCGCTGACAGCTGGGGATAAAACTGCACAGGCAGCCCCCGTTTACTTGATGGACAATCCACAGAAAAGTTATCAACAGGTCGGCGAGCGGCACGGCAATCTGCTGTTTGCGTTGGAGGATTTGCCGGAGTCGTCGGCCGAAGCGCTGGCGTTTCTCTGTCACTGGTTGAACAGCGCCAAACCCGGTGGGCTGCTCGCTCACTTGCAGCAGCAGGGATTCGCGGAAGACTTACAGGCCTGTGTGCCTTATCAATTTGCTGGGCAGGCTTTTCTACATCTTCAGTTCACTGGGGCATCCGGGTCACTCGACGCCATCCGCCCACAGTTTCTCGACTGGTTGAGCTTCTTCGCATCCCAGCAGGACTGGCCGACACTGCGCGAGGAATATTCGGCACAACTTCAGCGTCAGCAGCAAGTCAGCGGCGCATTGCAACTGGCCCGAGTCGACAGCGAACAACTCGAGAATGAAATCTCCGAAGAGGCCGTTGCGGCGCTCAAAGCGATCCTCGGCAAAATCGGCATTGTGGATAACTTCAGCAGTCACTGGCATCTGCCCGCTGCCAATCCGTTTCTGCGCGCAGTCGAGCCACTGGCCAACGCCGGCCTGATCCGCGGCCAGACCAGCGCCCACCGTGGCCTGCGCACGTTTGCTCAGGATCGCTCGCGCAGCCGGCGCGAACGCTCGCCGATGCAATTCAGCCAGGCGCTGCCGGACAACGGCGACGAAGGTGCGGTGTATGTGCGCTGGCAGACGGAAGCGTCGGCCACGGCCGAGCTGCAAGCGAAACTGCAACGCAGTCTGCGGGAGGTTTCCGACGACGCGCGTCAGGCCGGGGTCGAGTTGTCCTTCAGCACCTCGGGTAATCAGTGGCTGCTGAGACTCACCGGCCTGCAGGACACGCTGCCCGTTGTGCTGGAGCACGCGCTGAAATCTCTGACACAAGTAAGCGCCGATTCCGCAAAAGGCGAGCCGCAACCTGCGCTGATACCGATCCGCCAACTGCTCAAGGCACTGCCCGAAAAGTGCCTGCCAGCGATAGGCGAATCCGCTGACGCCGTGCACCTGTGGACAACTTCCCGCTGGGACGGTCTGGCTTCGGGGCTCAACCCACAAACCCAGTCAGCCATGGGCCTGGCCCTGAGTCGCATCCCGGGCATCCCGGATAATCAAATTCCCGCACCGTCTGTCATCAACGCCGGATACCGGTGGAGTCAGATCGAAAGCGCGTCCAGCGAACACGCCTTGTTGCTGTTCTGCCCGACCGCCAGCCACGAGATCGCCGATGAAGCCGCGTCGCGGCTGCTCGCCCACCTGTGCCAGACGCCGTTCTACCAACGCCTGCGCGTTGAACTGCAACTCGGTTATGCGGTGTTCAGCGGCCTGCGTCAGCTCCACGGCCAGACCGGATTGCTGTTCGGTGTGCAATCGCCCTCGGCCAACGCCGCGCAATTGCTCGGCCACATTCAGCAGTTTCTCGATGACCTGCCAGCCCTTGTCGAACAACTCGATGACGCCAGCTTCGCCCAGCAACGACAGACGCTTGCCGATCAGTTCGATAACAGCGCCCTGTCCGGCAAAGCCGCTGCCGAACTCCTGTGGCAGGCCCGCCTCGCCGGCCACTCGTCGGATTATCTGACCCAGCTGCGCAGCGCCATCGCTCAACTGGATCGCCCGGCATTGCTGGCCGCCGCACAACGCCTGATCCGCGCCGAAGGCGGCTGGCACGGCCTGTCCAACAGCCCTGCGCCAGGCGCGCCATGGCAAGCGGCAAAATGATCATTACCGGGGCTGCAAGGAGCTTTCTCAAAGATTCACGGGCAAACCTGCTGAAATTTTGAGTAACATAGCCACCTAACTATTTGGAACATCCCTGCGCTGCCGTGGACTATACCTATGGATAGCGCTATCTCACCCACCTGAAAAAGGAGTCACCCGATGGCTTGGACCAAACCTGCTTACACCGACCTGCGCATCGGCTTCGAAGTCACCATGTACTTCGCCAGCCGCTGAGTCCTGCCTCAAGCAGAACACTGCAGTGCAACGCCTCGGCTCGCCGGGGCGTTTTATTTTCAGCGTTGAAATGATGGAGCGTTCATGTTCGTCCAGATTCTGGGTTCGGCCGCCGGTGGCGGTTTTCCGCAGTGGAACTGCAACTGCGTCAATTGCGCCGGTTTTCGCGACGGCAGCCTGAATGCCCAGGCCCGTACCCAATCGTCCATCGCGATTTCCGATGACGGCGTGAACTGGGTGCTGTGCAATGCCTCGCCGGACATCCGCGCGCAGCTTCAGAGCTTCGCCCCGATGCAACCTGGCCGAGCCCTGCGCGACACCGGCATCAGCGCGATCATCCTGATGGACAGCCAGATCGACCACACCACCGGCCTGCTCAGCCTGCGCGAAGGTTGCCCGCATCAGGTCTGGTGCACGGACATGGTCCACGAGGACCTGAGCACCGGTTTCCCGCTGTTCACCATGCTCAAACACTGGAACGGCGGGCTGGACTGGAACCGCATCGAACTCGACCAGAGCTTCACCGTCGCCGCCTGTCCGAACCTGCGCTTCAGCCCGCTGCCGCTGCGCAGCGCCGCACCGCCCTACTCGCCGCACCGCTTCGACCCGCACCCGGGCGACAACATCGGCCTGATCGTCGAAGACCTCAGCACCGGCGGCAAGCTGTTCTACGCGCCGGGCCTGGGCAAGGTCGACGCGCCGCTGCTGGAAATCATGGCCGGCAGCGACTGCGTACTGGTGGACGGCACGATGTGGGACGACGATGAAATGCAGCGCCGTGGCGTCGGCACCCGCACCGGCCGCGAGATGGGCCATCTGGCGCAGAACGGCCCCGGCGGCATGCTCGAAGTGCTGGAACAGCTTCCCGAGCAACGCAAGGTACTTATCCACATCAACAACACCAACCCGATTCTCGACGAAGACTCCCCGGAGCGCGCTGAACTGGTTCGGCGCAATGTTGAAGTGGCGTATGACGGCATGAGCATCGTCCTGTAACGAATCGCCCGGAGAACCGCAATGACCGACACCCCGCTGTCCCCCGCCGAATTCGAAGCGGCCCTGCGCGCCAAGGGCGCCTATTACCACATTCATCACCCGTACCACGTGGCGATGTATGAAGGCCGGGCCACCCGCGAGCAGATCCAGGGCTGGGTCGCCAACCGCTTCTACTATCAGGTGAACATTCCCCTGAAAGACGCGGCAATCCTCGCCAACTGCCCGGATCGCGAGATTCGCCGCGAGTGGATCCAGCGCCTGCTCGACCACGACGGCGCCCCTGGCGAAGACGGCGGCATCGAAGCCTGGCTGCGACTGGGCCAGGCCGTCGGTCTCGATCCGGATCAATTGCGCTCCCAGGAACTGGTGCTGCCCGGCGTGCGTTTCGCCGTCGACGCCTACGTCAACTTCGCCCGCCGCGCCAGTTGGCAGGAAGCCGCCAGCAGTTCGCTGACCGAGCTGTTCGCGCCGCAGATCCACCAGTCGCGTCTCGACAGCTGGCCGCAGCATTACCCGTGGATCGACCCGGCCGGCTACGAATATTTCCGCACCCGTCTCGGTCAGGCCCGGCGCGATGTCGAGCATGGTCTGGCGATTACGCTGGAGCACTACAAGACCCGCGAAGGTCAGGAGCGCATGCTGGAAATTCTCCAGTTCAAACTGGACATTCTTTGGAGCATGCTCGATGCCATGAGCATGGCCTACGAACTGAACCGCCCGCCGTATCACAGCGTCACCGATCAACGGGTCTGGCACAAAGGAATCGCCTTATGAGTTTCGACCGCAGCAAGACCCCGACCTGGCGTCCCGGCTACCGATTCCAGTACGAACCGGCCCAGAAAGGCCACGTGCTGCTGTACCCGGAGGGCATGATCAAACTCAACGAAAGCGCTGCTGCGATCGGTGGCCTGATCGACGGTGAACGGGATGTCGCGGCGATCATCGCCGAACTCGACAGACAGTTCCCCGGCGTACCCGAGCTCGGTGACGACATCGAGCAATTCATGGAGGTTGCCCGTGCGGAGCACTGGATCGAACTTGCCTGAGTCATCGGTGCAAGTCCCGGCCAAACCGGAAATCGGCCTGCCGCTGTGGCTGCTCGCCGAGCTGACTTACCGCTGCCCGCTGCAATGCCCGTACTGCTCCAATCCGCTGGATTTCGCCGAGCAGGGCAAAGAACTGAGCACCGAGCAGTGGATCAAGGTGTTCCGTGAGGCGCGGGAGATGGGCGCGGCACAACTGGGCTTTTCCGGGGGCGAACCGCTGGTGCGCCAGGACCTCGCCGAGCTGATTCGTGAAGCGCGCCAGTTGGGCTTCTACACCAACCTGATCACCTCGGGCATCGGCCTGACCGAGCAGAAGATCAGCGACTTCAAGAAGGCCGGGCTCGATCACATCCAGATCAGTTTCCAGGCCAGTGACGAGCAAGTGAACAACCTGCTCGCCGGCTCGAAAAAAGCCTTCGCGCAGAAACTGGAAATGGCCCGCGCCGTGAAGGCCCACGGCTATCCGATGGTGCTTAACTTTGTCACCCATCGGCACAACATCGACAAGATCGACCGCATCATCGAGCTGTGCATCGCGCTTGAGGCCGACTTCGTCGAACTCGCCACCTGCCAGTTCTACGGCTGGGCGCAGCTCAATCGTGTCGGCCTGTTGCCGACCAAGGAACAACTGGTTCGCGCCGAACGCATCACCAACGAATACCGCGCCAAGCTGGAAGCCGAAGGGCATCCGTGCAAGCTGATTTTCGTCACCCCGGATTATTACGAAGAGCGCCCGAAAGCCTGCATGAACGGCTGGGGCAGTCTGTTTCTGACAGTCACACCGGACGGCACCGCCCTGCCCTGTCATGGCGCCCGACAGCTGCCGGTACAATTTCCGAATGTGCGCGACCACAGCATGCAGCACATCTGGTACGACTCCTTCGGCTTCAACCGTTTTCGCGGCTATGACTGGATGCCCGAGCCGTGCCGCTCCTGCGACGAGAAAGAGCAGGACTTCGGTGGCTGCCGCTGCCAGGCGTTCATGCTCACCGGCGATGCGAGCAATGCCGACCCTGTATGCAGCAAGTCCGAACATCACGGTGTGATTCTCAAGGCCCGCGAAGAAGCCGAGCACGCCACCCAGACCATTGAACAACTGGCCTTTCGCAATGAACGAAACTCGCGCCTCATCGCCAAAGGCTGAGCCCTTCAGCGCCACCGCTGCGGTTGCAGCCGGCGTGGATTTCGCCGAGCTGCAACTTGGCACCCATGGTTTGTTCTGGAATGAATATCGGCCGACAGACGCCGCCTGCCGGATCTGGCATTGGCGCGATGGCGTGGCGAAATGTCTGACGCCTGCGGGTTTCAGCGTGCGCAGCCGGGTGTACGAATATGGCGGTGGGGCGTTTTGTCTGACGTCTGACGGGGTGGTTTTCGTCAACGAGGCGGACCAGCAGTTGTACCGACAGACGCTGGACGGCGAGCCCGTGGCATTGACGTCCGGGGAATGCCGATATGGTGATCTGCATTTTGCCAGCCGGCAGGTGCTGGCTGTTGAAGAGAACGGTGATTGCCATCGGTTGGTGGCTATCGATCTGGCAAATGGCGTCCGTCAAATGCTGGTTGAAGGTGCGGATTTTTACGCCTCGCCGATCATCAGCCCGGATGGCCAGCGCCTGGCATGGATCGAGTGGAGCCGTCCGCATCAGCCGTGGACATCCACCCGTTTGATGCTCGCTGAACGTTCAAATAACGAATTTTCTGTCCCGCGTTGTGTGGCGGGTGAAGCGTTTGAAGAGTCGATCCAGCAACCGCGCTTCGATGCCAGTGGCCGACTGGGCTGTCTGACTGATCGCGGCGGATATTGGCAACCGTGGGTCGAGTCGGCAAACGGCTTGCAGCCGTTAGCTAGCGCCGAAGCCGATCACGCGCCAGCTCCATGGCAACTTGGCGGCTGCACCTGGTTACCCACCGATGAAGCATTCCTGGCAAGTTGGAGCGAAGGCGGTTTCGGCCGTCTGGCGCTCAACGGCGAAGACTTCACCGGCGACTACAGCCGCTTCCGTCATCTGACGGTCGATGATCAATTCATTTACTGCATCGCTGCCTCACCGATCAGCCCTTCAGCAGTGATCGCCATTGATCGTGAGTCACGTGAAGTGAACGTCCTGGCCGGCGGTGTTGCACCGTTGCCCGCCGAACGCATCAGCCGTCCGCAAACCCTGCGCTATCCCAGCGGTTCGGGTGAAGCGCACGGCTTCTTTTATCCGGCCACCAATGGCGATGCTAAACCGCCGCTGGTGGTGTTCATCCACGGCGGCCCGACGTCGGCCTGCTACCCGATGCTGGATCCGCGCATCCAGTACTGGACGCAACGCGGCTTCGCCGTCGCCGACCTCAACTACCGCGGCAGCAGCGGCTATGGCCGGAAGTATCGACAGGCCTTGCATCTGAGCTGGGGCGCGGTGGATGTCGAGGACGCCTGTGCGGTGGTGGCCTATCTGAATGATCGCGGCATGATCGACGGTGAGCGTGCATTCATCCGTGGCGGCAGCGCTGGTGGTTACACCACGCTTTGTGCATTGGCGTTCCATCAGGTATTCCGCGCCGGCGCCAGCTTGTATGGAGTCAGCGATCCCGTGGCCCTCGGCCGCGCAACACACAAATTCGAAGGCGATTACCTGGACTGGCTGATCGGTGATCCCGAGCAAGACGCCGAACGCTATGCGGCCCGCACGCCGCTGCTGCACGCAGGCAACATTCGCGTGCCGGTGATTTTCTTTCAGGGAGAACTGGACGCCGTCGTCGTGCCGCAACAGACCCGCGACATGGTCGCGGCCCTGGAGCAAAACGGCATTGAAGTCGAAGCGTATTACTACGCCGATGAACGCCACGGCTTCCGCCGGGCCGCCAACCAAGCCCATGCGCTGGAGCAGGAATGGCGGTTCTACCGGCGAGTGATGGGTTTGACGGACTGAGACTCAGCGTTTGGCGATGATGTACACCGCGTGCACGATCCCCGGGATATAACCGCACAACGTCAGCAGAATATTCAGCCAGAACGCGCCGCCGAACCCGACCTGCAGAAACACACCCAGTGGCGGCAAGATAATGGCGATGATGATGCGGATAAAGTCCATGGGGCAGCTCCTGATTGGGGGTTGGCTCACCTGAGCCATACAAGCTAATCGACCTGTGCCGTTTGTCAGGGTTCAGTGCAAACCGCAATCTCGCCATCTGATTGCCATTACCCGGCCACAAAAAAACGCCCCACGCCAAAAGAATCAGGCGTGGGGCGTGCGTTATACCGCGAGACGGTTCTTGAATTCGGGTGGGAAACTTCAGCTCAGACGGCAATCCCTTTGCGGCATTGCAGTTGCGCGGTGCGTACCCGGGAGAAGGCGCGGGCCAGGCGCAGGAGCATTTCGTCGATGTTGGCCTTGCTGACGTTGAGCGCCGGGGTGAAGCGCAGGCAATTGGCTTGTGGGGCGTTGAGCAGCAAGCCTTCGTGAAGCGCGGCTTTGACGACGGCCTCGGCGGAGTCTTCCGACAGGGTCAGTCCCCAGAACAGCCCCTGCCCGCGCAACTCGCCCTGTTCATAACGATGGGCCAGACGGGCGAGCCCTTCGCGCAGATGCTGGCCGTTGTCCCGGATCTGTTCGAGGAAGGCGCGATCCTGCACGCTGTCGAGCACCACAAGGCCCGCCGTGGTCATCAGCGCGTTGCCGTGATGAGTACCGCCCAATTCGCCGGAGTCGAAACAGCAGGCCTTGCCTCGCGCCAGCAACGCCGCCAGTGGCACGCCACCGCCAAGACCTTTGCCGAGCACGACGATATCGGCGCGCACGCCGTAGGATTGTTCGGCGAGCAAAGTGCCGCAGCGACCGATGCCAGTCTGAACCTCGTCGAGAATCAGCAGAATCCCCAACTCACGACACAAGCGTTCGACACCCTTGAGGTAGTGCTCGGTCGCCGGGATCACCCCGGCATCGCTCTGGATCGGTTCGAGCATGATCGCCACGGTCTGCGCATCGACAGCTGCATGCAACGCCGGCAGGTCGTTGAACGGCACCAGATCGAAGCCCGGCAGCAAGGGCGCGAAGCGGTTGTGCAGGTTGCAACTGTCCGACGCCGAAATCGTCGCCAGACTACGTCCGTGACAGCCTTGTCTGGCGACAATGATCCGCGAGGCGCCGCCACGATGCAGCTGGCCCCATTTACGCGCCAGTTTGATTGCAGCCTCACAGGCCTCACTGCCACTGTTGAGCAGATACGCCTGATCGCTGGACGTACTGGCACACAGGCGCTCGGCGAGGCTGAGCATGCCGCGGTTGTGCAGATTGAAACCGGGATTGATTAACGCTTGAGCTTGGCTGGCAATGGCCTTGACCAGCGCCGAAGGGCTGTGGCCGAGACTGTTGGCGCCACCGGCCTGGGAAAAGTCCAGGTAGGCGCGGTCATTGCTATCCCACAGCCACGAACCCTGGCCGCGAACGAATACCTGCTGCGGGCGTTCGACGCTGGGCATCAGACGCTCGGCATTCAAGCCATAAGCGGCATCCGATTCTTGGGTTTCAAAAGCCAGGTCATCGAGGCTCGGCGTCTGGCGCCGCAAACTGAACAGATTCATTGAAAAAAACCTCGATCGAGGTTTTTTGAACTGCCTATGCAAACACTTTCAAAACAAACGCTGGTCATTGCGCTTCCCGGCCCTGTAAGCCTTGTGAATGCGGTTAGACTAGGCCTGTTCCCGGCGTCGAGCCATTTCGATTTCTCAGCATTTTCGATAAGTGTTACTTATGGATTTCAAACAACTGCGTTATTTCGTCGCGGTCTACGAAGAAGGTCATGTCGGACGCGCCGCCGAGCGCCTGTCGATCTCTCAGCCCGCGCTGTCCCAGCAGATTCGCCAGCTGGAACAGAACCTGGACGTCACGCTGTTCGAGCGCAGCAGCAAACGCCTGTTGCCGACCCTCGCCGCCCACACCTTGTACAACCACGCCCTGCCGCTGCTCGACGGCATGCAGCGGGCACGTGAAGCGCTGGGCAACTTCAAGGGTCAGGCGCTGCGCACGCTTGCGATCGGTGTACTGCAAACCGTGCACACCAGCCTGGTGCCGCAAATGCTGGAGCGAGTGCGCAAAGCCCAGCCGCATCTGGTGGTGCAGATTTATGAATTGACCGGGCTTGAGATCGAACGGCGTTTGCTCAACGGCTCGCTGGACATCGGCATCAGCTATCTGCCGCCACGCCAGCCGGGGCTGCACGGCGTGATGTTGTACGAAGATGAACTGACGCTGGTCATCCCGGCGGATCATCCGCTGCGGGAATTCAAGAAAGTCTCGATGAGTCAGGCAGCCGAACTGCCGATGTTGTTGCTGGGTGAAGAATTCCAGATCCGCCAGATCTGGCAGGCGCAACTGGCCAGCCTCGGGCGACGCCCACAAGTGCAGGCCGAATTGAACAACATGGTGGGGATTCTCGACAGCCTGCCGCATACCCGTCTGGCGACGGTGCTGCCCGGTCGTTCGCAAAAGGAGTACGACGATCAGGATCTATTGTGGAAACCGTTGAGCGAGCCGCGTGTGCCATTGAAGGTCGGGCTGGTGTGTCGCGATGTGCAGCGCCAGCAGGCGCCATTGGCCTTGCTGCGAACGTTGCTGGAAGAGGTGATGCAGCGCGAAGACAAACCGCTGAAAGGGGCGCCGCCACTGGACGCGCTGAGCTGAAAACTTTTTCTGCGGGCATAAGAAAACCCCGCCGAAGCGGGGCTTTGCAGACTGTTTCCCTGACATCCATTTCACTCCGCCACCCTGGCAGAATCCTACGTGTCCGTGTTGTTGCTTTGCGCTTCCTGCGCGACGTCCATGGAAAGTAGATTAGCTCTGGATCCAATCTACGCCTATGGGAGAACAGCAGCACGTCATGTAAGAGATCGCTTACATGACGTTACATCATCAGAACTGCGCAGCGTCCAGCAAGAACAGCGACTCGCTGCCAGCCTTGACCGACGCGCTCAACGAGTGAATCCGCGGCAGCAGACGGGCGAAATAGAACCGCGCCGTGCCGAGTTTGCTCGCATAGAAATCGTCCTGCGCTTCTTTGCCCAGCGATGCCTTGGCCATCAGCGCCCACATGTAGGCGTAAGCGGTGTAACCGAACGCTTGCAGATACTCGACCGACGCCGCGCCGATTTCGTTCGGGTTGGTTTTCGCCCGGTCCAGCAGCCACGAGGTCAGTTCGTCTAGGGTATCGACGGCGTCATTCAGCGGCTTGGTGAACTCGCCCAGATCGGCACTGGCGGTTGCAGTGAAATGACGGATCTCGTCGGCGAACAGCTTGTAGAACGCGCCGCCGCTGCCGACGATCTTGCGACCTACCAGGTCCAGCGCCTGAATGCCGTTGGTGCCTTCGTAGATCTGGGTGATGCGCACGTCACGCACCAGTTGCTCCTGGCCCCACTCGCGGATGTAGCCGTGGCCGCCGAAGATCTGCTGGCCATGGACGGTGGTTTCCAGGCCCAGATCGGTCAGGAACGCCTTGGCCACTGGCGTCAGCAAGGCAACCAGATCTTCCGCACGCTTGCGAGTGGCGGCGTCTTCGCTGAACTTGGCGGTATCGAGTTGCATCGCCACGTAAGTGGAGAACGCACGACCACCTTCGTTCGAGGCTTTCATGGTCAGCAGCATGCGACGCACGTCCGGGTGGACGATGATCGGGTCTGCGACCTTGTCCTTGTTCTGCGCGCCGGTCGGCGAACGGCTTTGCAGGCGGTCACGGGCGTATTCGATGGCGTTCTGGTACGAGCGCTCGCCGGTGGCCAGGCCCTGGATACCGACGCCCAGACGCTCGTAATTCATCATGGTGAACATTGCCGCCAAGCCCTTGTTCGGCTCGCCGACCAGGTAACCCACGGCTTCGTCGAAGTTCATCACGCAAGTGGCGGACGCCTGAATACCCATCTTGTGTTCGATCGAACCGCAGTTCGCGGGGTTGCGCGCGCCCAGGCTGCCATCGGCATTGACCATGAACTTCGGTACCAGGAACAGCGAAATGCCTTTCGGCCCCGCCGGTGCGTCAGGCAGCTTGGCCAGCACCAGGTGGATGATGTTTTCGGTCAGGTCGTGTTCACCGCCGGTGATGAAGATCTTGGTGCCGCTGACCTTGTAGGAACCGTCGGCCTGAGGCTCGGCCTTGGTGCGGATGATGCCCAGGTCGGTGCCGGCGTGCGGCTCGGTCAGGCACATGGAACCGGCCCAGACACCGGCGTACATGTTCGGCAGGTATGCGGCTTTCAGCTCTTCGCTGGCGTGGGCGTTGATCGACAGGCAAGCGCCTGCGGTCAGCATCGGATACAGACCGAAGGACAGGCTGGCGGAGTTGACCATTTCTTCGACTTGAGCGGAAACGGCTTTTGGCATGCCCATGCCGCCGTAGGCCGGATCACCGCCAACGCCGACCCAGCCGCCTTCGGCGTAAGTCTGATAGGCCTGTGGGAAACCGGCCGGCGTGGTGACGGCACCGTCGGCCCAGTGGCAGCCTTCTTCGTCAGCCGCGCGGCTCAGGGGCGCGATGCTTTTGCTGGTGACCTTGCCGGCCTCTTCGAGAATGGCTTCAACGGTTTCCGCGTCCACGGTCTCGGCCAGGGCCGGCAGTTCGGCCCAGAGTTTGGCGACTTCGAACACTTCATTGAGGACGAAGCGCATATCGCGCAGCGGCGCTTTGTAGTCAGCCATGGCAAACCTCGCAAAGATCTAAACAGGTGATTCGTGGAAGGGTGTTTTCGTTGAGCTGGAGTGTAACCCAACAACTTTTGCGACACATAGGGTCAGGCGGTGACTGCCTTGTTATTTTTAGTCACCAGCAATCAGCCATAAAGAAGCCCGCAATCAGCGGGCTCTTTTGTTTAACAGTGGCGTGTTACAGCGAGAACAACTGTGCTGGCAGTTTCATCAGGCAATCGCTGCCCGCCTCGATCGCCGAACGATGCGCTGCGGTACGCGGCAACAGACGCTTGAAGTAAAACTCGCACGTCGCCAGTTTGCCCTGGCAGAAATCGCCATCACCCTCGCCCGACTCCAGTTGCGCCTGAGCAACCAGCGCCATGCGCAGCCACAGGTAACCGAGAACGATGTAACCGCTGTACATCAGGTAATCCACCGACGCGGCGCCGACTTCATCCGGGTTCTTCATCGCGGCCATCCCGACCTTCATGGTCAAATCGCCCCACTGCTGATTGAGGCCATCGAGCTGCGCGACAAACCCGCCCAATTGCGCATGTCCGGCGTTGGCGGCGCAGAATTTGTGGACGATTTTGGTGAAGTTGCGCAGCAACTTGCCCTGACTGCCCAGCACTTTGCGCCCGAGCAGATCCAGCGCCTGAATGCCGTTGGTGCCCTCGTAGATCGGCGCGATCCGGCAATCGCGAACCAGTTGCTCCATACCCCACTCGCGGATAAATCCGTGGCCACCGAACACCTGCATGCCGTGGTTGGTCACCTCCAGGCCGGTGTCGGTCATG
Organism: Pseudomonas fluorescens; assembly: GCF_030344995.1. Taxonomy (GTDB): domain Bacteria; phylum Pseudomonadota; class Gammaproteobacteria; order Pseudomonadales; family Pseudomonadaceae; genus Aquipseudomonas; species Aquipseudomonas fluorescens_BF. The sequence continues at coordinate 5,970,019 of NZ_CP128260.1, forward strand.
AAGGCTTTGCAGATCGGCGTCAGGAACGCCAACAGGTCTTCGGCTTCCTGACGCGCGCCTGCGTCCGGGCTCAGGTGCGCGACATCAAGCATCTGCGCGGTGAAATAGGTAAGCGCGCGGTTGCCTTCGTTGAAAGCTTTCATGGTCAGCAGCATGCGCCGCACGTCCGGGTGGACGATGATCGGGTCGGCCGGTTTGTCCGGAGCTTTGGCGCCGGTCAGGGCACGCATCTGCAAGCGGTCGTTGGCGTATTTGATTGCGCCCTGAAAACTCGCTTCGCCCAGACAAAGACCCTGCATTCCGGTGCCTAACCGCGCGTGGTTCATCATGGTGAACATGCAGTTCAGGCCTTTGTTCGGTTCGCCGATCAGGAAGCCTTTGGCGTCGTCGAAGTTCAGCACGCAGGTGGCCGAGGCCTTGATGCCCATTTTGTGTTCGATCGAACCGCAGGAAACGCCGTTGCGCTCACCCGCCTCACCGGAGGCGTCCGGGAGAAATTTCGGCACGATGAACAGCGAAATGCCTTTGGTCCCCGCCGGTGCGTCCGGCAGTTTGGCCAGCACCAGATGAATGATGTTGTCACTCATGTCGTGCTCGCCGGCAGAGATGAAAATCTTGCTGCCGGTCACTGCATAACTGCCGTCGGCCTGAGGCACGGCGCGGGTCTTGATGATGCCCAGGTCGGTGCCGCAGTGGGCTTCGGTCAGGCACATGGTGCCGGTCCACTGGCCCGCAGTAAGTTTGCGTAGATAGGTGTTTTTCTGTTCTTCGGTGCCGTGGGCGTGGATCGCCGACATGGCGCCGTGGGTCAGGCCCGGGTACATGCCCCACGAGGTATTGCTGGAGGCGACCATTTCGCTGATCACCAGCCCCAGCGAACTCGGCAGGCCCTGGCCGCCGTAAGTTGGATCTGCCGCCAGGCCGTGCCAGCCACCTTCCACGTATTGTGCGAAGGCCTGCTTGAAGCCTGTAGGCGTTGTCACCACACCGTTGTCGAAATGGCAGCCCTCTTCGTCGCCGCTGCGATTGAGCGGTGCCAGAACGTTCTCACAGAACTTCGCGCCTTCGTCGAGGATCGCGTTGATCATGTCCGGGCTGGCGTCGTGGGCGCCGAGGGCCGCGTACTGAGTGTGGAAGTCAAAGACGTGGTCGATCAGAAAGCGCATGTCGCGCAGGGGAGCTTTGTATTCGGGCATGGTGGCTTCTCCTTCAGCAGATTGCTTCAACCTACTGCCGGCCACCCTGCCCCACAATCACTGTCCAGACGCTGAATGCGCCGTCATCACTCAACCTGCGGCGTTGTCCATGCGCACCGCGCCACGGCGGTTTTGCCCGAACGCCATCACGCAGTTTCGCCCTGCACCCTTGGCGCTGTAGAGCGCCTGGTCGGCGGATTTCAGCACTTCTTCCGGGGTGCGCTGTTCCAGACGTTCGGCCACGCCGATGCTGACCGTGACCGATACGCTGGATGCGCCCGAACCCGAGCGACGCTGACGGCCCTGCTGATCATCCTGCGGGCGACTTTCCTGATTTCGCAGCTGGATGTTGTAGGACGCAATCGACTCGCGGATGACTTCCAGGTGCGGCATGCACTCTTCAAGAGTCTTGCCCGCAAACACCAGGGCGAATTCCTCACCGCCATAGCGATAAGCCCTACCGCCACCGCTGATTTTGGACAGCTTGCTGGCGACCAGTCGCAGGACCTGATCCCCCACGTCGTGACCGTGGGTGTCGTTGAATTTCTTGAAGTGATCGACGTCGCTCATCGCCAGCACATAGTTGCGACCCAGACGCTGCATGCGCTCGTTGAGTGCGCGGCGGCCGGGCAGGCCGGTGAGTTCGTCGCGGAAGGCCATTTGATAAGCCTCGTGCGCCACCGCCGCCGCAATCATCAACATCACCTGGCTGCACATGATGTTCAGGGTGAATGGCAGGATGAAGGTTTTCGGCAGCATCCAGAACACCCCGAGCAACCCCACCAGCTGCGCCGCGTGCAGCGGACGGGGGTTGCGCCAGTATTGCCAGGCCAGTAGCAGGAACGCCGAGAGAAATACCGGATAGGACATCTGGATCAGGCTCATCCACGCGCCATGCAGCGCCGGCCAGCGGATTTCGGAAAGCCACATCAGCAACGCCTGCGGGTAACTTTGCTCAAGCCCCAGCGCCACGCTGCCAAAGGCCAGCAGCACGGCGAAGCGCGCGACCATGTCCTGAAACAGGTGCGTGCGTTCCTGCCACGCGGCGAACAGTCCAAACAACAAAGGCAACAGCAGACAGACCAGGTGGAACACCACGGCCGCGTCCTCGCGCACCTTGCCGTTGTCGCGGTAATAGTCGGTCTGGGTGTCGAGCAGGAAGTAGGCGATGTACACCGTGACCATCAGAAACAGCTCGCGCTGGCGTCGGTAAACCGCACAGTACGAACCGCCCAACAGCAGCACCAAGGTCGGCAACACGTTGAACAGCGAAGTGAAGAACACGTTGAGGTCTTTGACGTACGCAGCCGCCAACCCCGCGAGCAACAACAGCAGTGAAGGTAGGAAATGACTGAAACGTACAGCGGAAGAACGCGGCAAGGGTAAAAGCTCCGACCCGTCATGGCAAAGAGATGGCATTGTGCCTGCAATGTGGCCAGTTAAGCACACACAATGTGATCCAGATCACAGGCTGTCTCTTTAACGGCCGAAATCGGCGGTTGCTGAGAGTTTTAGTCAGGTTTTTTACGGAATTGCCGCTAAACGGCCACCATGGCCATCATTCTTGATGGCCATGGTGTGTTTTTCTGCTCAGAGATCGTTGTAAAACGGCTGCAATGGCCCTTCGGCCGCTGGCCGGCCTTCAGCACCGTAAGGCTTGAGATTGAGCGATGCGTCCATCGCCTGACGGGTCGTGACTTTCGGACTGGCCGGGCGCTGGGTCACGACATTTTCATCGCCGATATGGCCCTGCGGGATCACCAGCGACGGATGATCGAACGGTGCGCGCTCCCACGCCACGCGGGGGTCGGTCAGGCCGACTTCCATGAATTTCACCAGCGCGTCGATTTCGTCAGGCGTCAGGTTCAGCGCCGTCATGTCCGGGTCGAGGTTGGAAGTGTTGTGCTGGTTCACCGCCGGGTGCTCGAAACCGCTGGTGTTATTGGCGTCTTCCCCGCGCCGGTCACCGCCACGGTTGTAGAACTCCATCACCTGCTTGAGCGTCGAGCGGCTGCCATTGTGGAAGTACGGCCCGGTCAGGGCGATGTTGCGCAGGGTCGGGGTCTTGAACGCGCCGTCGACCGAATCGCGAAAACCGACATTCGGCTTGAGCGTGGCATCGCACGGAATCGCCGCGCTCAACGGCGCCTCGAACGTGCAGACATCGACGTCCAGCGGATCGACTGATTTTCCGCCCTGCAACACGGTGTTGTACTGCCGGGTGAACGACCATGGATTGCCCCAAGCATCAGCGCCGCCGAGGGCCAGATCTTCCGAAGTCGGACGCACACCGGTGTTGTAGAAGCCGTTGTCGTAAAGGGTGGTCAGGTTGTCGGCCATCACCATGCGTTCGATGCGTTCGCGCGGGTGCATCAGCAGGCGGCTGGCGGCGTTGGTCAGCTCCGGCCCACCGTGGCAATTGACGCATTTGCCTTTGCCGAGAAACAGGTTCATGCCTTCGACCTGTTGCGCGTTCATCGCGGTGTGATCGCCTTGCAGGTAGGCGTCGATCGGCGCCTGATCGGACACCAGCGTCGCCTCATACATCTGGATCGCCAGACCGAAGAACAGCGGGAAGTTGGCCTCCATCTGGGTGTACGGCGCACCGCCCACCAGAACGTTTTGCGTGGCGTTCCACAGCCGGGGCTGGAAGGCGTTCTTGATCAGCTCGCGATAGGTCGGGCGCCGTGCGCCGGATACTGGGGCCAGCACCGAGTCGGTAGACGAAATCCGTTGCTGCTTGAGCATCAGCGTGTCGAGCATCCGCCGGCCGATGTCGGCAAACGTGCGACCGCCGCAGGACATTTCCACCGGACTGCCGGGCGGCCCGACGGCTTGCGAGGCGGCAGACGCATCGTTGAGTGCCAGCCGCACTTTGGTCGCAACCGTGCTGCGTTCGCTGGTCACGTAAATCCCGGCATCCGGATCGCGATTGCCGAACGGCGAGAAGCCGTTGAACACGTTATTGGCCCGGCCGTCCCAGAAGTTGCGCACGTTGAACGCGGCGTTGATCACCGACGGCGCATTGCGCCCGGTGCTGCGGCGAACGTTGATGCCGCCGACCTGAAACAGACCGTCCGGCTGCTGGGTGCATTTGTCGAAACGCGGCTGGTTGGGCTTGACGAAGTTGGCATCGAACACGCCTTGCGAGCCGACCACGTCGTCCGTCGAGTAAACGATGGGCGAGTTGCGCTCCAGGGGATTGCTCAGCACATGGGTCGGGAAGTCGATTTTCTTCAACGTGTAGTTCGGGCCACCCTTGCCGCCGGACAACGTCGCGTAGGACGCCACATCACCGGGAATGTCCGACGCCACAAACGGTTTGTTGAAGATCGACGCGACGTTGGCATTGGTGTGCGCCTGGCCGGGGTTGAGCTGGTTGGTGATGCGGTGGTCAACACCGGCGTGGTAATGGCAGGACGCGCAGGCCGTGGAGCCATCGCTGCCGATCTCCATGTCCCAGAACAGCGCCTTGCCCAGCAGGATTGCGGCCTGGCGATTGAGCACGTAGTCGGTCATCAGATCGACCTTGCGTCCGCCTTCGGTTCCGGACGGATCGGGAGGCACCATCCCGCGCAACGATTGCAGCGAGGGCACCTCCGGCACAGGGGGATCGACTTCGGCGGGGTCGGCGGCCCATGCGCTGTGGACCGCCAGCGCAACGGGTAACCAGAAGGTCAAACGAGCGAGTCGACTGATGTTCATAGGCTTCACCCTGACTGTTGTTGTTAAGTGCCGGGCGTCTTGCTTCTTTGAGCAGGCAGTTCTGGTTAGCACCGGTAATTCGGGCAGTGCAATTAATTGGCCACTCTTCTGGAAACATTTTGAATCAATAAGCGCAGGGGTTCGGCTGAGCAGCGCCACCTTCAATGCTGGGGAATCAGCCCCGGGATTGGGGAAATCCGGGCACAAAAAAACCGCTGCCCCCGAAGGAGCAGCGGTTTTTTGAAAGACCGCGTTAAGGCTTAGTAGCCCAGTGCGAAGTCTTCTTCTTTCATGTCCATCAGGTTGTTGGCGCCCGACAGCATGGTGGCCACGTGCGTACGAGTACGCGGCAGGATGCGCTGGAAGTAGAAGCGCGCGGTTTGCAGCTTGGCGGTGTAGAACGCCTCGTCGGTGGTGCCGGCAGCCAATTTTTCGGCAGCCAGACGCGCCATGTCAGCCCAGAAGTAGGCCAGGCAGGCGTAACCGGAGTACATCAGGTAGTCCACGGAGGCCGCGCCGACTTCTTCGCGATCTTTCATGGCGGCCATACCGACTTTCATGGTCAGTTCGCCCCACTCTTTGTTCAGTGCAGCCAACGGTGCGACGAATTCTTTGACGGCTTCGTTGCCTTCGTTGTTCTGGCAGAACTTGTGGACGATCTTGGTGAAGCCTTTCAGAGCTTCGCCTTGAGTCATCAGCACTTTACGGCCCAGCAGGTCGAGTGCCTGAATGCCGGTGGTGCCTTCGTACAGCATCGAGATGCGGCTGTCGCGAACGTTCTGCTCCATGCCCCACTCGGCGATGAAGCCGTGGCCGCCGTAGATCTGCACGCCGTGGTTGGCGGATTCGAAACCGACTTCGGTCATGAACGCCTTGGCGATTGGAGTCATGAAGGCCAGCAGTGCATCGGCTTTCTTCTTCTCTTCTTCGTCCACGCCGTATTTGACGATGTCGACCTGTTTGGCGGTGAAGTACACCATCGCACGGTTGCCTTCGGCGAATGCCTTCATGGTCAACAGCATGCGGCGTACGTCCGGGTGAACGATGATCGGGTCAGCCGCCTTGTCCGGCGCTTTCGGGCCAGTCAGGGAGCGCATTTGCAGGCGATCGCGAGCGTATTTCAGGCCACCCTGGAAGCCGATTTCGGCGTGGGCCAGACCTTGCAGCGCGGTACCCAGACGTGCGGTGTTCATGAAGGTGAACATGCAGTTCAGGCCTTTGTTCGCCGGGCCGATCAGGAAACCGGTCGCGCCGTCGAAGTTCATCACGCAGGTCGCGTTGCCGTGGATGCCCATCTTGTGTTCGATCGAACCGCAGGTCACGGCGTTGCGTGCACCGACGGTGCCATCAGCATTCGGCATGAACTTCGGAACGATGAACAGGGAAATGCCTTTGGTACCGGCCGGTGCGTCCGGCAGGCGGGCCAGTACGATGTGGACGATGTTGTCGGCCATGTCATGTTCACCGGCCGAGATGAAGATCTTGGTACCGGAGACTTTGTAGGAACCGTCGGCCTGAGGCTCGGCCTTGGTACGCAGCATGCCCAGGTCGGTGCCGCAATGCGGTTCGGTCAGGCACATGGTGCCGGTCCATTCGCCGGAGACCAGTTTGGTCAGATAGGCTTCTTGCTGCTCTGGGGTGCCGTGCTCGGAGATGGTGTTCATCGCGCCGTGCGACAGGCCCGGGTACATGCCCCACGACCAGTTGGCTTCGCCGACCATCTCGCTGACTGCCAGACCCAGCGACTCAGGCAGACCCTGACCGCCGTGCTCGACGTCATGGGCCAGGCTTGGCCAGCCGCCTTCCACGAATTGCTTGTAGGCCTCTTTGAAGCCGGTCGGGGTTTTCACGCCGGACTCGCTCCAGGTGCAGCCTTCGGTGTCACCCACGCGGTTCAGCGGTGCCAGCACCTGCTCACAAAACTTGGCGCCCTCTTCGAGAATGGCGTCAACCATGTCCGGCGTTGCCTCTGCGCACGCTGGAAGGCTCTGATAGTGCGCTTCGTAGCCGAGCAGTTCGTCACGAACGAAGCGAATATCACGCAAGGGGGCCTTGTAGTCAGGCATAGCGATAAACCTCTGCTGATGTAACCGGGAATGAACGACCGCGTTGATTTGTTGTGACGGTCAAACAGTTGTTTGAAACATACGTTTACGCCGAAATCTTGTCAAGCGTCGTTCTTTTGCCATTCGTCATCACATTTTCCGAACGCCGGACACAGCAGCGCGACATGCGCCCGACCGAGCCATGTGCACTGAAAAAAGATTAGTTGAGGGAGAAGGACTTACAACGAAAAACGCCGCGAACAGTCGCGGCGTCTGGCAAAGCGCAGATCAGAAAATCAGGCGAATGTATCGATGATCGTACCGAGCATTTCGTCGGAGGCCTTGGCGACTTTCACACCCAGTTCCGCCTGAAACTTGCCCTGGGCCATCTCGACCATGTTGCTCGCCAGGTCCGATTGCTGGGCGCGATCGACGGAACGCAGACGATCCACCTGCACTTCCGAAGACTGGCTGGTAACCGAACGCTCGATAGTGCTGCTGGCGATCTGGCTGGCGGCCTGATCGACGCGGTTCTGCCCGGTCTGAATGGTGCTCAGACCTGCATAAAAAGCTGTGTTTCCGGAGATTTCCATGAGAGCTCTCATCCCTGGGAAGGATCAATGGGTGACATTGAACCAGAGGCGTCAGAAAAACACCCGTCAAAAACACTAATGGCACAGTGCCTTGTCATAGCCAAAATCAGTCGAGCAGATCGAGTTGCAAGTGATCGGCGACCGCTTCGGCGCTGACGGCCTTGAGTTTCGGCACCCGCCCCAGGCACGGCGCCGGAATCCGCTCGGCAAGCGTCGCGAGGTTTTCCTCCAGCCGCGACGTCTTCGGATCAATGATGTTCGCCACCCATCCCGCCAGTTGCAGCCCGTCACGAGCGATTGCTTCGGCAGTCAACAGCGCATGACTGATGCAACCCAGACGCACACCGACCACCAGAATCACCGGCAGCTTCAGCGCAATCGCCAGATCCGACAAATTGTCCTGATCCGCCAACGGCACCCGCCAACCACCCGCGCCTTCGATCAGCGTGAAGTCAGCGTTCATGGCCAGAATCTCGCGCATCGGCGCCAGCAACGATTGGACGGTCAGCGCCACACCCGCTTCACGCGCTGCCAGATGCGGCGCGATCGCTGGCTCGAACGCCACCGGATTGACCTGTTGATACGTCAGCGGCAACGAGCATTCGGCCTGCAACGCCAGCGCATCGGAATTGCGCAAACCTCTGGGCGTCACCACACAACCGGACGCCACCGGTTTGCCCGCCGCCGTACTCAGCCCTGCCGACCGCGCAGCGTGCAGCAACCCGGCGGCAACGGTGGTCTTGCCAACGTCAGTGTCGGTTCCGGTGATGAAATAGGCTGCGCTCATAAGGGTTTCTCCAACACGGCGTAGACCACCTGATAAGTCGCCGGCAAGCCCTGCGGCTGACGGAACTGCTCATAGGCTTCGACCAGCCCCAGAATCCGCGCCCGCCCGATCAATCCCCCCGGCCGACCGGGGTTCAGGTTATGCGCGCCCAAGGCCTTGAGTTCATGGGTCAGGCTGCGCACATCCGGGTAATGCAGCACATGCGGCAGGTTCTCAAGACAAACACTGCGCAACCCACTGACCGCGCACAATTGCTCGTAGCGGGCGAACTCGCGGAAGCGGTTGACGTGCACCAGGCCATCGACCTGACGCCAGCTATCGCGCAATTCGTACAGCGTCCCTACACAAAGACTAGCAAACGCGAAAACTCCCCCCGGTTTCAGCACCCGAAACGCTTCACCGAGCACCGCTTCGAAGTCCGCGCACCACTGCACGGCGAGGCTGGAGAAGATCAGATCGCAGGTCGAATCCTGCAACGGCAAACGTTCGGCATCGCCAGCAATGAAGTGCGTGGCCCCGCCCAATGGCCGGGCGTGATTGAGCATGCCCTCAGCGATATCCAGCGCCAGCCCCTCACCGAATCGCTCGGCCAGCGCCCGCGTGAAATACCCTGTACCACAGCCGAGATCCAGCCAGCGTGCCGGCCGGAAATCCGCCGGCAAGCGATTCATCAACTGCGTACCGACATCGCGCTGCAACTCGGCGACGCTGTCGTAGCTGGCCGCCGCGCGAGAAAAAGAAGCCGCAACCTGGCGCTTGTCAGGCAAGCCGCCGGGCAACGCCGCAACAGACAAATCAGTCATCACCGCACTCACTTAAAAACGCCTGGATCGCACCCGCTACACCGTGAGGGTCTTCCAGAAGAAACGCATGGCTGGCCTGCTCGATCAGACCGACCTCGACATCCGCCAGCAACGCGAACAACTCGCCCGCGGCCTCCGCCGGCACCAATCCGTCCAGCCCGCCGAACAGATGCAATTGCGGGCCACGAAACGCCTGCAAGGCATCGCGCGTATCGATCTGCGCCAACAATTCCAGACCGGCCATCAACGCGGCCGGCGAGGTATTCGGCGCGCCGCCGAGCAACAGCCGCGACAAGCCGCGCGCGTCTTGCGCGCCTTGGGCACAGAGCAGAGAGAATCGCTTGAGGGTCGTGCGCGGGTCGGCGCCGCAGCCGGCCAGAAACGCATCGAAGGTCTCGCCGGGCATCGCGCTCGGCCACTGTTCGTGAGCAACAAACGAAGGATTGCTCGCCAGAGTCAGCAAGCCGCAGCAATGCTCGCCACGCCGCGCCGCCAGCTCGGATGCGAGCATGCCGCCCAGCGACCAGCCGCCGAGCCAGGCATTTTCGGGGATGCGCTCATCGAGTTCGTCGAGCCAGTCTTGCAGATCGCTGGAGTCCAGCTCCGGCAACGGCTCGATGTCGACCTGAAGATGCTCGTCGAGTCCGCGCAACGCAGCGGCCAGCGGCTCCAGCGGCGAAACGCCGAGCCCCCAACCCGGCAGCAGAATCAGGCGATCACGCATGGCTTGGCTCCGACTTGAGTTGCGCAAAGCAATCGGCCAGTCCTTCTAACAATAGCTGCACCTGTGCCTCGCTGTGGGCGGCGGTCAACGTTACCCGCAACCGCGCGCTGCCGGCAGGCACGGTCGGCGGGCGGATTGCGGTGACCATCAACCCACGCTCGCGCAGCATCTGCGACAGACGCACGGCGCGACCGGCATCGCCGATCAGGATCGGCTGGATCGGCGTGAAGCTGTCCATCAGCTCCAGACCAATCTGTTCGGCGCCATGGCGGAACTGGCGGATCAGCGTTTGCAGATGCTCGCGACGCCAGTGCTCGGTGCGCAGCAGTTCCAGACTTTTCAGTGTCGCGCAGGCCAGCGCCGGCGGCTGGCTGGTGGTGTAGATGTAGGGGCGGGCGAACTGGATCAGACTCTCGATCAGCTCTTCACTGCCGGCCACAAACGCGCCAGCCGTGCCGAACGCTTTGCCGAGCGTGCCGACCAGTACCGGCACATCCTCCTGGCTCAAACCGAAATGCTCGACGATGCCGCCACCGTTTGCCCCCAGCGGACCGAAACCGTGGGCGTCATCGACCATCAGCCACGCGCCTTTGGCCTTGGTTTCCCGGGCCAGCGCCGGCAGATCGGCAAGGTCGCCGTCCATGCTGAACACGCCGTCAGTGACCACCAGCGTATTGCCGGTGGCTTTCTCCAGACGCTTGGCGAGGCTGTCGGCGTCGTTGTGCAGATAACGATTGAAGCGCGCGCCGGACAACAGTCCGGCATCCAGTAACGAGGCATGATTGAGCCGGTCTTCCAGCACCGTATCGCCCTGCCCGACCAGTGCGGTGACCGCGCCGAGGTTGGCCATGTAACCGGTGGTGAACAACAGAGCACGTGGCCGTCCGGTGAGATCCGCCAAAGCCTCTTCAAGCGCGTGATGCGGACCGCTGTGGCCGATCACCAGATGCGAGGCACCGCCGCCGACGCCCCATTTCGAAGCGCCGGCGCGCCAGGCTTCGATCACTTGCGGATGATTGGCCAGGCCCAGGTAATCGTTGTTGCAGAACGCCAGCAACGGCTGACCGTCGACCACCACTTCCGGCCCTTGCGGGCTTTCAAGCAGCGGTCGCTGGCGATAAAGATTTTCGGCACGACGGGCAGCAAGGCGTGCGGCGAGATCGAAAGACATGCAAGCCTCGAACAGTCAAATCACATGAATCAGGATGGACACTGATCCTGTGGGAGCTGGCTTGCCAGCGATGGCGGCGCCACATTCAACATCAGCGTCGACTGTCAGTCCGCTATCGCTGGCAAGCCAGCTCCCACAAGGAGAGTGTTCCTTCAGCAAAATCGGGGCGAGTGTCAGACCGCCGCGTTGTAGAACTGCTCGCTGCTCTTCTGCTCCACCAGCGCCTGCTCGATGGCGGCCTGATGCACTTCGTCGGCGTGCTCTTCGCGAGCTTCCGGCTGAATGCCCAGACGTGCGAACAGCTGCATGTCCTTGTCGGCCTGCGGGTTGGCGGTGGTCAGCAGTTTGTCGCCGTAGAAGATCGAGTTGGCGCCGGCGAAGAACGCCAGGGCCTGCATCTGCTCGTTCATCGCTTCGCGGCCGGCGGACAGGCGCACGTGGGATTGCGGCATCAGGATGCGTGCCACGGCGAGCATGCGGATGAAGTCGAACGGATCGACGTCGTCAGCGTTCTCCAGCGGCGTGCCAGCGACTTTCACCAGCATGTTGATCGGCACCGACTCTGGGTGCTCCGGCAGGTTGGCCAGCTGGATCAGCAGGTTCGCGCGGTCATCGAGGGACTCGCCCATGCCGAGGATGCCGCCGGAGCAGATTTTCATCCCGGCATCGCGCACGTAGGCCAGCGTCTGCAGGCGCTCGCTGTAGGTGCGGGTGGTGATGATGCTGCCGTAGAACTCCGGCGAGGTGTCGAGGTTGTGGTTGTAGTAGTCGAGCCCGGCCTTGGCCAGCGCCTCGGTCTGATCCTGATCGAGACGACCGAGGGTCATGCAGGTTTCCAGGCCCATGGCCTTCACGCCTTCGACCATCTTCAGCACGTAAGGCATGTCTTTGGCCGACGGATGCTTCCACGCCGCGCCCATGCAGAAACGGGTCGAACCGATGGCCTTGGCGCGGGCAGCCTCTTCGAGGACTTTCTGCACTTCCATCAGCTTTTCTTTTTCCAGCCCGGTGTTGTAGTGACCGGACTGCGGACAATATTTGCAATCTTCCGGGCAGGCGCCGGTCTTGATCGACAGCAGGGTGGAAACCTGGACGCGGTTGGCGTCGAAATGCGCGCGGTGCACCGTCTGCGCCTGGAACAGCAAATCGTTGAATGGCTGAACGAAGAGTGCTTTGACTTCGGCCAAAGTCCAGTCGTGACGCAGGGTGGCAGTAGTGCTGGCGCTCATGGGCGTTTCCTTGGTTATGCTTGGCTGGCGCCTGGGGAAACGGAATACCCACAGGCACGACACGGATGTTCGGCATATTTAAGGAAGAGTCATGCGCTGTCAACCACACTACGAAGGACAGGTTTACATCTGGTTAAAAAACAAACAACGGTGTTTATTGTGCGATGAACCGGCAGACGCGCAAATCCCGATCTGCACCGCCTGTGAAACCGATCTACCGTGGCTGGGCGATCAATGCGTGACTTGCGCCCTGCCCCTCACCGCCAGCCTGACCTGTGGTGGCTGCCTGAACGATCCGCCGGCCTTTGAACAAGTGGCCGTACCTTGGGCTTATGGCTTTCCGGTGGACACGCTGATCACCCGCTTCAAACACAACGCCAAATGGCCCCTTGGCCACTTGCTCGCCGACGTTCTCGGCGAGTTCTTGCAACATCGCTTCGAAGAAGACTTGCCTCGCCCGGACGCTTTGCTGCCGGTTCCACTTGCACCGAAACGCCTGCGCCAGCGCGGATTCAATCAAGCGGCGATGCTGGCGCAGTGGCTGGGCAAGGCACTCGATCTGCCTTGCGAGGAACACAGTCTGTTGCGCGTGCAGGATACCGACGCCCAGCAGGCCCTCAATGCCAAAGCGCGTAAAGGCAATCTGCGTCACGCCTTCGCCTTGAGCCCCGATGCAAAGGTGAAAGGCCGGCACCTGGCCTTGGTCGACGACGTACTGACCACCGGCGCCACCGCGCAGGCGCTGGCCCGTTTGCTGATGGACGCCGGCGCCGCGCGGGTGGATGTGTACTGCCTGGCCCGCACGCCAAAACCCGGCGACGCGGCTTGACGGATACGTCCCGAGCCGCCAACGTCCTCCCTCAACTCTTCAGCACAAAGCGTCCGCCATGTCCCTGCCCTCTTTGTTGTCCCAGCACATCGTCCGCCGTCCGCAGCGCATCGCCTTGCTGCAACACATCGCCGAACAGGGTTCGATCACCCGCGCCGCGAAGAGCGCCGGCCTGAGTTACAAAGCGGCGTGGGATGCCATCGATGAGCTGAACAACCTCGCGCAAAAGCCGCTGGTCGAGCGCGCGGTCGGCGGCAAAGGCGGCGGTGGCGCCAAACTGTCGAGCGAAGGCGAGCGAGTGCTGCGCCTCTATCAAAAGCTGCAAGCCTTGCAGGCTCAGGTGCTGGAGGCGGCCGAGGACGCCAGCGATCTGGATCTGCTCGGACGGCTGATGCTCCGGACCAGCGCACGCAATCAGTTGCACGGCAAAGTCGTGCTGATTGAGGGTCAGGGCCGCAACGACCTGATTCGCCTCGAACTGGCCGAAGGCCTGTCGATCGACGCACAGATTACCCACGACAGCACCGTGCACCTGGAGCTGCAACCAGGCACCGAAGTGGTGGCGCTGATCAAGGCCGGCTGGCTCGAACTGCTCGCGCCAGAGGCCACGCCTGCCGTCGGCCACAACCTTTTGAGCGGTCGGATCGAGGCGATTCTCGACGCCGAGGACGGCCCGAGCGAAGTGCGCATCGCCCTGCCCAACGGCCAGACCCTGTGTGCCCTGGCCGAACCGCTGGACTTGCGCACCCGTGGCCTGACGGTCGAGCAACCGGTGCAGGTGCAGTTCTCGCCGTCCAATGTGCTGCTCGGAACACCGCTCTAAACAGCGCTGCAACGAAAGCGTCATCGACCCGCATTAAGGTGGCTGCCAAAACCATGCAGGGAGCCTGATGTGAGCCTATTAGAAGAAAACCAATCCACAGACCTGGAAAAAATGGTCGGCCTGAGCCGTCGCGGTTTCATCAGCGCCGGCGCGCTGTGCGGCGCGGCGATGTTCCTCGGCGGCAACCTGCTGAGCCGCAGCGTGATGGCCGCCAGTGTCAGCGCCGGCAACAGCCGTCTGCTCGGTTTCGACAGCATTCCGGCCGCCACCACTGACGTGATCAGCCTGCCCAAGGGCTACAAGTCGTCGGTGCTGATCAGTTGGGGCCAGCCCCTGCACAAGAACGGTCCGGCCTTCGACCCGAGCGGCAATGGCACCGCGGCTGCGCAGGAAGTGCAGTTCGGCGACAACAACGACGGCATGAGCCTGTTTGAATTCCCGGGCGAGAAAAACCGTGCGTTGATGGCGATCAACAACGAATACACCAACTACCGCTATCTCTATCCGCACGGCGGCATGCCGCAATCGGCCGAAGATGTGCGCAAGGCTCTGGCCTGCGAAGGCGTGTCGGTGATCGAAGTCCAGCGCAAGAACGGCCAGTGGCAGTTCGTCCAGGGCTCGCGCTACAACCGGCGCATCCACGGCAACTCGCCGCTGCGTATCAGCGGCCCGGCCGCCGGTCACGAGCTGATGAAAACCAGCGCCGACAAGCACGGCAAGAAAGTCCTCGGCACCTTCCAGAACTGCGCCAACGGCAAGACGCCGTGGGGCACCTATCTGACCTGCGAAGAGAACTTCACCGACTGCTTCGGCAGCAGCAATACCCAGCAACAGTTCGATCCGGCGCAGAAACGCTACGGCGTGTCGGCCGCCAGCCGCGAGATCAACTGGCATCCGTTCGATCCACGCTTCGACATGGCGAAGAACCCCAACGAACTCAACCGTCACGGCTGGGTCGTGGAGATCGACCCGTTCGATCCGCAATCGACTCCGGTCAAACGCACCGCGCTGGGCCGCTTCAAACATGAAAACGCCGCACTGGCCGAGACCGACGACGGACGCGCCGTGGTGTACATGGGCGACGACGAACGCGGCGAGTTCATCTACAAATTCGTCAGCCGCGACAAGATCAATCACCGCAACGCCAAAGCCAACCGCGACATCCTCGATCACGGCACACTGTACGTGGCCAAGTTCGATGCAGGCGACGGCAACCCGGATCACCCGAAAGGCCAGGGCCAGTGGATCGAACTGACCCACGGCAAGAACGGCATCGACGCCAGCAGCGGTTTCGCCGATCAGGCCGAAGTGCTGATTCACGCGCGTCTGGCAGCCAGTGTGGTCGGCGCCACGCGCATGGACCGCCCGGAATGGATCGTGGTCAGTCCGAAGGACGGCCAGGTTTATTGCACCCTGACCAACAACGCCAAACGCGGCGAAGACGGCCAACCGGTGGGCGGGCCGAACCCTCGCGAGAAGAACGTCTACGGGCAGATCCTGCGCTGGCGCACCGACCGCGACGATCACGGCTCCAAGACCTTTGCCTGGGATCTGTTCGTGGTGGCCGGCAACCCGGGTGTGCATGCCGGTACGCCGAAAGGCGGTTCGTCGAATATCACCCCGCAGAACATGTTCAACAGCCCCGACGGCCTCGGTTTCGACAAGGCTGGCCGACTGTGGATTCTCACCGACGGCGACTCGAGCAACGCCGGTGATTTCGCCGGGATGGGCAACAACCAGATGCTCTGCGCCGATCCGAAGACCGGTGAGATTCGCCGGTTCATGGTCGGGCCGATCGGTTGTGAAGTCACCGGGATCAGTTTCTCGCCGGATCAGAAAACCCTGTTCGTCGGGATTCAGCACCCGGGCGAGAACGGCGGCTCGACCTTCCCCGAGCATTTGCCGAACGGCAAGCCGCGCTCATCGGTGATGGCGATTACCCGTGAGGATGGCGGGATCGTCGGCGCCTGATCGGGCGACGCTCTGATCGTTCCCGTGCGCTGCACGGGAACGATCCCACTCAAGACAGCCCGTCTGCGCTACCATGCTGAGCCGGACGCGGCAGCCTGCTGCGCGCAGGAGTCAGCATGGCCCACCCGTTTGAAACCCTCACCCCAGACCTCGTGCTCGATGCCGTCGAAAGCATCGGCTTCCTGAGCGACGCGCGCATTCTGGCGCTCAACAGTTACGAAAACCGCGTCTACCAGGTCGGCATCGAAGACTCGGAACCGCTGATCGCCAAGTTCTATCGCCCGCAGCGCTGGACCAACGAAGCGATTCTGGAAGAGCACCAGTTCACCTTCGAACTGGCCGAAGTCGAGATCCCGGTGGTGGCGCCGCTGATCCACAACGGCGAAACCCTTCACGAACACGCCGGTTTCCGTTTCACCCTGTTTCCCCGTCGCGGCGGCCGGGCGCCGGAGCCGGGCAATCTCGATCAGCTGTATCGCCTCGGCCAGTTGCTCGGGCGCATGCACGCAGTCGGCGGGACCAAACCGTTCGAGCACCGCGAAGCGTTGGCCGTGAAGAATTTCGGCCATGACTCGCTGACCACGTTGCTGGAAGGCAACTTCATTCCCAAGAGCCTGCTGCCGGCCTACGAATCAGTCGCCCGCGATCTGCTCAAGCGTGTGGAAGACGTCTACGCCAACACGCCGCACCAGAACATCCGCATGCACGGCGATTGCCACCCCGGCAACATGATGTGCCGCGACGAGATGTTCCACATCGTCGACCTCGACGACTGCCGCATGGGGCCGGCGGTGCAGGACATCTGGATGATGCTCGCCGGCGATCGTCAGGATTGTCTGGGACAGCTGTCGGAATTGATGGACGGCTACAACGAATTCCATGACTTCGACCCGCGCGAACTGGCACTGATCGAACCGCTGCGCGCCCTGCGCCTGATGCATTACAGCGCGTGGCTGGCCCGGCGCTGGGACGATCCAGCGTTTCCTCGCAGCTTTCCATGGTTCGGCAGCGAGCGGTATTGGGGCGATCAGGTGCTGGCGTTGCGTGAGCAACTGGCGGCGTTGAACGAAGAGCCGTTGAAGCTTTTCTGACACGACACGTCTATACAACTGCCCGTACAATCGCTGCTTTGTTAGCTGCCTAAGCAAGGATTCTGCATGCAAGCCGCCAACCCGCGTCGTGGGTACATTCTGGGCCTCAGTGCCTACATCATCTGGGGATTGTTCCCGCTCTATTTCAAAGCCATCGCCGAAGTGCCGGCGGTGGAAATCATCATTCACCGGGTGCTGTGGTCGGCGCTGTTCGGCGCGCTGCTGTTGATGGTGTGGAAGCATCCTGGCTGGTGGCAGGAACTGCGCGACAACCCGAAACGCCTGGCGATTCTTGCGCTCAGCGGCACCTTGATCGCGGCCAACTGGCTGACCTACGTCTGGTCGGTGAACAACGGCCGGATGCTGGAAGCGAGCCTCGGTTACTACATCAACCCGCTGGTGAACGTGCTGCTGGGCATGTTGATCCTCGGCGAACGCCTGCGGCGCATGCAGTGGCTGGCGGTCGGTCTGGCGGCGGTCGGCGTGGCGCAGCAGGTCTGGCAGGTCGGCAGTCTGCCGTGGGTTTCGCTGGTGTTGGCGTTGACCTTCGGTTTTTACGGGCTGATCCGCAAGCAGGCGCCGGTCAAGGCGCTGCCGGGGCTGGTGGTGGAAACCTGGATGCTGGTGCCGATCGCCCTTGCATGGCTGCTGTTAAATCCGACGGCGACCAGTGCTCAGTCCGAGTTCTGGACCACGTCCGAAGCCTGGTGGCTGGTGGCGGCCGGTCCGGTGACGCTGGTGCCGCTGGTGTGCTTCAACGCAGCGGCACGGCATCTGCCCTACACCACCCTCGGTTTCCTGCAATACCTGGCGCCGACGCTGGTGCTGCTGCAGGCCGTGCTGCTGTTCGGCGAGCACCTGTCATCCAGCACGCTGATCGCCTTCATGTTTATCTGGGCCGGTCTGGCGGTGTATAGCGTCGATGCGTGGTTGAGCCTGCGTAGGCGCAGCTGATCAAAAAACGTACAAACCTTTACAGGCCACGGTTCTCGTGGCCTGTATCGTTCCTTCCCAAGGTTATCCACAGCGTGATCCCCGCCGTTTGTGCGCAAGTCACTGAATGCTGGCGGTTTTTTGATCAATCTTCGCCAAGCCACGGCGGACGTGGCCTGGCGTTCGGTCTCTACAGGTTATCCACAGGCAGGTGCACGTTTAAACTGGATAACCCGATCCGCCCTCACAGGTCGGTGCGCAGCACCAGTTCCACCATCAAGTCATCGGCCAGGGTTTCCAGGCGCGATTGCAGCACGTCCAGCGACAGGGTCAGGGGCACCGCGAGAATCGCTTCGGCATGGAACAGCGGTTCACTGCTCATCGGCGCCGGGCGCACTTCGGTCACCAGCCGTTCGAGGTTGACGCCCTGCTCGCTCAGCAACCGCGTGATGTCGCGCACGATGCCCGGACGATCATTCCCCACCAGTTCCATGGCAATCGGTTTCCAGGTGCAGGCCTGCTCGATACCGCTTTCGGCCACCAGCACGCGAATCCCCTGAGCCGATAAAGCTTGTAGGGCATCGACTAATTCGTCGTAAGCCTCCGCTGGTACGCCGACCCGCAGGATCCCGGCGAACTGCCCGGCCATCCGCGACATGCGACTTTCCAGCCAGTTACCGCCGTGTTCGGCGATGCATTGGGCGATGCGCTCGACCTGCCCGGGCTTGTCCGGTGCGAAGACGGTGAGTACGAGGTGATCCATGGCGCAGCCCTCTTGTCATGACTTTTGTTATAGAAAAGCAAGTATAGGCAAGCCGGCCGGCACTGCCGTGATGACGGCAAACGAGGTGCCATAGCAGACGCATAGTATTTATGTGTACAACTTTTGATATTTAGCTGGAACAATCCATTGGTTTTTTGAGAACATCCCGTTCCGCGCCGTGACCGCAATGCGTCATGGGGTCGCAGAACGACGTAATTAGTCTGATTTTCACAACCGCAAGTCATAATGTAGTATGCCGCAGCGCGCACTACATAACGTTGGATCGATGTCTGCCCAAGGCACGTTCGCAACCCTGAAAGCCCCGTCAGCAAGGCCCCCAAGCCGTTGATTGGTCCCAGCCCAGCCGCCAGCGATGGCATGTACTGGTCGAGGGGTTTGTGGTTTAAATGGCCAGAGGCTTCATTGTTAAATTGAAGAGCTGAAAAGCGAAATAGCTGAGCAGAGTGAGGCAAGCAATGACTGAACACGTTCAAGTCGGTGGCCTGCAGGTCGCCAAAGTCCTGTTCGACTTCGTGAACAACGAAGCCATTCCCGGTACCGGCCTCACCGCCGACAAATTCTGGGAAGGTGCCGACAAGGTCATTCACGACCTGGCGCCGAAGAACAAAGCCCTACTCGCCAAACGCGATGACTTCCAGGCTCGTATCGATGGCTGGCACCAGAGCCGTGCCGGTCAGCCGCACGACGCCGTGGCCTACAAAGCCTTCCTGCAAGAGATCGGTTATCTGCTGCCAGAAGCGGCTGATTTCCAGGCAACGACGCAAAACGTCGATGACGAAATCGCCCGTACCGCCGGCCCGCAACTCGTGGTTCCGGTGATGAACGCCCGCTTCGCCCTCAACGCCTCGAACGCCCGCTGGGGCTCGCTGTACGACGCCCTGTATGGCACCGACGCCATCAGCGAAGCCGGCGGCGCGGAAAAAGGCAAAGGCTACAACAAGGTGCGTGGCGACAAAGTCATCGCCTTCGCCCGTGCATTCCTCGACGAAGCCGCGCCACTGGCAACTGGCTCCCATGTCGATTCCATTGGCTACAAAATCGCTGACGGCAAACTGGTGGTCACCCTCAAGGGCGGCAGCACCAGCGGCCTGCGCAACGACGCACAGCTGATCGGCTTCCAGGGCGACGCCAATGCGCCGATTGCGATCCTGCTGAAGAACAACGGTCTGCATTTCGAAATCCAGATCGACGCCAGCACCCCGGTCGGCCAGACCGACGCCGCCGGCGTCAAAGACATCCTGATGGAAGCAGCGCTGACCACCATCATGGACTGCGAAGACTCCGTGGCTGCCGTCGATGCCGACGACAAGGTGGTGATCTACCGCAACTGGCTCGGCCTGATGAAGGGCGACCTCGCGGAATCCGTTTCCAAGGGCGGCCAGACCTTCACCCGCACCATGAACCCGGATCGCACCTACACCAAGGTCGACGGCAGCGAATTGACCCTGCACGGCCGCTCGCTGTTGTTCGTGCGTAACGTCGGTCACCTGATGACCATCGACGCGATCCTCGACAAGCACGGCAACGAAGTGCCGGAAGGTATCCTCGACGGTCTGGTGACTTGCCTCGCGGCGATGCACAACCTGAGCGGCAACACTTCGCGCAAGAACACCCGCACCGGCTCGGTCTACATCGTTAAACCGAAGATGCACGGCCCGGAAGAAGCGGCGTTCACCAACGAGCTGTTCGGTCGCATCGAAGACGTGCTGGGCCTCAAGCGCAACACTCTGAAAGTCGGGATCATGGACGAGGAGCGCCGCACCACGGTCAACCTCAAGGCCTGCATCCAGGCTGCGAGCGAGCGCGTGGTGTTCATCAACACCGGTTTCCTCGACCGCACCGGCGACGAAATCCATACCTCCATGGAAGCCGGCCCGGTGGTGCGCAAGGCCGACATGAAGGCCGAGAAATGGATCGGCGCCTACGAGAACTGGAACGTCGATATCGGTCTGAGCACCGGCCTGCAAGGTCGTGCGCAAATCGGTAAAGGCATGTGGGCGATGCCCGACCTGATGGCGGCGATGCTCGAACAGAAAATCGCTCACCCGCTGGCCGGCGCCAACACGGCCTGGGTTCCGTCACCGACCGCCGCTGCGCTGCACGCGCTGCACTACCACAAGGTCGACGTGTTCGCCCGTCAGGCCGAGCTGGCCAAACGTGCCCGCGCTTCGGTCGATGACATCCTGACCATCCCGCTGGCCGTCAACCCGAACTGGACTCCGGAGCAGATCAAGAACGAACTGGACAACAACGCCCAGGGCATTCTCGGTTACGTGGTGCGCTGGATCGACCAGGGCGTGGGTTGCTCGAAAGTGCCGGACATCAACGACGTCGGCCTGATGGAAGACCGTGCAACGCTGCGTATTTCCAGCCAGCACATCGCCAACTGGCTGCGCCACGGTGTCGTCACCGAAGCGCAAGTGATGGAAAGCCTCAAGCGCATGGCGCCGGTGGTGGACCGTCAGAACGCAAACGACCCGCTGTACCGTCCGCTGGCCCCGAACTTCGACAGCAACATCGCCTTCCAGGCGGCGGTCGAACTGGTGATCGAGGGCACCAAACAGCCGAACGGCTACACCGAGCCGGTCCTGCACCGTCGTCGTCGCGAGTTCAAGGCTGCGAACGGCCTGTAACCTGCGCTGATGCCGGACATGAAAAAGCCCTGATCTTTCGATCAGGGCTTTTTTTGTGCTCGTGAATTTGAGATTGGTGAAGGGCTTTGGATCGACCCCTCACCCCAACCCTCTCCCCAAGGGGTAGAGGGGGAAAGGGAGCAGATAGGGGGCTTTTCAGAACCTGAGTTCGACTCAGTATTTAAGGTCGGTGTATCTCGAACATTCACCTCGGTCAGTCCCCTCTCCCTCCGGGAGAGGGTTAGGGTGAGGGGGGCTTTGGCTTAAGGCTCAATCCCCAGCTCATGTTTGACGAGACCGAGCAATTTGGCGGTATCGATCGGCTTGAGCAGAAAGTCCACCACGCTCAAATGCATCGCCGCAATCGCATCCTTCACGTCCGCATCGCCCGAGACGATGATGATCGGCATCGCTGCCCGTACCGATTCACGCACCTGCCGGATCAAGTCCAGCCCACCGACATTGCCCATCCGCAGATCGGTGATCACCAGGCCAATGGAAGGTTTTTCTTCGAGCATCTTCAGGGCGGACTCGCCGCTGGCCGCGGTCAGGCAGCGAATGCCGTCCAGTGCCAGGATCTCCGACAACAACTCGCGGGCATCCTTGTCGTCGTCGACGATCAGTACCCGCTGCGGCGGCAGGTCGGGTTCCAGCATGACGGCGCTGAGCGCTTCGCGCTCGGCGTCGCTCAAAATATCGTGGTCGGACATGGCGTTCTCTACGTTTTCAAAATCGATCCCCTGGCACAGTGGTCAGACATCGCTGGGCAGAGCTTAAATGTGCACTTCGTCGGATTTTTTTCCAAGGGGCGAACAGAAGAATTTCCGACTGTTTTTGTAGGGCATATCCGAAAACTCCCCAACGGCATGCCCAACCTAGACTTACGTCCAATGGGCGCCCCGCGCGATGGGGTCGACCATGGCCGCAACGATCCGACAACAACAATTCGAAAAAGACTGCGGTAATGGTTATGAGTAAAGCGGACGCCTTCACCCAGGCAGGGAAAACCGCGGTGTTGCAGAACATTCAGGGCACTTTGCAATTCCTTCAGCGCTTCCCCCCTTTCAATCAAATGGAACACGCCCACCTGGCCTATCTGGTGGAGCAATGCCAGCTGCGCTTCTACGGTCAGGGCGAAAGCATCATCAAACCCGCCGACGGGCCGGTCGAACACTTCTACATCGTCAAACAGGGCCGGGTGGTCGGCGAGCGTCCGCACACGGCCAAGGGCGGCACCGAAACCACGTTTGAAATCACCACCGGCGAGTGTTTTCCCCTCGCCGCACTGCTCGGCGAACGGGCGACCCGCACCGAGCATCTGGCCGGCGAAGACACCTTCTGCCTGCAACTGAACAAACTGGCGTTCATCAAGCTGTTCGCCCTCTCCGGTACCTTTCGCGACTTCGCCCTGCGTGGCGTCAGCAGTCTGCTCGATCAGGTCAACCAGCAGGTCCAGCAAAAAGCCGTGGAAACTCTCGGCACCCAGTATTCGCTGAACACCCGCCTCGGCGAATTGGCCATGCGCCATCCGGTGACCTGCAGCCCTTCCACCCCACTGCGCGAAGCGGTGAAGCTGATGCACGAACAACAGGTCGGCAGCATCGTCGCGGTGGACGAATACAAGGCGCCGCTGGGAATTTTCACCCTGCGCGACCTGCGCCATGTAGTGGCTGAAGGGGTTGGCGATTTCAGCGAGCCGATCGAACGCCACATGACGCACTCTCCGTTCTATCTATCGCCGGATCACAGCGCCTTCGATGCGGCGATTGCCATGACCGAACGGCACATCGCCCACGTGTGTCTGGTCAAGGATCGGCGCCTGTGTGGCGTGGTTTCGGAGCGGGACCTGTTCTCGCTGCAACGGGTCGATCTGGTGCACCTGGCGCGCACCATTCGCAGCGCCCAGCGAGTCGAACAACTGGTGACCCTGCGTGGCGAGATCGGCCAACTGGTGGAGCGCATGTTGGCTCACGGCGCATCCTCGACCCAGATCACCCACATCATCACCCTGCTCAACGATCACACCGTGTGCCGGGTGATCGAACTGACCCTCGCCGAAAAAGGCGATCCCGGCGTGCCGTTCAGCTGGCTGTGCTTCGGCAGCGAAGGCCGGCGCGAGCAGACGCTGCACACCGATCAGGACAACGGCATTCTGTTCGACGCGCGGGATGCGGCCCATGCGGCGGAGATTCGCGGCAAGTTGCTGCCGATTGCCCAGCAGATCAACCACAGCCTGGCGCAATGCGGCTTCACCCTGTGCAAGGGCAACGTCATGGCCGGCAATCCGCAGCTGTGTCTGTCCCGCGCCGAATGGGCCCGACGTTTTGCCGCGTTCATTCGCGAGGCGACGCCGGAGAACCTGTTGGGCTCCAGCATCTATTTCGACCTGCGCGTGGTCTGGGGCGATGAACAGGGTTGCGAGCAATTGCGCCGGGGGATTCTCGATCAGGTCGCAGACAACCGACTGTTCCAGCGAATGATGGCCGAGAACGCCTTGCGCAATCGCCCGCCAGTGGGGCGTTTCCGTGAGTTCGTGCTCACGAAAAAGAACGGCGAGAAAGCCACGCTGGATCTGAAAATCCAGGGCCTGACCCCGTTTGTCGACGGCGCACGCTTGCTGGCACTGGCCCATGGCGTCGATGCCAACAACACCCTCGAACGCTTCCGCCAGCTTGTGGATAAACAAGTCATCGACCGGCTGGATGGCGCCGCGTACGAAGAGGCGTATCACTTCATCCAGCAGACGCGCATGCAACAGCATCAACTGCAGACCCGGGAAAACCTGCCGTACTCGAACCGGGTCGATCCCGACAGCCTCAATCATCTGGACCGGCGCATCCTGCGTGAATCCCTGCGCCAGGCCCAGCGCCTGCAAAGCAGCCTGACCCTGCGGTATCAGCTATGAGCCTGTTTTCGTGGCTGCGTCCGGCCAGCCCCGTTGTGTCGGTCGACTTGCAACAACGCCTGACGAAACTCCCGGCCATCGGCGAACTGCGCGAATGCAGCCTGCGCGAACAGCGCTGGGTGGTGCTGGATCTGGAAACCACCGGGCTGAACCTGAACAAGGACCGGGTGCTGTCGATCGGAGCGGTGGTGATCGAGGACGGCGCGATCGACTTCAGCCAGCAGTTCGAACGTACGCTGCAATGCCGCGAGCTGAAACTCGGCCCGAGCGTGTTGATTCACGGCCTGGCCCCGAGCGCGATTGCCGCCGGCAGCGAGCCCACGGAAGCGCTGGTCGAGCTGCTGGAGTTTATCGGCGACAGCCCGGTGCTGGCGTTTCACGCCTCGTTCGACCAGCACATGCTCAGCCGCGCGCTGAAGGAACATCTGGGGCACAAGTTGCAGACGGTGTTTCTCGATGTGGCGCAGATCGCCCCGCTGGTTTGTCCGCAGGCACACATTCGCGAGGCCGGGCTGGACGAGTGGATCGACTGGTTCAAGCTCGAAGTCTTCGAGCGTCACCACGCGAGCGCCGATGCGCTGGCCACGGCGGAACTGGCGCTGATCCTGTTCAGCCGGGCACGCCAGCAGCAGATCCACAGCCCGCTGAATCTGCAGCAACGCCTGAGTCAGTGGAAACGCCGCCAGCAGACGCATTCGTTCTGAATCCGGGTTGTCGCCCGACAACCCGACCGGTGGCCAATTGCTAACCATTCCCACCTCTGCCACAATCGCGAACAATTCTCGTTAGTTAACACTTCCCAGTCGGTGTCGTCGTGTCTTCAGCCCAAAGCCCTCACAGTGAGCTCGTCGGTGCGTTGTATCGCGACCATCGCGGCTGGCTGCTGGCCTGGCTGCGCCGCAACGTCGCCTGCCCGCAACGCGCCGAAGACCTGAGCCAGGACACTTTCGTCCGCCTGCTCGGCCGCGATGAGCTGCTGACGCCGCGCGAACCCCGGGCGTTTCTGGTGGCGATCGCCAAGGGCTTGTTGTTCGACTACTTCCGCCGGGCGGCGCTGGAACAGGCGTACCTGACCGAACTGATGCTGATCCCCGAGGGCGAACAGCCGTCGGTCGAAGAACAGCAACTGATCCTCGAAGACCTCAAGGCCATCGACCGCATGCTCGGCAAGCTGTCGACCAAGGCCCGCGCCGCTTTCCTCTATAACCGCCTCGACGGTCTGACTCACGCCGAAATTGCCGACAAACTCGGCGTGTCGGTCCCGCGCGTGCGCCAGTACCTGGCTCAGGGCATCCGCCAGTGCTACATCGCGCTGTACGGTGAGCCGACATGAGCCCGGCCAGTTCCCGACCGGTTCCGGCCCATGTGCTGGACGCGGCGATTGCCTGGCAATTGACCCTCGATTCCAGCACGCCACTGGAGCGCGAAGAGTTCGCCAAATGGCACGCGGCTAACGAAGAACACGCTCGCGCCTGGCACCAGTTGGGCATGCTCGACCAGCGTTTCAGCGTGGCCAACGGCCCGGCACGCACCGCGTTGCTGCAATCGCGCGAAGGCATCCGCCGTCGGGTGCGCAAGCTCGGCAGTGGGCTGGCCAGTGTCGTGGCGGTGGTCGGTCTGGCGTTGTTCGCCGGCGAACGTTATCTGCCGCTGGATTACTGGCTCGCCGATCAACGCACCGCCACCGGCGAACAGCGCACCGTGCGTCTGGCCGACGGCACCGTGCTCAACCTGAATACCCACAGCGCGGTGGATGTCCGCTTCGATGAAAAGCAGCGGCTGATCGTGTTGCAGGAAGGCGAAATCCTCGTCGAAACCGGGCACGGCGATGCGCGGCCGTTCATCGTCAAAACGGCCGAAGGCAGCATGCGCGCTCTGGGCACGCGGTTCCTGGTCAAGCGCGAAGACGCCGGCACGCGCCTGAGCGTGTTGCAGTCGGCGGTGGCGGCGCATCCGCAATCCTATCCGCAGGAACAGATTCTGCGCGAAGGCCAGCAAGTGCTGATCCGCCACAACGGTCTGGATTCGGTGGTGGCGCTCAACCCCGGCGCCGATGCCTGGACCCGCGGCATGCTGGTGGTGGACAACGCGCGCCTGGAAGACCTGGTGCACGAACTCGGCCGTTATCGTCGCGGCCATCTGGGCATTGCGCCGGAGGTCGCCGACCTGCGCATCACCGGCAGCTTCCCGCTGCACGACACCGACAAGGCGTTGAACGCCCTGCTGCCGACCCTGCCGGTGCAGATCGAACAGCACACGCCATGGTGGGTGACCGTGGCCAAGGCTGATCCGAAGCCCTGACATTCAGCATTACCTGAGTAATAGCTGTCGCGAGCAGGTCGCGACAGAACCTTCACACCCCACGAAAACGGACTTTCTGCTGACTTGCGCAGCAATGTCGTTCGTTAATCGAAATTATTTTCATCCAGCCCTATCACTTTTCGAATCTCGTCCGGCACACAGGCAATTGAGAAATATTTCCATTCAGGAGCCGCCGTATGTCCCGTTCGCTAGACACCTTGTTGCGCCCCAGTTTGCTGGCGGTCGCCATTGCCCTCTGCACCCCGCTGGCCAGCAGCCAACTGATCGCCGCTGAACAGGCGTCGAGCGTGCGCGCCTACAACCTGCCGGCGGCTCCGTTGTCGACCACCCTGAACCAGATCGCCAGCCAGGGCGGCCTCACGCTGTCGTTGAACCCGTCGCTGGCGGCGGGCAAGACCTCGGCGCCGGTCAACGGCCAATATGACGCGGCCGGCGCCCTGCGCGCGGCCCTGCGTGGCACCGGGCTGCAACTGGAACAGAGCAGCGCCGGCACTTACACCCTGGTCGCCGTGCCGGAAGGCGTGGTGGCCCTGCCGGAAACCTCGGTGATCGGCGTGGAAAACTATGAAAGCGCCTGGGGTCCGGTCGAAGGCTACACCGCCACCCGCACCGCCGCCGGCACCAAGACCGACACCGCGCTGGTCGAAGCGCCGCGTTCGATTTCGGTCGCCACTCGGCAGCAAATGGAAGACCGTGGCGTGCACAGCCTCGATGACGCCGTGCGCTACATGCCGGGCATCACCGCCAGCAGCTACGGCAGCGACACCCGGATCGACTGGCTGCGCGTGCGCGGTTTCGAACCGACCCAGTTCCTCGACGGCCTGCCGCTGCCACGCGGCATCTACGCCAACCCGAAACCGGAAACCTGGAACCTAGACCGCCTCGCCCTGCTGCGCGGCCCGGCTTCTTCGGTATACGGCCAGACTCCGCCAGGCGGTCTGCTGGACATGGTCAGCCGTCGTCCAAGCGATGTGCAAAGCAGCGAAATCCAGTTGCAGTACGGCAGCGACAACCACCGCCAGATCAACTTCGCCAGCACCGGCAAGATCGATGACGCCGGTCAGTTCCTGTATGGCATCAGCGGCGTCGTGCGTGACAGCGACACGCAGATCGACCACATCGAAAACAAGCGCTACAACATTGCGCCGAGCCTGACCTGGAACATCGACGAAGACACCAAGCTGACCTTGCTCTCGCAGTTCACCCGCGACGATACCGGTGTCACCAGCCAGTTCTACCCGATCCAGGGCACCAAGATCGACATGCCGTTCGGCAAGATCTCCCATCACAAGAACCTGGGCGATCCTGACTACGACTTCTACGACCGTACCTACTACGCACTCGGCTATGCCTTCGAACATCGCATCAACGACGTCTGGCAGTTCAAACAGAATCTGCGTTACACCAAGTCCGACCTGTCGTTCCAGACGGTGACCGTCAACAGCTACAACCCATCCTTCGCCGGTTTCACCGTCGACGATCAGGGCAATGTCGGCCGTGGCACCACCAACGTCGACGAGGACATCAGCCAGTTCGCCGTGGACAACAATTTCCAGGCCGACTTCGCCACGGGCGATATCCGTCATACCCTGTTGCTCGGTCTCGACCACCAGCGCAGCAACGACAACTACACCTCGATCTTCGGCTCCGCACCGGACATCAACGTCAACAACCCGATCTACGGCCAGACGATCATTCGTCCACCGCGTTCCTCGGCGTTCTATGACTACAACCAGAAAACCTACCAGAGTGGCCTCTACGTGCAGGACCAGATGGCTCTGGACCAGTGGCGCCTGACCCTCGGCGGTCGCGAAGACTGGGTGCACACCAGCACCAAGTTCTTCAACAAGGGCGACGCCACCAACACCCAGCGTGACAAGGCGTTCAGCGGTAACGCGGCGATCAGCTACGTGTTCGACTCGGGCTTCGTACCGTACCTGTCGTATGCCGAATCCTTCCAGCCAACCAGCGGCGCCGATGCCACTGCCACCGACTCGTTCAAACCGACCGAAGGCAAGCAGTGGGAACTGGGCATCAAGTACCAGCCGCCGGGCAGCAAAACCCTGCTCAGCGCAGCGGTATATGACCTGACCCAGAAGAACGTCTCGGTCAACTCCATCGTCAACAACGTGACCATCACCAGCCAGACCGGTGAAGTGAAAGTCAAAGGCCTGGAGCTGGAAGCCGTCTCCGACGTTACCGATAACCTGAAAGTCATCGCTGCCTACACCCTGGCCAAATCCGAAGTGCAGAAAGGTGTCGACAAGGGCAACCGTCTGCAACTGATGCCGAACCAGCAAGCTTCGCTGTGGACCGACTACACCTGGCACAGCGGCGTGCTCGACGGCTTCGGCATCGGCGGCGGCGTTCGCTACACCGGCAACACCTACGGCGACAAGGCCAACACCTGGCTGGGCAAGGCGGACGCCTACACCGTGTTCGACGCCGCCGTGCATTACGACCTCGGCCGTCTGGACAACAGCCTCAAAGGCGCGTCGCTGGCACTCAACGCGACCAACCTGTTCGACAAGGACTACATTTCCACCTGCGACGGTTTCTACTGCTACTACGGCGACCAGCGCAGCGTCATCGCCAGCGCCACCTACAAGTGGTAAGCGCCTGAGCTGAAACAGGCCCTGCAACCAGGCCGTCCCTCGTGGACGGCTTTGGTGTTTTTGAAGGTCATGAAATGAAAAGTAAAACAATTCGCCGCTGGTCCTTCGTCCACACCTGGACCAGCCTGATCTGCACCGTGTTTTTGCTGCTGTTGGCCCTGACCGGCCTGCCGCTGATTTTCCATCACGAAATCGACCACCTGCTGGGCGATGCGCCCGAGTTGCGGGTGATGCCGGCGGACACGCCGCATCTGAACCTGGCGCAACTGGTCGAAGCGGCGGAGAAGCATCGGCCCGGTGAAGTCGTGCAGTACTTCGGTTTCGAGGACGACGAACCGAATGCCGTGTTGACCATCATGGCCAAGACCGCCGGCACCGAGCCCAATTCCTCGCACACCTTCATGCTTGATGCGCGCACCGGCGAAGCGCTGGAGATGCCATCGGCCAACGGTGGGTTGATGCTGTTCATCCTGCGTCTGCACGTCGACATGTTCGCCGACCTGCCGGGCAAGTTGCTGCTGGCGTTCATGGGTTTGCTGTTCGTGATCGCGATCGTATCCGGCACGGTGTTGTACCTGCCGTTCATGCGCCGCTTGAAGTTCGGCACCGTGCGCCAGGACAAGTCCACCCGCCTGCGCTGGCTCGACCTGCACAACCTGATCGGCGTGGTCACCCTGACCTGGGCGCTGGTGGTGGGGGTGAC
Source organism: Pseudomonas fluorescens (assembly GCF_030344995.1). Lineage (GTDB taxonomy): Bacteria > Pseudomonadota > Gammaproteobacteria > Pseudomonadales > Pseudomonadaceae > Aquipseudomonas > Aquipseudomonas fluorescens_BF. The sequence goes on from NZ_CP128260.1 coordinate 5,999,881, forward strand.
CGGCGTAATCAGCGCCTGCGCCGACCTGCTGATCGCCGCATGGCGGGCCGATGCGCTGACCACCCTGATCGCGCCCTACCGCGATGCCCCGCCGCTGACGCAACTGGCCCCGGCCACCCGTGTGCTGGACATCGCCGCAAGCGTCACACCGGGGATGAAACCGGACTTCATCGCCTTCCCCGGTACCCGCTTCTCCAGCGAGCACCACTACTCGGTGTTCATGAAGGGCGGCACCCACCTGACCTCGCACCTGCTGACGCCGGTGCTGATCGACGCCAGCACCCTGCAGGTCACGGCGGTGGCAGAACGACCGTGGTACATGGACGCCATGGGCATGTCGCAGCCGCTGCATTTCGGTGACTACGGCGGCATGCCGATGAAAATCCTCTGGGCCACGCTGGACGTGCTGACCATCATCGTCCTCGCCAGCGGCGTGTACCTGTGGGTGGTGCGGCGCAAGGCTGCGAAACCGGTGCTGGAACCGGCGGAGGCCTCTGCATGAAGCCGCGTCAGTCGAATTTCTGGAAGGTCTTCAGTACGCCGCTGGTGATCGCGCTGCTGAGTGCGGCGGGCCTGTTCGCCGCGCTGCTGGGCGACGGGATCTGGGATGGCTTGAGCTGGATGGGTCTGGGCATTCCGGCAGCCATTGCCCTGCGCGGATTGCTGCAACGTCGCTGAGATTTGCATTGGCTGGACTGGCCTCTTCGTCGGATCGCCGCCCGGGGCAAGCCCGCTCCCACACGTTCTCGGTTGTTTACCGATCCAGTGAACGCCGCGAACCCTGTGGGAGCGGGCTTGCCCGCGAAGGCGTCTGCAAAGGCGCTATCAAACTCTCGCCAGCCACGCCGGAACTTACTAGGCTACGCCTTTGCACTTTGAAGACTGCCGAGGAATGTCCATGTCCGCTCCCAGCATGACCCTGTTCCACAACACCCTGTCCCCGTTCGTGCGCAAAGTCATGGTGCTGCTGCACGAGACCGGCCAGCAGGATCGCGTCGCGCTGCAGGACTGCGTGCTCAGCCCCGTCAGCCCGGACGCCGCCCTCAACGCAGACAACCCGCTGGGCAAGATTCCGGCCCTGCGCCTGGCCGACGGCAATGTCATCCATGACAGCCGGGTGATCCTCGATTACCTCGACCACCAGCACGTCGGCAATCCGCTGATCCCTCGCGACGGCTCGGCCCGCTGGCGGCGCCTGACCCTAGCCTCGATGGCCGACGGGATCATGGACGCCTCGGTCATGGTGCGTTACGAGCAAGTGCTGCGCGCCCCGGAAAAACACTGGGACGAATGGCTCGAGGCCCAGCGCGAGAAAATCCGCCGCGCCCTCGCCCTGCTGGAGCGCGACGCGATTGCCGAACTGACCTGCCATTTCGACGTCGCGTCGATCAGCGTGGCCTGTGCGCTGGGTTATCTGGATCTGCGCTTCCCGGATCTGGGCTGGCGTGACGCCAACCCGCAACTGGCCAACTGGTTCTTTGAAGTAAGCCAGCGGCCGTCGATGATTGCGACGATGCCGAAGGCCTGACGCACCGGGCGGGAGGCAACGACGCAAAGATCAGCGTCATCAATACCTCGGCCTCCCGCTGCTCCTCACGCAACCCTACGAACCGGCTCATTGCACCGCTCCGAGATCGAACTCCAGCGGTTTGGCCGGTTTCTGCCCGATCCCGTACCAGTCCAGATTACGGGTCAGCACCATGAACACACCGAGCAGACCGAACAGCAGCAGCGAGCCCATCAGCAGCGCGTAATCCTCGGCACTCAGCAAGCCATAGAGCAAGCCGTACAACGCCGCCAGTCCCGCCGAAAAACTCAAGCCGTGTCGCACGCTGCGCAACACGTGGCAGACATAGAACCCGATCAACAGCACACAACCGCTGGCGGACAACAGATACGCCAGGGCAAAACCGATGTGTTCCGACAACGACAGCAGCAACAGATAAAAGAACGCCAGTGCCACACCCACCAGCGCGTATTGCACCGGGTGCACCGCCAGACTTTTCAGCACTTCGAACAGGAAGAAACCGGCGAACGTCAGGACGATGAACAACAGCGCATATTTGATCGCCCGGTCGCTCTTCAGATACTGATCCACCGGATCGATGAAACTCACACCGAAACTGCGCCCGTTGAACGCCTCGCAATCATTGCCCGACACGCAACGGCTCATCGCTTCTTGCAAATTGGTGGAGAAAAACGAGGTCTGCCAGTCGGCGGTGAAACCCTGATCGGTGATCTCGCGCTTGGCCGGCAAGAAGTTGCCGATAAAGCTTGGGTGCGGCCAGTTGGCAGCGAGGTTGACCCGGCTGGTCTTGCCCACCGGCAGCACCTGCAACGAGCCGGTGCCTTGCAGGCGCAGGTCGAAACCGAAGGCCAGTTCCGTGGTCTTGCTGGTGTCCAGCGCCGGCAGCGTCACTCGCACACCCTCGCCCAGCCAGCCGACCTGAGTGCCGGGCACGAAGTCCAGGCGTTGCGCACCCAGCTCCAGCTTCAGGGCGTTTTCGATCCCGCGAATGTCGCTGATGCCGACCGCCAGAAACGGCGCATCGAAGGTGTAATCGGCAAAGTCTTCCTTGATCCCCAACTGTGCCGGCAGCGAGAAATGCCCGCTGATACGGTTGTCGGCATGGAATAGCCGCGCCTCGTAAATGCCCCGGGCGCGCAACTCGGTCTGCACCTGGCCGTCGAGCTCAAAACGTTCCGGCAGGAAATACAGGCGTCCACGCTCCTCACCGATTTCCTGGTAGCGTTCGTCGCTCTTCTCTTTGGTTTTCCAGGTGCGCACCACTTTGCGATAAGGCACAACCATCACCGGCCCGCTGAGTTGCTGGCTGTAGCTCGAGCTTCTGGCAATGTCTTCCAGCACACCGTCACGCAGTTGCTGGCGATCATCGATGATGCCGTCGATCATCAGCAGCGGCACCAGCAACACCAGGATCAGCAGGGCAATGGCCCCGAGTTTGAATGTCAGATTTCGGTTCATCGGAACGCTCCCTTGTTGGAATGGAGCGAGTCTGCAAACGCCGTGTGGATTTGTTATGGAGGTTGTGTGGGCTTTACGTGGAAATACCTGTAAAACGCTTTGCCACGGGCGACACCGCCCGGCTTTTCGGGCTCCGACGGACAAATGGAACAAGGGACTATTGGATTGCGTAACAACTCTTTCGATCTGATCAGGCACGTGGCCGCGTTATTGGTGCTGGTCAGCCACCACTTTGCCCTGAGCGGTTTGCAGGAACCGGGCATCTCTGGCTACAACTCGCTGGGCGGGATTGCCGTCATCGCCTTCTTTTCGATTTCAGGCTTGCTGATCACCCACAGTTTCCTCAATGCCAAGGGCCTCACTGACTATCTGAGCAAACGTGTCGCGCGGATCTTTCCAGCGCTGATCGTTTGTGCCTTCCTGATGACGTTTGTGGGTGGCGCGGTGTTTGCCGAGGGCTATGTGACGAGCCCCGCCGTCCTGATCGACTTCGTGCGCATTTCGCTGTTCGGCCGGGCGAACATCGAGCCCGTCACTGACGGATTTATCTTCAGCGAGTCCTTCAACGGCAGCCTCTGGACGCTGAAAATCGAATTCGCTTTTTATCTGCTGGTGGCGATGGTGCTGAGTCTGCACCGACGGGCGGCGGCAGCGGGTGCGATGCTTGGGCTGCTCTGCGTGACGACCTTTGTACTGGGCAACGGCCCGGCTACCGCACTGACTCAGAAGCTGGCGGTGTATGGATGTGCCGGCATCGCGTTTTTTGCCGGATCGTTGCTGGCCTTCTACAAGCAACTGCTGAGCGACAGGCGCCGATTGGCAATCATGCTGGTGGCCTGTATCGGGCTTGCCTTGCTGGCGAGCGGAACACCGATGGCCGGTGTCGTCGTCACGCTGTGCATCTGCCTTGCCACGCTGAGTGTGGGCCTGCTCTACGTTGATCGCACTATCCGGGGTCGATTCGATCTGTCCTACGGCATCTACCTGTACGCGTTCCCCGTCCAGCAATTGGTGATCAACAAGACATCGCTGGCGTTCGTGCCGTCCATGATGCTGTCGGCGCTGATCGTGATCGTGCTGGCCATTGCCTCCTGGCACTGGGTCGAGCGCCCGGCGCTGCAATGGGCGCATCGCCGAAACAAGGCCCGAATCAACGAGGCCGCAACGCCATCCTGAGCGGGCGGCGGTTTGCCGGGCGGATCACGGCAGGTGCACCTGCACCTGCACGCCCCCTGCCAGATTCTCGATGCGCAGAGAACCACCGTGCAACTTGACCACTTCCTCGACGAAATTCAGCCCAAGCCCCGTGCTTTTGCGCCCGCTGTCGGGACGCGGTAGCGAATAAAAGCGTTCGGTCAGACGCGTCAGTGCGTAATCGGGAATCGGCGCGGCCTCGTTGAACAGGCGAAACACAATCTCGCCGCCGACCCGCTCGGCATCAAATCGCAGCAAGCCTTTGGGTGGCGTGAAGTCCAGCGCGTTCTCCAGCAGATTGCCCAAGGCCTGGCGCAGCAGAAACGGCTCGCCGAGCAACGCCAGATCGGCGGCAATAGCCCGCTCGACTCTCAGCTGTCGCCCTTCAATCCGTGCGGTCTGTGCCTGCAAGACTTCATCGACCAACGCCGCGAGCGGCACGGTGACGCGTTCTTCCAGACCCTGACGCTGTTCCACCTGAGCCAGATCGAGCAGGCGCTCGATCAACTGCTGCATCCGCGCACTTTCATTGTCGATGTTGTCGACAAAGCGCAATCGCTGATCCGCCGGCATCTCGCCCTGCAACAACTCGGCAGCACCACGAATCGCCGCCAGCGGGCTCTTCAGTTCGTGGGTCAGAGTGTGTACATAGCGCTCGACGTAGGCCTTGCCTTCGAGCTGGGTGCGCATCTGTTCCACGGCGGTCGCCAACTGCTCCAACTCGCCGCCGCGATAGTGCGGCACCGCCACCCGACGGCCCTCGCTTACGGCCTGGGCGTACACGGTCAAGCGGTGCAACGCGCGACTCAGCCACCACGACAGCACGGCGCCGAGCAGCAGGCCGAGGCCGATCAATCCGGCGCCGTACCCGAGCAAACGCCGCTCGGTGCGATCGACATAGGGTTGCAGTGAACTGTTGGGTTTGGCCACGGTGACCACGCCAATGATCGCGCCGTTGTCGCGGATCGGCGCGCCGACGTGCATCACCGAGGAGTTCGGATCATCCGGGTCACTGCGGCTGGAGCGTGCGCCGTATTCGCCACGCAGGGTCAGGTAGACGTCGTTCCAGCGCGAGTAGTCCTGACCGACCGCGACACCACTGGAATCCAGCACCACAATGCCCTTGGCGTCGGTGACGTAGATGCGGTGGTTGACCTGGTTTTTCGCCAGGCCCCAGATCGACGCCTTCGGCTGGCGCTCGCCATAGGCGCGGAGCAGTTCCGGCCAGCGATTCTGGTTGAGGGTGCCGGCCTTGAAATCGTCCCGCAGGATTTCCGCCATCAGGTTCGCGGTATCGACCAGCGTTTCTTCGGTGGACTGGCGCACGCCGGGACGAATTTCTTCCATCACGGTGTTGAGCACGAAATACCCGGTCAGGCCGATGAACAGCACGTACACCAGGAAAATCCGCAGCCCCAGCGACATCAGCTGTGCCCCGGGCTGTAGCTGTAACCGAGGCCGCGATGGGTCTGGATCGGCTCGGCCTCGGCGCGCACCAGACGCAATTTGGCGCGCACGCTTTTGATATGGCTGTCGATGCTGCGCTCGTAACCGGCATCCGCCGCCACGCCCAGCGCATCGAGCAGTTGCTCGCGACTGAACACCCGCTCGGGTTGTTCGAGCAGGCATTGCAGCAGACGGAATTCGTGGCGGGTCAGGCTCAGGGGCTGGCCGCGATAGCTGATCTGTACGCGTTCGGGATCGATGCGAAACACTCCCGACCAGGCGTCAGCTGGCGGACGTGGCGCCATGCGTTTGAGAATCGCCCGGACCCGGGCCGCTACCTCGCGAGGGCTGAACGGCTTGACCACGTAGTCGTCGGCACCGATCTCCAGCCCTACAACGCGGTCGATCTCGGCATTGCGCGCGCTGAGGAACAGCACCGGCACTTCACTGAATCGACGCAGCTGCTTGCAGGTTTCGAAGCCGCTGATGTCCGGCAGGCCGATGTCGAGAATGATCAGATCCGCCGGGGTCTGGCGCTGATGCTCCAGCGCCGCCGCGCCCAGGCTCAGCCAGGTCGTGGTGAAGCCCTCGCCCTGCAGGGCAAAAATCAGCGTGTCGGCAATCGCCGCTTCGTCTTCGACAATCAGGATATGAGGCATGGCGTCCGAGCCTGTGGGTTAAGTGCGCGAACGGTGCCCCAAGCCCGGCGTTACGTCAATGAGACCACCAGCGTCGCGTCTCACAAATGCGTTCCTTTTTTGACGAGTGGCTGTTGTCGTCAGGCAAGGCGCCGCGACGAGTCATAGCCCGCTATGGCGAGGAGCGGCAACGCAGCATGACGGCAACAGACACCGTCAAAAAGGAACAGCATTTGCGAGACACGACGCTCGATCAGCAGTCCGGCTTATCTGCCGTGAAGCGTCGTGCCGGGTTCACCGCCGCGCCGAACTCGCGCAGGGCCTTGGCACCGATCAGCAATGGGTAGTTGAAGTTGCTGCGGTCGGTCAGGTTGACCTCCACAGTACGCTTGACGTCGCCCAGGCACAGCTCCAGATCGACCACCGGGCGCTTGGCGACTTCGGTGCTTTCGCCCTCGTCTTCTTCATCCGAGCGGCTCTTGATCTTGCTGATCCGCGCGACCTTGTGCTCGTACACCTTGTTGCTGGCGTCCTTGGTGGCCAAGCGGAAACGCACCCAGTCTTCACCGTCGCGTTTGAACGTCTCGATGTCCTTGGCCGACAGCGAGGCGGTCAGCGCGCCGGTGTCCATCTTGGCCTTGAGCACTTCACCGCCGATTTCCGGCAGCGCAATGTATTCGTAACGACCGTACAGGGTCGGCTCGGCGGCGAGCACCGGCAGGGCGACGAGGGAAAGCAGTGCAAGGAGGGATTTCACGTAAGGGGCTTCCTTGGGAAATGGGGGCGTCAGACGCGAGATTTTAGACCGTTGTTCGCATGAACGTTCCCGGCAGGTTATCGCGCCACAGGTGAAACATTCGTCACCGGCGGATTTGGCCTGCCGGCCGAAGCCACTTATCATGGCGCGCCCATCCGCTTTCCAAGAGTTGCTTATGCGCCGCCTGCTCACCGGCTGTCTCGTCACCCTGCTGCTGTTGTCCAACACCCTCGTGCTCTTCGGCCCGCTGATGGTGTTCGCCCTGCTCAAGCTGATCCTGCCGGGGCGCTTTCGCGATTACGCCTCGTGGGCGGTGATGTGGATCGCCGAAACCTGGGCGGAAATCGACAAACTGATCTTTCGCCTGTGCATCCCCACGCAATGGGACATTCGCGGCGGCGAAGACCTGCGCAGCGACACGTCTTACCTGGTGATCAGCAACCATCAGTCCTGGGTCGATATCCCGGCGCTGATCCAGACCCTCAACCGGCGCACGCCGTTCTTCAAGTTTTTCCTCAAGAAAGAACTGATCTGGGTGCCGTTCCTGGGCCTGGCCTGGTGGGCGCTGGATTACCCGTTCATGAAGCGCTACACCAAGGCGTTCCTGGCGAAGAACCCCGAGCTGGCCGGCAAAGATCTGGAAATCACTAAAGCCGCCTGCGAGCTGTTCAAACGTCAGCCGGTGACGGTGGTGAATTATCTGGAAGGCACGCGTTACACCGCTGCCAAAAGCACTCAGCAGCAGTCACCGTTCAGCCACCTGCTCAAGCCCAAGGCGGGCGGCGTGGCGTTCGTGCTGGCGGCGATGGGCGAACAACTGGACGCGATTCTCGATGTGACCGTGGTTTATCCACAGCAGAAGATTCCGGGGTTCTGGGACCTGATCAGCGGCAACGTGCCGCGCGTGATCATCGATATCCAGACCCGCGAGCTGGATCCGGCCCTGTGGCAGGGTGATTACGAAAACGATCCGGCGTTTCGCGAGAAGGTCCAGAACTGGGTCAACCAGCTCTGGACCCTCAAGGATCAGCGCATCGCCGAACTCAAGGGCGAGCGCCGCTGAGTCAACCGTTGGTGCCGGTGCCCCAGATGCTGCCCAGGCTTTGCAGCAACGAACCGCCGACACCCTGCTGACCGAGGTATTGCAGGAGGATCGGGGCAAACTGGCCGACCATCCCGCTGTCCATGCCCAACGCACCGAAGGCGTTGTTCAGGTCATTGGTGTCCTTGACGTTGCCCAGCGCATTTTCCAGCCCGGCGGACTTGCCCGAAGAGCCGAGCAAGCCGCTCAACGCCGCCAGATTGCCTGAGCCGCCCGACAGCTTGTCGATGCCCGGCACTTCCTTGGCCAGCTCGGAATAGTCCGTGTTGCTGAGCTGGTTCTTCGCCAGCCCCAGCATGGCACTGGTGCCGCCGACCGCTTGCTGCGGCGTGACGTTCAGCGCGCTCAAGGCACTCAACAGACCGGCGGTTTCCGACGTCGGCGCCGCAGCGGCAGCCTTGTCCCCGCCCTGCATGCCCGATACCGCACCGGCCACGTCATTCAAACTGAAACCGGCAAACACCGGCCCTGCCGCCAGGGTCAGGAGCGATGCCAGGGCAAAACCGCGTGAAATCTTCATTCAGACATCCTCTTGTGGCGTGAAGACCTTCCGCCAAGGGAGGGTCAAACTGCCCGCTTTGACCGGGCATCCGCCGGCATGTTCCGGCGCGTGCCTGGATATTCGCATCCTGTTTGTTAAGGAAGCGTGTGGCGCTTCCAGCCAACGTACCGACTCGTTATTTCTCACTTTCATAAAAAGCCGGGCGTTGATGCCGAAAGGATTTCTTTACCTGTCAGATATGACAGTTACCGACTCATCGGAACCGGAATACGGTGGTGTGGCATCAATGATCCGGAAACAGCGAGGGTCAGGCGCCAGCCATTTGAATGGGAGATACGGTGATGGAAAAGCAATGCGTACCGCGCGATGAACTGCTTGATCCGGATATCCCGCCGATCATCTTCTGCCTCAGTCCGGGCGATCCGATCAGCGAATACATCAGAGCGGGGCTGACGGTGACGTATGACCTCGTGCCTGGTGATAACGGCCAGTTTTATGCAATCAACGTCAGACTGGCTCAAGACGAGGGCTTGGCCGAACTTCCCAATACACTGACTCAATAAAGCGTTAACCAATCAATTAATCGAAGCAGGAAGTACGAACATGTCGAATCGTCAAATGGGTACAGTCAAATGGTTTAACGATGACAAAGGCTTTGGTTTCATCACTCCACAAGGTGGTGGTGATGACCTTTTTGTTCATTTCAAGGCCATTGAGTCGGATGGATTCAAAAGTTTGAAAGAAGGGCAGGCTGTTAGTTTCGAAGCAGAAAAAGGAGCTAAGGGAATGCAGGCAGCGAAAGTCCGTCCTGAGTAGTCGTTGCTCCGCTGACATCCGATACAAAAACGGCGCCCGAAGGCGCCGTTTTTTTTGTTTATGAGCGCTTACGCCGCACTGAACAACTTGTGCGGATCAATCACAAACTTCTTCGGCACGCCCGCATCGAACTCGCCATAACCTTCCGGCGCCTGGTCGAGGCTGATGACCTGCACGCCCACCACTTCGGCGATGTTGATGCGGTCCCACATGATCGCCTGCATCAGCTGGCGGTTGTACTTCATCACCGGAGTCTGACCGGTGTGGAAGCTGTGGGATTTGGCCCAGCCGAGGCCGAAGCGGATGCTCAGGCTGCCCATTTTCGCGGCGGCATCGACAGCGCCCGGATCTTCGGTCACGTACAGGCCCGGAATACCGATCTTGCCGGCGACGCGCACCACGCCCATCAGCGAGTTGAGCACGGTGGCCGGGGCTTCGGATTTGACGCCGTCGTGACCATGACCACGGGCTTCGAAGCCAACGCAGTCCACCGCGCAATCCACTTCAGGCTCGCCCAGCAGCGCGGCGATCTGTTCGTGCAGCGGGGTGTCTTTCGACAGATCGACGATTTCGAACCCTTGAGCCTTGGCGTGGGCCAGGCGGATGGTGTTGACGTCGCCGACGATCACCACCGCAGCGCCGAGCAAACGGGCAGAGGCGGCAGCGGCCAGACCGACCGGGCCTGCGCCGGCAATGTAAACGGTGCTGCCCGGACCAACGCCAGCGGTAACGGCGCCGTGGTAACCGGTCGGCAGAATGTCGGAGAGGCAGGTCAGGTCACGGATTTTCTCCATGGCCTTGTCGCGGTCCGGCAGTTTCAGCAGGTTGAAGTCGGCATACGGCACCAGCACGTATTCGGCCTGGCCGCCGGTCCAGTCGCCCATGTCGACGTAACCGTAGGCACCGCCGGCGCGGGCCGGGTTGACGGTCAGGCAGACGCCGGTGTGTTGCTCCTTGCAGGAGCGGCAGCGCCCGCAAGCCACGTTGAACGGAACGGACACCAGGTCGCCGATTTTCAGGCTTTCGACGTCGCTGCCCTTCTCGATCACTTCACCGGTGATCTCGTGCCCCAGCACCAGACCGACCTGGGCGGTGGTACGGCCGCGCACCATGTGCTGGTCGGAGCCGCAAATGTTGGTTGAAACCACACGCAGGATGACACCGTGCTCGATCTTCCTGCCGCGCGGATCCTGCATTTTCGGATAGTCGATTTTCTGTACTTCGACCTTGCCAGCGCCGAGATACACCACACCACGATTGCCAGACATGCTTTCACCTCGCTGTTGTTTTTATGGAACCGCGCCGCCCAGGCAGGCAGCGCGTTAAGTGCTCGGGTTATTGCTTGTTGGTTTTGCGTTGCTTGTGACTCAAAGAACGACGGTGCGATTGGCGTTCAAAAACACCCTCCGTTCAATGTGATACCCCACCGCCCGGGCCAGGGTCAGGCCTTCGATGTCGCGGCCCTTGGCGATCAGGTCTTCGGGGTAATGACTGTGATCCACTGCCTCGACGCCTTGGGCGATGATCGGCCCCTCGTCGAGGTCGTTGTTGATGTAGTGCGCCGTCGCGCCCACCAGTTTCACGCCCTTGTTGTAGGCCTGGTGATACGGCTTGGCGCCCTTGAAGCCCGGCAGCAGTGAGTGATGAATGTTGATCGCCTTGCCATCGAGCTTGCGGCACAGCTCCGGTGACAGCACCTGCATGTAGCGGGCGAGGATCACCAGCTCAGCGCCGGCCTCCTCGATCACCTGCCACACCTTCCGCTCCTGGGCGGGTTTGTCGTTGGGGTCGAGGGGGAAATGGTAGTAGGGAATCTGGTGCCAGTCGGCCAGCGGCTTGAGGTCCGGGTGGTTGGACACCACCGCCGCCACGTCCATCGACAACTGGCCGATGCGCTGGCGGTAGAGCAAGTCGTTGAGGCAGTGATCGGCCTTGGAGACCATGATCACCACTTTCGGCCGGTAGTTCGGCGCGGTCAGCTCGAAGATCATCCCGAACGCCTGACCGCGTTCGGCGAGGCCGGCGCGGAAGGATTGCTCGTCGAAACCGTCGGGCTGACGGAATTCCACGCGAATGAAGAACCGGCCCGAGAGCCGGTCATCGAACGAGTGGTGCTCGGTCACGTAGCAACCCTGCTCGAACAGAAAACGCGTCACCGCGTCCACGGTGCCGAGAACGCTGGGGCAGTCGGCGGTCAGAATCCATGTGTCTGGGGCGCGGCTCATGGTGCGGTGACTCCTGTTCTTTGTGCGGGGTGTCAGGGAGTTTTCCCCTCACCCTAGCCCTCTCCCCGAGGGAGAGGGGACTGACCGAAGTGTCTGCAGAGCTACATCGACCTGAAATTTCGCAGGTGAATATAGATCGCAAGGACAACCGAGATCGGCTCCCTTTCCCCTCGCCCCCTTGGGGGAGAGGCTGGGGTGAGGGGGTGGCTTTTGATCTTCAGGCCTGAACGCTCAATCCGTACTCAGCCGAAGCATCCTGCAACCACAACCACCAGTAATCCGAGAAGCTGCGACGGATCAGCAGCTCCCAAGTGTCTTCAGCGGTGTGGCGAATCATCAGCTGCGACTTGGCGAACACCGTGCCGACAGCCTTGCCGACCGGGAAGTTGTTCGGGTGCACGTCGTAGCTGGTGGATTTCATCAGCACCTGACGCACGTTCGGGCCGCTCAATTCGAGCACCTGCTGGCCGCCGCTGACGTTGACGATTGCGATGTGCAGATCGCCCAGCGCTTCGCGCAGTTTCTGCTCGGCGGCGAATTCTTCACCGCTCGGCACGATCAGCAGCCACTCGTCCGGGCCCATCCACTGCAGGCTGGTTTCGCCTTTGACGATCACGCTCAGAGCGCCCGGCAATTCGATGCCCAGCGCCTTGTGCACACCGGCGGCGAACGCGGCATCGTGGCCGTCGCCACGAATGGTCAGATGGCCGAGGAGTTTCTTCTCGCGCACGGTCACACCGGCGGTCTTGCGGCCCTTGCCGACCAGGCTGGCGAGGTCGGCGTGATGCAGCGACGACTCGGCCTTGGCCCCGGTGGTCGGGCGTTGTTGGTAAACGTTGGCTGCGGTCATAAAGCACCCTTCCTGAATTCGGTGTCGCTCCCGCGCCAGGCGCGGGAGCGATCAATTAGATGTTCTGGCGATCGCCTTTCGGATCGAAGAACACCGAAGAAACGATTTCCGCCTCGATCACGCTGCCGTCCGCCAGCGGTGCGAACACCCGCTCGCCCAGACGCTTCAGACCGCCCTTCACCACGCCCATGGCAAACGAATAGCCGAGGGAGTTGTGCGCGTAGCTGGAGGTCACGTGGCCGACCATGGTCATAGGGATCGACTGCTTGGTGTTGAACACCAGTTGCGCCCCCTCCGGCAGCCAGACATTCGGATCGACCGGTTTCAGGCCCACCAGTTGCTTACGCTGGTCACGCACGCAGTCTTCACGGTTCATGCCGCGCTGGCCGATCCACGAGAACGGTTTGGTGCGACCGACGCACCAGCCCATGTTCAGGTCGTCCGGGGTCATCGAGCCGTCGGTGTCCTGGCCGACGATGATGAAGCCCTTCTCGGCCCGCAGAACGTGCATGGTTTCGGTGCCGTACGGCGTCAGGTTGTACTGCTTGCCGGCCTCGACGATTTTTTCCAGCACGCCCATGGCGTAGTCGGCCTGGACGTTGACTTCGTACGACAGCTCACCGGTGAACGAGATGCGGAACACCCGCGCCGGCACACCGCCGACCAGACCTTCTTTCCAGGTCATGAACGGGAACGCTTCGTTGGCCAGATCGATGTCGGTCACGGCGCTGAGCAGCTTGCGGCTGTTCGGGCCGGACAGGGTCATGGTCGCCCAGTGGTCGGTGACGGAGGTGAAGTAGACCTTCATCTCTGGCCATTCGGTCTGGTGGTACAGCTCCAGCCATTGCAGTACGCGAGCCGCGCCGCCGGTAGTGGTGGTCATGACGAAATGGTTGTCGGCCAGACACGCCGTAACACCGTCGTCGAAGACCATGCCGTCTTCCTTGCACATCAGGCCGTAGCGGGCCTTGCCCACATCGAGCTTGGTCCAGGCGTTGGTGTACACGCGGTTGAGGAACTCACGGGCGTCCGGGCCCTGGATGTCGATCTTGCCCAGGGTCGAAGCGTCCAGCAGACCGACGCTGTCACGCACAGCCTTGCATTCGCGTTTGACGGCGGCATGCATGTCTTCGCCGTTTTTCGGGAAGTACCACGGACGTTTCCACTGACCGACGTCTTCGAACTCGGCGCCGTTTTTCAGGTGCCATTGATGCAGTGCGGTGTAACGCACAGGTTCGAAGATGTGCCCGCAGTGACGACCCGCTACCGCGCCGAAAGTGACCGGCGTGTAGTTCGGACGGAACATCGTGGTGCCCATCTGCGGGATGGTCACGTTCAGCGAGCGGGCAGCGATGGCCAGGCCGTTCACGTTGCCGAGCTTGCCCTGATCGGTGCCGAAGCCCAGCGCTGTGTAGCGTTTGACGTGCTCGACCGACTCGAAACCTTCGCGGGTCGCCAGTTCGATGGCGGCGGCGGTCACGTCGTTCTGCAGGTCGACGAATTGCTTCGGCGCCCGTGCGGTGGCTTTTTCGTGCGGCACCTGGAACAGCGCCAGCGTCGGTTCTTCCAGACGGCTCAGGGCTTTCGGCAGGACTGCTTCGACGCTCTGGAAACCGGCTTCGGACGCAGCGCGCACGCCGCCTTCAAAACCGTCAGCCAGCGAATCACCGAGACCGTAGACGCCGTTGATGCCACCGACGCACACGCGTTTCTGCGGTGCTTCGCCCGGTACGAAACCGAGGATGTCTTCGCGCCAGATCGGCTTGCCGCCGAGGTGCGACGCCAGGTGAACCACCGGGCTGTAACCGCCGGAGCTGGCGATCAGGTCGCAGTCGAGCCATTCGCCCGGGCTGGTGACCTTGTGGCCTTTGACATCGATCGCTGCCACGCGGGCAGCGGTCACGTGCTTGCTGCCACGGGCCTCGATCACGGCGCTGCCGGTGAGGATGCGAATGCCTTTGGCGCGGGCTTCTTCCACCAGCGCACCACGCGGATTGCTGCGGGCGTCGGCAATGGCGACCACCTGCAGGCTTGCGTCGAGCCAGTCCAGCGCCACGCGGTAGGCGTGATCGTTGTTGACTCCCAGCACAAGCTTCTTGCCCGGTGCCACGCCGTAACGGCGCACGTAAGTCGATACGGCACCGGCGAGCATGTTGCCCGGCACGTCGTTGTTGCCGTAGACCAGCGGACGCTCGTGAGCGCCGGTCGCCAGCACCACGCGCTTGGCGCGGACACGGTGGATGCGCTGACGCACCTGGCCGATCGGCGCGCGGTCGCCGAGGTGATCGGTGAGGCGTTCGTGAATGGTCAGGAAGTTGTGGTCGTGGTAACCGTTGACCGTGGCGCGCGGCAACAGCAGCACGTCCGGAGTGTTCTTCAATTCAGCAACGACACTGGCGACCCAGTCCACGGCTGGTTTGCCGTCGAGGCTTTCGCGGGAATCGAGCAGGCTGCCGCCGAACTCTTCCTGTTCATCGGCGATGATCACGCGGGCACCGCTACGCGCAGCGGCCAGGGCAGCAGCCAGACCGGCCGGGCCGGCGCCGACGATCAGCACGTCGCAGTGCTGGTTCATGTAATCGTAGGTGTCCGGATCGACTTCGGTCGGCGAGCGACCCAGACCTGCGGCCTTGCGAATGTACTTCTCGTAAGTCATCCAGAACGATTGCGGGTACATGAAGGTTTTGTAGTAGAAACCCGGCGGCATCAGCTTGCCGCCGACCTTGCCGAGAATCCCCATCATGTCGTTGTTGACGCTCGGCCAGCCGTTGGTGCTGGTGGCGACCAGGCCCTGGTACAGCGCCTGTTGCGTGGCGCGCACGTTAGGGATCTGGGTGGCTTCGGTCGCACCGATCTGCAGCACCGCGTTCGGCTCTTCGGCACCGGCGGCGAAGATGCCGCGCGGACGCGAATACTTGAAGCTGCGGCCAATGATATCGACGCCGTTGGCCAGCAGTGCAGCGGCCAGCGAGTCGCCCTCAAACCCTTTATAGGTCTGGCCGTTGAAGGTGAAGCTCAGCACTTTGTTGCGGTCGATCCGTCCACCGTTGGACAGGCGATTGGTCTGGCTCATACCTTCTCTCCCAGCGCCGTCGTGGCTGTTTTCGCAGTGTCAGCCTTGTCGGTGAATTGCGGCTTGGTGCCGATCTTGTAGGTTTCGAGAATCTCGTAGGTCACGGTGTCGCGGGTGACGTTGAAGTACTGGCGGCAACCGGCGACGTGATCCCACAACTCGTGGTGCAGACCGCGAGGGTTGTCGCGGAAGAACATGTAGTCGCCCCACTCCTCGTCGGTGCAGCTGTTCGGATCCAGCGGACGCGGAATGTGCGCCTGGCCGGATGCGTGGAATTCCTCTTCGGAGCGCAGTTCGCCGCAGTGAGGACAGAAGATGTGCAACATAGGGATTTCTCCTGTTAGTGGGCGACGGCAGCAGCGCCGTGTTCGTCGATCAGTGCGCCGTTGTGGAAACGGTCGATGGAAAACGGTGCGGCCAGCGGGTGCATTTCACCCTTGGCCAGACTCGCGGCAAACACGTTGCCCGAGCCAGGAGTTGCCTTGAAGCCGCCGGTACCCCAACCGCAGTTGAAGAACATGTTCGGGACCGGGGTTTTCGAAATGATCGGGCAGGCATCCGGTGTGGTATCGACGATGCCGCCCCACTGACGGTTCATGCGCACCCGCGACAGCACCGGGAACATCTCGACGATGGCCTGGATGGTGTGTTCGATCACCGGGTACGAACCGCGCTGACCGTAGCCGTTGTAGCCGTCGATACCGGCGCCGATCACCAGGTCGCCCTTGTCGGACTGGCTGATGTAACCGTGCACGGCATTGGACATGATCACGCTGTCGATAATCGGTTTGATCGGCTCGGACACCAGCGCTTGCAGCGGGTGGGATTCGATCGGCAGGCGGAAACCGGCGAGCTTGGCCATGTGCCCGGAGTTACCGGCGGTGACCACGCCGACGCGCTTGGCGCCGATGAAGCCCTTGTTGGTTTCAACGCCGATGCACACGCCGTTTTCCTTGCGGAAACCGATCACTTCGGTCTGCTGGATCAAGTCCACGCCGAGGGCGTCGGCGGCACGGGCAAAGCCCCACGCCACGGCATCGTGACGGGCCACGCCGCCGCGACGCTGAACGGTTGCGCCCATCACCGGGTAGCGGGTGTTTTTCGAGCAGTCGAGGTACGGAATTTCGTCCGCGACCTGCTTGGCGTTGAGCAGTTCGCCGTCCACGCCGTTGAGGCGGTTGGCGCTGACCCGACGCTCGGAATCACGGATGTCCTGCAGGGTGTGGCACAGGTTGTAGACGCCGCGCTGGGAGAACATCACGTTGTAGTTCAGATCCTGAGACAGGCCTTCCCACAGTTTCATCGCGTGTTCGTACAGGTGCGCCGACTCGTCCCACAGGTAGTTGGAGCGAACGATGGTGGTGTTGCGCGCAGTGTTACCGCCGCCGAGCCAGCCCTTCTCGACCACGGCCACGTTGGTGATGCCGTGCTCTTTGGCCAGATAGTAGGCCGTCGCCAGACCGTGCCCGCCGCCGCCGACGATGACCACGTCGTAGACCTTTTTCGGGGTCGGCGTGCGCCACATGCGCTGCCAGTTTTCGTGGTGGCTGAGGGAGTGTTTGAAGAGGCCGAAGCCCGAATAGCGTTGCATAGTCATGTACTCCAGAACGCTCAGCGATAAACCGGGAAGTCAGCGCACAGGGCCGAAACCTGCTGGGCGACGTTGGCCTCGACATCGGCATCGCCGAGGTTGTCGAGGATGTCGCAGATCCAGCCGGCCAGCGTCACGCACTGGGTCACCTTGAAGCCGCGCGTGGTCACCGCCGGGGTGCCGATGCGCAGGCCGGAGGTGACGAACGGCGACTGCGGGTCGTTCGGTACGGCGTTCTTGTTGACGGTGATGTGAGCGCGACCGAGGGCGGCGTCTGCGTCCTTACCGGTGAGGCCCTGACGGATCAGGCTGACCAGGAACAGGTGGTTGTCGGTGCCGCCGGACACTACATCGTAGCCACGTTTGATAAATACGCTCGCCATCGCCTGGGCGTTGTCGATCACTTGTTGCTGATAAGCCTTGAAGCCTGGCTCCAGCGCTTCCTTGAAGCACACGGCCTTGCCGGCGATGACGTGCATCAGCGGGCCGCCCTGGGCGCCGGGGAATACCGCCGCGTTGAGCTTCTTCTCGATTTCTTCGTTGGACTTGGCCAGGATCAGGCCGCCACGCGGACCGCGCAGGGTCTTGTGGGTGGTGGTGGTGACCACGTCGGCGTACGGCAGCGGGTTCGGGTACAGACCGGCAGCCACCAGACCGGCGACGTGGGCCATGTCGACGAACAGCAGCGCACCGACCTTGTCGGCGATCTGACGGAAACGCGGGAAGTCGAGGGTTTTGGAGTAGGCCGAGAAACCGGCGACGATCATTTTCGGTTTGCACTCGACAGCCAGACGCTCGACTTCGTCGTAATCGATCAGACCGGTGTTGGTGTCGATACCGTACTGCACGGCGTTGTACAGCTTGCCCGAAGACGACACCTTGGCGCCGTGGGTCAGGTGACCGCCGTGGGCCAGGCTCATGCCGAGAATGGTGTCGCCCGCTTGCAGCAGGGCCAGGTACACGGCGCTGTTGGCCGAGGAACCGGAGTGCGGCTGGACGTTGGCGTAATCGGCGCCGAACAGCTGCTTGGCGCGTTCGATGGCCAGCGCTTCGACCTTGTCGACGTGCTCGCAGCCACCGTAGTAGCGCTTGCCCGGATAACCTTCGGCGTATTTGTTGGTCAGGCCGCTGCCTTGCGCTTCCATGACGCGTTTGCTGGTGTAGTTCTCCGACGCGATCAGCTCGATGTGATCTTCCTGACGTTGCTCCTCGGCATTCATCGCCGCCAGCAGTGCATCGTCGTAACCCTGGATCCGGTCTTGCTTGCTGAACATCGCGTCTCTCCCAGCGGCATCTGTGCGCCATTCGTCTCGGTAAGGCACGGCGTTCAGCCAGTGCCCTTTGATGCGATGGTATGGCCGGCGCAGAGAGGTCAAATGCCTACGGACGCCACGCAAAGGTGCGTTTACGACATGGCGGCGGCGACGGACTCAAACAAGCAGCTGGCGCAAGGCCAGAAGAACCATGAAATGCGCGGGATAGAGCGCATACGCCCAGCGCCGCATGGGTGGCGCGTGGAGGTAAGTGGCATGTCGCAACAGGAACATTCCGAGCAGTGGCGCGATCAGGCAGGTCGCAATCCCGAGGATGGCGACGAGGTTGCCGAACTGCGCGGATTCGTAGAGCGCCCGCCATTGATTCGCGGCCAGACACACCAGCCCCGGCAGCAGGCTGAAAAACCAGGGTTTGCGAAACACCAACAACATCGCCAGCGGCAGCAGAACGCCGAACAGACCGAACATCAGTCGCTCCGGGAACATTGCCGCCAACAGCAGCGCGCCGACGGCGAGCAATCGCGAAATCAGCGCTCGATCCTGCCAACCCCGCGCCACCAGCAGGCCCAGCGCCAGCGTGGGCATCACGTTCAAAGTGTCGGGTTCGGGAATGTACAAACGGTAGGGAATTTCACTCACAGCGCTGAACAGCAGCAACCAGCCCAGATAGCGCCATTCGGTCCTGCGCGCGCCGTCCCGCGCCAGATTCGCTGCCATCGCCAGGCAGAACCACGGGAACGCCAGCCGTCCCGGTACATACAGCCAATCGGCGCTGATCCCGACATATCGCAGGTGATCGAGCAGCATGCTCAGCAGCGCCAGCCACTTGAGCAGATCGAGTGCGCCGTCGCGCTGGCTCAGGTGCATAATCGGCTCGCATCCTTGTAAAGTTCTGACAGCGACATCCCGTGTGCTCCCCGGATGATCTTCGGTACAGTGCGCACCATCATTGACCCCACGAAGCGCCACAAGCGCCTCGATCACGGAAGCCGGCCATGACCGACAAGAGCCAACAATTCGCCAGCGACAACTACTCCGGTATCTGCCCCGAAGCCTGGGCTGCCATGGAACAGGCCAACCACGGCCACCAGCGCGCCTATGGCGACGATGAGTGGACAGCACGCGCCTCCGATTATTTCCGCAAGCTGTTCGAGACCGATTGCGAAGTGTTCTTCGCTTTCAACGGCACCGCCGCCAACTCCCTCGCGCTGTCGTCGCTGTGCCAGAGTTACCACAGCGTGATCTGCTCGGAAACCGCCCACGTCGAAACCGACGAATGCGGCGCACCGGAATTCTTCTCCAACGGTTCGAAACTGCTGATCGCCGGCACTGAAAACGGCAAGATCACCCCGGCCTCGATCCGCGAAGTCGCGCTCAAGCGCCAGGACATCCACTACCCGAAACCGCGCGTCGTGACCCTGACCCAGGCCACCGAAGTCGGCAGCGTCTATACCCCGGAAGAAGTCCGCGCCATCAGCGACACTTGCAAGGAACTGGGCCTGAACCTGCACATGGACGGCGCCCGCTTCTCCAACGCCTGCGCATTCCTCGGCTGCTCGCCGGCGGACCTGACCTGGAAGGCCGGCGTCGACGTGCTGTGCTTCGGCGGCACGAAAAACGGCATGGCGGTGGGTGAAGCGATCCTGTTCTTCAACCACAAACTGGCCGAAGACTTCGACTACCGCTGCAAACAGGCCGGGCAGCTTGCGTCAAAGATGCGCTTCCTGTCGGCGCCGTGGGTCGGCATCCTGGAAAACGACGCCTGGCTCAAATACGCCCGCCACGCCAACCACTGCGCGCAACTGCTGGCTGAACTGGTCAGCGACATCCCGGGCGTGGAACTGATGTTCCCGGTCCAGGCCAATGGCGTGTTCCTGCAACTCTCGGAACCAGCCATCGCCGCCCTGACCGCGCGCGGCTGGCGCTTCTACACCTTTATCGGCAAGGGCGGCGCCCGCTTCATGTGTTCGTGGGACACCGAAGAGGAACGCGTACGCGAACTGGCACGCGACATCCGCGAAGTCATGTCGGCCTGATTTCCCTCCCGTGGCGCGGGAGCCTGCTCCCCCGCCACAGCTCCTCCCCCATCCCGTTTCAGCTCCATCGTCTACATTGTCTGTCGAGCCATCGCTCACATAACAATAAGCAGGAGCTTGCGCATGTCGCTAACAGGCAAAACCTTGTTCATCACTGGCGCCAGCCGTGGCATCGGGCGCGAGATTGCGCTGCGGGCTGCACAGGACGGGGCCAATATCGTGATCGCGGCCAAGAGCGCCGAGCCCCACGCCAAATTGCCCGGCACCATCCACAGCGTCGCGGCGGAAGTCGAAGCGGCCGGCGGCAAGGCCCTGGCACTGCAACTGGATGTGCGCGAGGAAGACGCGGTGCGTCAGGCGCTGGCCCAGGCCAATGAACATTTCGGCGGGATCGATGCGCTGGTGAACAACGCCGGGGCGATCAAGTTGACCGGTGTGCAGCACATCGAACTCAAGCGTTTCGACCTGATGCACCAGATCAACACCCGCGCGGTGTTGCTGTGCAGCCAGGCGGCCCTGCCCTATCTGAAGAAGTCCTCCGGGCACATTCTCAACCTGTCACCGCCACTGAATCTGGCAAGCAAATGGTTCGCCCAGTACAGCCCCTACACCGTGACCAAGTACGGCATGAGCATGCTGACGGTCGGGATGAGCGAGGAGTTCGCCAACTACGGGATCAGCGTCAATTCGCTATGGCCGCAGACCATGATCGCCACGGCGGCGATCGAGTTTCAGCTGGGCAATCGCGAGTCGTTCAAGCATGCGCGTACGCCGGCGATCATGGCGGATGCGGCGCATGTGATTTTGAGCAGTAGCGAGCGGCGGATTACCGGGCGGTTGTTGATTGATGAGGAGATCTTGCGCGAAAGCGGTGTGACTGGGTTTGATCATTACCGCTTTGAGCCGGGGAGTGATGCGAAGTTGATGACGGATTTGTTTGTGGATTGATCAGCAAGTCTGTGAAATCCCCCTCACCCTAGCCCTCCCGAAACGTCGGACCGCCCAGAGGGAGAGGGGACTGAACGGGGGATGCTCCTGAATTACGCCGACCTGAGCCTGCTTTGCCGAATCCATAATCGATAAGGTTTTGCAGGTCGATATAGAACGCTAGACACCTCGATCAGCTCCCTCTCCCTGGGGAGAGGGCTGGGGTGAGGGGTAAGCCTGGCGCAGGAGACCGCCCCACCGCCGATCAATATTCGATCCGCACATCCCCCTTCGGCACGCTGCAGCAAGAAAGAATGTACCCCTCCGCCTCGTCGTCCTCAGTAATACCGCCGTTGTGATCCATCTCCACCTCGCCGCCCAGCTTGAGCACCTTGCACGTCCCGCAAATCCCCATGCCGCAGGCTTTCGGAATCATCAGGCCGACCTTCGCCGCCGCCGCATGCACGGTCTCGCCCGGGGCTACGCGGATGCTCTTGTCCGATGAGGTGAATTCCACCAGGTGCAGATCCGCCGCCGGCACTTCCGGCGCCTCTGCCGCCTGTTCCGCCTGCTCCACCGCGTCGGCACGAGCCTCCGGTGGCGTGGCACCAAAGGATTCCTCGTGATAGCGCTTCATGTCGTAACCGGCGTTTTCCAGCAGGCGCTTGACCGCCGTCATGTACGGCGTCGGGCCGCAGCAGAAGACTTCGCGCTCGAGGAAGTCCGGCACCATCAGTTCCAGCATCTTGTGGTTGAGGTAGCCGCGATAGCCGGCCCAAGGCTCGCCCAGCCCGTGTTTCTCGCAGATCAGGTGCAGGCTGAAGTTGTCGATCCGCGACGCCATGTGTTCCAGCTCGCGGTGGTAAATGATGTCTTTCGGCGAACGGGCACTATGGATGAACGTCATGTCGACGTTGCCGTTGGTGTCGTAGAACCAGCGCGCCATGGACATCACCGGGGTGATGCCGACACCGCCGCTGAGGTACAGCACTTTCGGGCTCGGGAAATCGATGGCGTTGAACAGCCCGACCGGTCCGTGCACCGCCAGCTCCTGACCTTCATGCAGGGTGTCGTGCAGCCAGTTGGACACCTTGCCCCCCGGCACGCGCTTGATGGTCACCGAAAAGCTGTACGGCACCGACGGCGAGCTGGAGATGGTGTACGAACGCATGATCGGCTGGCCGTCGATTTCCAGCTCCAGGGTCACGAACTGCCCGGGCTTGAAGAAGAACAGGATCGGCTGGTCGGCCATGAAGCAGAAGGTGCGCACATCCCAGGTTTCCTGGATGACTTTGACGCAACGGACGATGTGTCGGCCATTGGCCCAGGTCTGGGTGGTGACCGGATTCAGGAAGCTGTTCGACATGCTGTTCTCCACGGCCGACTGTCGGCCTTCATGTGGCGATTCTGCGTATAGCGCGAACGGCCCGTTTACCTATCCGCGACATTCACATACTTATCGCGACCAGCCCCCAACCACCGGGGGTTGCGCGTCGGGAACAGATTGCACCATGTCGCCCATGGATAAGGTTCCGGGCAGCGCCGGCCCCACACTCGCCCCCAACACAAACAGATTCTTTACACCTTGCGTAGCAACCCTGATCAGCCACTTTCGCGGCCACGCAGATGGCCTTGAGGAATTCATCGATGGACACCGCAAAAATCAGCCTGGGCGACCTGCTGGAACCCGCACGCAAGGCCACCGCGCAAATGCTGCAGGAGCGCGAGCGCACCTATTCGCTGCCGCAACCGTTCTACAGTGACGAACGCCTGTTCGATATCGACATGCAGGAGATCTTCCAGAAAGAGTGGTTGATCGCGGGCATGACCTGCGAAATCCCGGCCAAGGGCAACTACATCACCCTGCAGATCGGCAAGAACCCGATCATCGTCATTCGCGGAGCCGAAGGCGTGGTGCACGCGTTCCACAACGTCTGCCGCCACCGTGGCTCGCGCCTGTGCACCAGCGACAAGGGCAAGGTCGCCAAACTGGTCTGCCACTACCACCAGTGGACCTATGAGCTGGACGGTCGCTTGCTGTTCGCAGGCACCGAGATGGGCGCCGACTTCGACATGAAGCAATACGGCCTCAAACCGGTGAGTGTGAAGACTGCCGGCGGCTACATCTTCATCAGCCTGGCGGAGAACCCGCCGGCCATCGATGACTTCCTGTCGACGCTGAACCACTACATGGAACCGTACGACATGGAAAACACCAAGGTGGCGATTACCACCACCTTGATGGAAAAGGCCAACTGGAAGCTGGTGCTGGAAAACAACCGCGAGTGCTACCACTGCAACGGTTCGCACCCGGAGTTGCTGAAAACCCTGCTGGAGTGGGACGACGTCACCGACCCGCGCGCCGATCAGGCGTTCAAGGATCACGTCGCCGCCTCCGCCGCTGCCTGGGAAGCCGAGAAAATCCCTTACGCCCACGCCAGTTTCGGCCTGCGCAACCGCATCGTGCGCATGCCGCTGCTCAAGGGCACTGTGTCGATGACCATGGACGGCAAACAGGGCTGCGCCAAACTGATGGGCCGGATCAAGAACCCGGATCTGGGTTCGATGCGCATCCTGCACCTGCCGCACTCGTGGAACCACTGCATGGGCGACCACATCATCGTGTTCACCGTGTGGCCGATCAGCGCCCAGGAAACCATGGTCACCACCAAGTGGATCGTGCACAAGGATGCGGTCGAAGGCGTGGACTACGACGTCGAGCGCATGCGCAAAGTGTGGGACGCGACCAACGATCAGGACCGTCGCCTGGCCGAAGAAAACCAGCGCGGGATCAACTCCACCGCGTACCAGCCAGGGCCGTATTCCAAGACTTATGAATTCGGCGTGGTCAACTTCGTGGACTGGTACAGCGAGCGGATGCTGAGCAACCTCGGGGCCGAGCCTGCGCCGTATCTCAAGGGTGTTCCGGTTCAGGGCTGATTCGCATCATTGATCGTTCCCGCGTCCTGCGCGGGATCGATCAAACGGATCACTTCGATGACCACCTCACCGATCCATCCTCGCCAATAAACTCCTCGAAAATCTCCTCCCCCACCAACCTGATCTTCGCGTACCCGTTCAACACCCGCAGCGGATAGTCCGGATCGTTCGCATCCTTCGTCTCCGAAAACAGCACCCGCGAATGCCCGTTCAGCTCGCTGGTGATCCCATAGGGAATCGCTCCGTGCCCGGCACAGCGCGCATGCAGTCCACCTTGTGGCGCATAGACGATGCCGTTATGCAGATGCCCCCAGTACCAGTAATCCGGCTCGCGCCCCAATGCATCGCACACCGGTTGATACAGCGCGGTCTTGTTGTGCCCGGTGATGTCGAAGCCCTGATGGTGGCTGAGCACCATGAGTTTCTTGCGCTTCGGCAGGCCTTTCATCCACTCGATCTGCGGCTTGTTCAGCGTGCCGTCCATGTACAGGTTCATGACGTCCGAGGCGTACGCCGTGTCCAGCCCGACAATCAGCCAGTCGTCGTTGATCAGGGCAAAGTAGCTGGTGCCCTGCTGCCCCGGAAAGCGCGCGGCCAGTTCCTTGAAATAGCCGTGGGCGCCGCTGTACATCTCGTGGTTGGAATTGAGGGTGAACGAGCCGTGGGTGCCCATCGGCCAGCCGGCCATGTCGGTGTCTTCCTGGGAGTGGGTGCCGGCGTAATAAACGTCCCCCAGGTGAATGGTGAAATCGGCATTGGCCAGTGCCATCTGGTTCGCCACCGACACCGCCGGTGCATGGCTGTTGAACGGCCCGGTGCCCCAGTCGCCGGCAATCGCCAGCGTTACCTGGCGATCCATTTTCACCAGCGCCGGATCGGTGCCGAAGGTCGCGTGATGGCGCAGGTTCTCGATCCACTTGAGCAGCGCCTCGCTCCACAGCAGATCCAGCAGCTCCCACTTGCGACAGCCGAGCAGCGTGCCGTCCTTGAGCACCTTGGTCTGCAGTTGATCGGGCGATTGCGGCAACGGCGTCGCGTTGCCGATGCGCAGGATCGACAGGCCATGGGACAACTCCCACGGAACGGCCGGTTCGTCGTCCGGCAGCTCGCCGTGCTTGAGCACGTACTGCGCCTGGTCGTGACCACGCTGGAGCAATTTGATGATGGCTTGAAACTCCTGCGGCTCCAGCTCGCTGATGAGCTTCATCCAGGCCATTTCGATGCGCGTGAACAAGCCGTGCAGGCGCACCTTGACCTTGTCGTATTCGTGTTTCAGATGACCGACCGCTGACATGACGTAATCCTCTATCCGTAAGGGTTCACAGGGTTTTCATGAATTCGATCAGCGCACGCTTGTCGTCGTTCGACAGTGTCGTGCCGTACAGGTGACCGCTGTTGTGGTTGCCCTCCAGGCGCGTGTCGTAGGTGAAGTCCGCCGAAGCTTTGGCCTGGGCGCCACTGGTCACGAAACCGACGTTGACCGGGTCGTAGACATCGGAGCCGGTGATGAACACCTGCGGACGTTTTTCCGGCGGTTGCAGCAAGTCCCACAGGGTCGGCACCGAACCGTTGTGCAGGTACGGCGCACGCAGCCAGATGCCGTCGGTGGGCGTGTTGCTGTAGCTCTGGGTCTTGCGATAGGCGCCGAAATCGAACGGCGGTTTCTTGAAGGTGTGGAACGCCGCCACCAGCCCGGTGGTGAACGAGTTCAGCCGGTGCGGATCGGTGCCGAGCTGGTCGATGTTGGTGGTGACTTGCCCGGTGTCGACGCGACCGAAATCGTGACAACCCGCGCAGTTAGCCTCCCACACCGGTTTGCCCTGGGCGACTTTGGCCTGATCCAGTGCCCACGGCCACGCCGGCGCCTTGTGCCCGAGCAGCCAGTTGGTGACGCGGTTGAAACTTGGCGGCAGCACCGATTCCGGCGTCGCGCCCACGGCCATCGCGGCAGCATAGTTGCGCTCATGGATCTTGTTGTTATTGCCGTCCCAGTGCAGGTACATCGATTCCCGGGGTTTCTGGTTCCACACTTGCGGCAGGTCGACGGTGCCGATGGTCGAGTCATCCGGGAAGCCGAACACCACCATTTTCGTCGGGTTGAACGTGTCGGTGCGCCCCGGCCCCTGTTGCGGGCGCAGCTTCTGCCAGGCGTAGGCCTGCTTCTGTTTGAGCAGCGCGGTCTTGGCCATCGGGATGATCAGGTAACGGTTGTAGATCCGCTCGAAAAAGCCCAGCTGGAACTTGCTGTTGATCGCCGCCATCACCGCGTCGGTGGTGAATTTCGGATCACTGGCGCAGTCGTAGGCGAACCACTGGAAAGCCTGCAGTTGCAGGGTATTGGCCGGTGCGCTCGGCACGTTGACCGCGACGTCGCTGGCATTGGCCCGGTAGGAACCGGTGTGGCACAGCGCGCAGTTCGGCTCGACGGTCGGGTAGCCGATCTGCCGCTTGGCCATGCCGATCGGCAGGTCCTTGCCGTTCTCGAACAGGAAACCGAAGACCTCCCAGCCGCCGGGTTTTGGCAGCTTTTCCGGGCACATCTGTGGCAGCACGGAGAACAGGTAATACGGAATCCGCGCCTCTATGCCGAGACCGATGGCGGCGTATTTGTAGTGGTCTTCGTCGGAGGCGTACTCCTGCTCCGGCACCACGCGCAGCATCTGATACCAGGTCTGGTAACCGATGAACGCCAGCAGTGCTACAACGATCAGCGTGCCGACCTTGAACGCGTGACTCTGCCACTGCCGCGCCCACGCTGTGCGCCATTCGCGCCAGCCGTCACAGAGCAGCGCCAGTGGCCGGTTTTCAGGCGTGGTGCCGAGGTACAGCAGGATGCCGAGGATCAGGAAAAAGCTCAGATCGCCCATCAGCATCGGCACGAACACCGAACCCTGACTGCTGGTGTTGATCAGGTAAATCCAGAACGCCACGGCGATCAGCCGCGTCAGCACGCACAGCCAGGAATGCACCACGTAGCGCGGCGCGTTGAAGCCCGACGGCATGTAGAACACGCTGATGCCGACCAGCAGCATCCCGGCGTTTTCCAGCCACGGGTCGGAGAGTTGCGGCGGCAGGCCGACCACCGATGTCAGCAACCCCGGCGCAAACAGCGCCGGGATCGCAAACACCATGTTCATCGCAATGCCGAGCCAGATGAAGCGTTGAAACCAGCGGATGTAGCTGTCCATGTCATCCATTTCCTTGTGCAGACCTGAGAGATGCAGCGCCAGACATTCCGCTTTCGCGAGCAAGCCCGCGAAGCGGACGACTCGGTCCGAGATCAACCGAGGGCTGTTTTCTCCAGGTGTTCAAGGATGATCGGATACACATCGACCACCGCGTTCTTGCCGAACATGCAATCGATATGGCCGTAACCCGGCACCACATGCCGGCTGTAGCGTTCCGATCCGTGTTTCTCGCAAACCCGCTGGTAGGTCTTGAGCGTGCTTTCCGGCAGATAACACTGGTTGTCGGCGCCGCTGATGAAGCAGATCGGCATGGTCAGCCGGTCGAAGTGCGGCATGTACACGTCGTGCCCTTTGAAATCCACCAGATGCCCTTTGCGCACGATCAGCGCCAAATGCTCGAAGGTCTCGATGTTCGACTCGCCGAACAGCTCGTGCAGGTTGTCGTGCAGCGTCTCGTTGAGGGTGTCGTGGCGATAGAGCGAGGCGTACATGAAGGTGATGCGGTGGCACACCGGGTTGGTGCAATAGCCCTGGGCTTCGATCCGTGCGTAGCCGTTGAGCGCCTTGTCGTAGAGGCGGTTAAACCAGTTCTCCTTGCTGTCGGCATAGGCGGTCATGGATTTGATACCGATCGCGTCGAGCATTCCTGGCAAGTGCAGACCGGCCTTCAGCCCCGTTGCGGTCGCGACCACCGTGTCGGCGGCAATCTGCGAGCAGACCACCGAACGCACGCCCTGCAAACCGGCGAGCAGCGACATGAAGAAGGTGGTGGCGCCGTAGCAATGCACCACGCACTGCACGTCTTTGGCTTTGGTTTCCTGCTGGATCTGTGCGATGGCGGCCTTGAAGTCGTACTGGGCGATCTGGTCGCCGTTCCATTCCTTCTTGCTCGCCGGCAGCAGGATGCTCACCCGGAAATCCAGCAGCCACACGTCGTA
This sequence comes from Pseudomonas fluorescens, assembly GCF_030344995.1. Classification (GTDB taxonomy): domain Bacteria; phylum Pseudomonadota; class Gammaproteobacteria; order Pseudomonadales; family Pseudomonadaceae; genus Aquipseudomonas; species Aquipseudomonas fluorescens_BF. Next base: position 6,028,364 of record NZ_CP128260.1, read on the forward strand.
GTCGTGCTTGCACAGAAATTCGAGCAGGTTGGTCTGGATCGTATCGGTCGAGAAGATATTCGAGCCCACACCCAAACCATGCACCAGCATCACCGGGCCTTTGTTACCGGCCTGATAACGAGTCAGGCGCAACTGCAAGCCATCTTCGGTGGAGAAGAAATGCACGGCCGGCGTCGGCGCATCCAGTGGCCGTTTCAAGCGTGGCGGTGCGTCGGGGTTGAAGTATTTGTCGCCGGCAAACACCCCGCCGTAACTCTCCCAGAGAATCCCGGCGAAGAACTTGCCGAACCGCGCCAGCCCTTCGATGCGCTCACGCTCGTTGCGCGCATTGAGGACTTTCATGGTGGTCATCTGCTTGGCGAAATCGGTCGGTTTGATGTGCATCACCCCGGAGCCGATCACCTCGCCGGTCTTGTCCGGCCCGCGATACAGCGTGACGTAGAGGGTGCTGGTGTCGTGCCAGATATTCAGCACGCCGTTGTCTTCCGGCACGGTCTTGAAGGCGCTGAAGAAATAGTCGTGGCCGTCCTCGGCGGTCAGCTTCATGTCGTACTTCATGTGACGCGTATCGACCTGCTGCTCGAACTGCTCGAACAGGTTGAACACACCGTTACTGGCGGTCAGCGGTTCCGGCGACAGCGCCGGGGCGATCACCGTGCCGACGATGGTCGCGGCGTGTTCCGGTTCCTTGATCATCCGGTTGAGGTCGTTGGCGGTGATGGTCAGGGTGAAGTCGATTGGCGAGTTGTCCGCTTCGCCGCGTTTGGCGGCGGCTTCATAGACTTTGAGGTCGGTGCTTTGCGCAGCGGTAAAAGCGCGGGAGAAGTAGCCCTTCATGGTTTCGGTGAACTGTACACCGAGGGTCGGCGGCGCGGTCTGTTTGCGCGGCGCCGATGGCAGCGTGTAATCGATCGTCCAGCCACGATCGGCGGCCAGCAGGCCCATGTTGCGCTCGCTCACGGCGGAGATGGTCAGCAGCGGGTTGACCGCCAGTGACGTCGGGATCACCGCACCGTCGGTCACGTACAGATTGGCGTAAACATCGGTGCCGGTCGCACCACTGAACACCTGGCCCTTGTGGTTGACCACGCCTTGCGCGGCGTCTTCACCCATCACACAACCGCCCAGCGGATGCACCGAGACGATGCTGTGCTTGAGCAGCTTGGTCCAGATCGGATTCTCGACCCAGATCCCGCCCAGGGCCTTGGTGCTCTGGTAGAGGCGTTCGTTGCCGATCTTGAAGTTTTCCTGCTCGCCGACGCCCGGCCAGTCGATGCGCAGTTGATCCTTGCTGTCGAGGACCATGCGCCCCTGGCCGCTGTCGTGGCTCATGATCAGGTAGGTCTGCATGTTGTGCAGCGCGCCGTGATACGGGCCGCGCAGGAAGCTTTCGGCTTCGCGCTCCTTGTACTTCACTTTGCCGCTGAAGCTGTCGTCGGTGGGCTTGCCGATCATCTCGGCAAACCCGGCCATCGCCGGCACCATCGGCCGGCCGAGTGCGCCGGGGATCGAACCTTCCTCGATGACCATGCGACTGCTGCGGTCACCCTCGGTGCGCATGTCGATGATCGAGGTGATGCACGGGCCGACCGGTTGCAGTTCCTTGGCCGAATGCGCGCCGAAACCGATGCCGTTGATGGTCTGCTCGCAGTTGTGGCCAAAGCCGAGGATGTCGCCGTTGCCGCTCATGTTCTCGCCGAGCTGGCCGGACATCACCAGGCCCTTGTCCCGCGAGCGCAGCAGAATCTCGGTGGAGCCGAGGGTGCCGGCGGACACCACCACGATGTCGGCTTTCACGAACAACGTCGGCGCGTCGAACTTCTCGCGGCCGCTGTCGAGATACTGGAAGTGCACGATCCAGCCGTTGCCGTCGCGCTCCAGATGCCGCACCTGGGCCTGGCAGAAAATCTCCGCGCCGTGATTGGTGGCGTCCGGCAGGTAGTTCATCAGCGTGGTGTTCTTGGCCTTGTTGTTACAGCCCGAAACGCAGTCGCCGCAGTGGTTGCACGGCAGTTGCTCGACGCCAACGTGGTTGAGGTTGTTGGGCAGTTTGTCGAAGGTCACGTTGATCGGCGGCTTGTAGAAGTGCGCGCCTTGCTTGAGGAAGTCTGCGGATTTTTTGTTGGCATCGAGTTTCGGCAGGTTTGGCGCGGTGCTCGGGTAGGGATTGGGTTTGAGCATCTCCCGGGCCTTTTCGTAACCCGCCTTGAGCAGGCCGTCGTGGTCCTCGCGCACCGCCAGCGGCCAGCGTGGATCCTTGAACACATCGGCGGTCGGCTCCAGGGAAACGTTGGCATTGATCAGCGACGTGCCGCCGAGGCCGCAACCGACCACCACGTTCTGCTGGGCGTTGACGTGCAGATCGAACAGCCCGGTGCGCGAGCCGATGTGGCCGTCCGGGTCGTGTACCTGCAACTCTTCGGTCGCGGCGATCATGGTGTTGGGGTATTCGCCGGGCTGGATTTCCCGGCCGCGTTCCAGCAGACAGACCTTTTTACCGGCCCGGGACAGGCGCGAGGCGGCAATGCCGCCGCCATACCCGGAGCCGATGACGATCACGTCGTAATGTTCCTTGATGTCGCTGATGGGCGTTGCGATCCGTGTCATGAGGTGGTTCCTCTCTCAGGCAGATGGGGCAACTCTGCGGTTGCCTGCAATCAATGGGCGAACGGGCACCTGGCCTCCGGGAAATCCCGACGGCAGTACAACGGTTTGGGCAGGAATCAGGCGCTACAGACGGGCGTGCTGATTGGCGGCACGACGCAACGTGCGCTTTCGCGGCGAAGGTGCCGGCAGAGCGCGGAGCGTGCAGGGATTGAGGGGTAAGCGGTTTGGCTGGGTATCCATCACGCGTTCTCCCTGAACCAGATGTGGATAAGTGACGGCTGTCCTTGTGCCATTGCAGTGAAGACAGGCACCGGATCGAAGTCAAGGCAGGTTCTTAGAACTGTATGAAATGTGATCAATTGCCGCTTGGACTAAGCCCGCTGGGGGTTGCAGCGTTTGGCGAACAAGTTATCCACATAGCCACCCACAGCTAATGGGGACAACTGTGGATGACCTTGGAAAATAATCGGGGTTTTGTGAAGAAAAACCGTGACTTATCCAGAAGCAGGGTTTCCATTAGCGATTGATTGTTTTTTGATCAAACCACTGCATGGCACGGATAACGTGGCTTGCAGAGGATGGCGAACACCTTATCCACAGAAGCGCCAACAGAGTTCGGGGGTAACTTGGCGGGTGCTGTGGAAAAGCGCTTGAGGCGTTGATAAATCGGGGTTTGCGCGGGGATCGGCGGGTTGAAAGGGAGAATTGAGCGTTTTTTGATCAGACCTTTGTAAGCCACGGTTTATATGGCTCATAGCGGATAGCGAACATCTTATCCACAGAAACGCCAACAGAGATTGGGGGCAACTCTGGGAGTTGGTCTGGGGAAAAACTCAGAAAAAACCGCGAGTTAGGCTGGTTATTTTTTGATCTGGGGGCTGGAGGGCTTGGTTTGTATGGGGTTGGGAGAGGGGCGAACATGTTATCCACAGAGTGGTTAACAGGGATTGTGTGTAATTTTTGAGTAAGTGGATGGCTTATGACCGTTGCCCTCACCCCAGCCCTCTCCCGGGGGGAGAGGGGGCCTACCGTGGTGATCTCGAGAGGTACGTCGACCTGGACGCTCATCGCGACCTCAGGTTTTCTCAAATCAAGGCGAGAGGATGATCGATGCTTGGCGAACCAAGGTCACCGCTGAAGTCGCAGGTCGATGTAGATAGCCAGTTCAACTCGGTCAGTTCCCTCTCCCCTTGGGAGAGGGCTAGGGTGAGGGGCTTTTGCTCTTCAACGAACAACACCTTCTTCGATCAGCAGCTTGAGAATGGCTTCAGCCCCAGCCTCAGCAGTCACACCCTTAAGCACCTGCCCCCCACCCCCACTAGCCTTCGCCGTCGCCGCCTTCATCCGGTCCGCCCCGCTCTTGGCCTTGATCACCTTCAACCGCTTTGGCCGAGGCTTGGCCTGTTGCAGGGTCGCCACGGCCAGCAATTCGTCATCCACCACTTCCACGTCTTTAGCCTGAAGAGCGCCGCGCCGCGCCGGGCCGTAAGCACTTTGCCGAGGCTTGGGCGCAGCGTTATCCACAGTCGCCAGAAACGGCAGGCGCACTTTCAACCGACGGCGCTGCCCACGGGGCAACGCTTGCAGCACCAGCGCAGAACCGTCGTTGATCGACTCGACCTGCGCCAATCCAACCACCAGCGGCCAGCCCAGCCCTTCGGCCAGCAGGAACGGCAACATTCCCGAGCCCTCGCCGGTTTCCGCCTGGCTGCCAGTCAGTACGACTTGTGCACCGGCATCCCGCAAATATTCGGTCAACGCCGGCAGCGCGTCTGCGCCCGCCGGTTGTTCCAGCACATGCATCTGCGCAAGCCCCATGCCCAGATAGGCGCGCAGCGCCGGTTCCGCGATGTCGCCGGCATGCAGCACTTGCAGGTTATCCCCCGCCAGTTGCAAGCCGAGTTCCACCGCGCGGGCGTCCTGATCGGCGCGGCGCGGGCGGCCGGAGGTCGGGTGGGCGCCGATTGAAACCAGACTGATGATCTTTGTGCTCATAACCGTTCCTTAAGCCGCATCGCGCTTGGCTTCGTTGCGGTAGGTCTCTACCGCCGCGATCAAGGCCTGAAGAATTTCCGCGCTTTCGCCGATCACCGACAGGTCGGCACGCTTGATCATGTCGCAACCCGGATCGAGGTTGATCGCCACCACCTTGTCGCAGGCTCCGATGCCTTGCAGGTGCTGGATCGCCCCGGAAATCCCCACGGCCACGTAAACCCGCGCGGTGACCCAGGTGCCGGACGCGCCGACCTGACGGTCGCGGGCCATGAAGCCATCGTCCACCGCCACCCGCGAAGCGCCTTCGGTAGCGCCGAGGGCAGCGGCCGTCCTGTGGAAAAGCTCCCAATCCTTGACCCCGTTGCCGCCGGAGAAAATGAACTCGGCCTCGGCCATCGGAATCGCTGCAGGATCCACCGCCACCGCGCCCAGATCCTCAATCCGCGACAGGCTGCGCGCGACGGGTGTGGATAACTCCACCGGCAACGCTTCGTGACGGGTTTCGCTGACCGGCTCGGCACATTCGGCCGAGGCCAGAATCAGCCGTGCGACCGGACGGGCCAGATCCTGCAACCCGGCACCAGCCCGGCCAATGCACTCCTGATCCTTGACCTGCCACACCCGTGTAGCCGGGCGCTCGCCCAGCGCAGCCGCGAAGCGCCGACCGAGTTCGCCGCCACCGCTGCGGCTGTCCGGCAGCAACCAGTGACGCGGATTGAACTGGTTATCCACAGCCCGCAAGCCCTGGATTCGTTGCTCCGGTGCATAACCGCTGAATTCTTCACCTTCCAGCACCAGCAAGCGGTCAACGCCCGCCGTGGCGAAAGCGTTTTCCTTGTGCTCGCCGAACACCACGGCCAGCACCGCGCCGTCGCTGCCGGCCAGTTGATGGGCCAGGCCGAGCAGGTCGCGGTCGTGGCTGCTCAAGCGGCCGCCGACCATGTCCGGCACCACGCTGATGTAGAACGCCGGGGCCGGCACCTGATGCAGCGGCAATTGCACTTCGACCGCTGCCGAGCGTTTGACCGCCCCGCCCTGCTGGGCGCCGCTGCGGTCGATGCGCTTGATGCCGTTCGGCCCGATGAAACCGATGCCGTGCAGGTTCTTGCGGATGATCCCGTTGGGCCCCATCCAGCTGTGTTGCGCCGGTTGCATGGCCGCGTGCAGCGGGTGCAGGCGGTTGCGTGCGATCCATTCGGCGCGGGGGTCGCGGCGGATAATGTCGCTCATCAGTGGGCCTCCGCAGGTTCACGTTTGGCCGGGGTGGCAGGCTTGTTCGGCGCGGCGTCTTCGAGCAGCGCGTCGGCCACCAGTTCGGCGATGTCCTTGATCAGCGGACGCGGTTCGACCACGCCTTCGAGCATCGCCGTGCACTGTGGACAACCCACGGCCACCAGCTCGGCGCCGGTCTCGCGGATGTCTTCCATGCGCATGTCGGGGATCCGCTGCTTGCCCGGAATGTCAGTGATCGGCGCCCCGCCACCGCCGCCGCAGCAGCGCGAACGGAAGCCGGACCGTTGCATTTCCTTGATCTCGATGCCGAGGGCGCGCAGCACTTCGCGCGGCGCTTCGTACTCGCCGTTGTAGCGGCCGAGGTAGCACGGATCGTGATAGGTCACGCTGTTGCCTTTGTGCTGACCGAGGTTCAGCGCGCCGGCCTGGATGATTTCCGCCAGATAAGTGCTGTGGTGCTGCACGAGGTAGTTGCCATCGAACGCGCCGTACTCGTTTTTCAGCACATGGAAGCTGTGCGGATCGCAGGTGACGATGCGGTTGAAGCTGTATTTGGCCAGGGTCTGGATGTTGCGCTTGGCGAGCAACTGGAAGGTCGCTTCATCACCCAGACGCCGGGCCACGTCGCCGCTGTCGCGCTCTTCAAGCCCCAGCACCGCGAAGTCGACCTTGGCCGCTTTCAGCACTTTGACGAACGCACGCAAGGTGCGCTGGTTGCGCATGTCAAAGGCGCCGTCGCCGACCCAGAACAACACGTCGGTGGACTTCTTCTCGCTGAGCAGATTGAGGTTCAGATCCGCCGCCCAGTTCATCCGTCCGCCCGGGGCGAAACCGCCAGGGTTGTCGGTGGCAATCAGGTTTTCCAGGACTTCGGCGCCCTTGTTCGGGGTCGCGCCTTTTTCCAGGGTCAGGTGACGACGCATGTCGACGATGGCATCGACGTGCTCGATCATCATCGGGCACTCCTCGACGCAGGCGCGGCAAGTGGTGCACGACCACAGGGTTTCGGCATCGACCAGACCGTTGACGATCGGTTGATGTGGATTGCCGCTGTGTTCACCCACCGGTTTGCCCGGATACGGGCTGCCGGCGAATTTGGCGTCGGTGCCGCCGGCGAGGCCGACGACCATGTCCTGAATCAGCTTTTTCGGGTTCAGCGGCTGGCCGGCGGCGAACGCCGGGCAAGCGGCTTCGCACTTGCCGCACTGCACGCAGGCGTCAAAACCGAGCAACTGGTTCCAGGTGAAATCCTTGGGTTTTTCCACGCCCAGCGGCGCGGTCGGATCATTCAGATCCAGCGGTTTCAAACCGGTGGAACGACCGCCGCGCCCGTCTTTTCTAGAGAACCGTTCGGGGCGACGGTGCCAAGCCAGGTGCAGAGCACCGGCGAACGCGTGCTTCATCGGGCCGCCCCAGGTCATGCCGAAGAACAGTTCCGACACGCCCCACAGCACGCCAATGCCGAGAATCACTGCGAGCACCCAGCCGCCGAAGTTCTCCGGCAGGATCCCGGCCACCGGCAAGGTCACCAGGAAGAACGAAGCCGAGAACGCCAGCAGGCTTTTCGGCAGGCGCATCCACGGGCCTTTCGACAGCCGCGACGGAGGATTGAGACGACGCCGATAAACGAAGATCGCCCCGACGAACATCACCGCCGTCATCAGCAGCAACACGTAGCCGAGGATGCGGTTATGCAGGCCGAAACCGTGCACCAGAATCGCCAGCACGATCGACGCCACCGCCCCGCCCGCCGTGGCGACGTGGGTGTTGGCGATGTATTTGTCCCGCGCCACCACGTGGTGCAGATCGACCATGTAGCGCTTGGGCATGGCTAACAGGCCGCCGATCAGATCGACCTTCGAGGCCCGGCCCCGACGCCACATGTTTATCCGTCGCAATGCGCCGAGAGCCGCGAGGCCCAGGGCAGCAAAGATCAGGATGGGAAGAAGGGTGTTGAGCATGGTGAAGCTCCCAAAGACCGCGGGGTCTCATGTGGGAGCGGGCTTGCTCGCGAATCAGGCGACGCGGTGTATCAGGTGTACCGCGTTATCGTTCTTCGCGAGCAAGCCCGCTCCCACATTGGTTCGGTGTGGTTTTAGAAATCCTTGCACAACCGCAGGGCGTCATAGATCGCAGCGTGGGTATTACGCTGCGCCACGCAGTCACCGATGCGGAACAGCAGGTAACCGTCGCCATTGCTGCTCAGCGAAGGTTGCGGCTGGATCGCGAACAACGCCTCGACGTCGATCTGGCCCTTGTTGCGCGAGCCGTCCTTGAGGGCGTAGTAGATTTCTTCGTCCGGGCGCACGCCGTTCTCGACGACCACCTGATCCACCACCCGCTCCTCTTTGGCGCCGGTGTATTCGTTCTCCAGCACCGCGACGAGTTTGTCGCCTTCGCGGTAGACCTTCTCCAGCATCATGTCGCCGGTCATGATCACTTCTTTCGGGTACATGCTGCGGTAGTAGGTCGGGAACGATGTACCGCCGATGGCCACGCCCGGCTTGATGTCGTCGGTGACGATCTCGACCTGGCTGCCCTTGTCGGCGAGGAAGTCGGCCACCGACATCCCGGTGAACTCGCAAATGGTGTCGTAGACCAGCACGTTCTTGCCCGGCGCAACTTTGCCGTCGAGCACGTCCCAGCTGCTGACGACCAGCCCTTCGGCGGCGCCCCAGTGTTCGTTCTGCTCCAGGTACGGATGACCGCCGACCGCCAGCACCACGATGTCCGGACGCAGGTCCATGATGGTGTCGGCATCTGCAGCAGTGCCCAGACGCAGGTCGACTTTCAGCCGCGCCAGCTCCAGCTGGAACCAGCGGGTGATACCGGCGATCTGGTCACGCTGCGGCGCTTTCGAGGCGGTAGTGATCTGGCCGCCGATGAATTCTTTCTTCTCGAACAGGGTCACGTCGTGGCCGCGTTCGGCTGCCACGCGAGCAGCTTCCATTCCCGCCGGGCCGGCACCGACAATCACCACCTTGCGTTTCGGCCCGGTGGATTTCTCGATGATGTGCGGCACGCCCATGTATTCACGGGAGGTCGCGGCGTTCTGGATGCACAGCACGTCCAGGCCCTGATACTGACGGTCGATGCAGTAGTTGGCGCCGACGCACTGTTTGATCTGGTCGACCTGGCCCATCTTGATCTTGGCGATCAGGTGCGGGTCGGCGATGTGGGCGCGGGTCATGCCGACCATGTCGACGTAACCGCCCTCCAGAATCCGCGTGGCCTGGTTCGGGTCCTTGATGTTCTGTGCGTGCAGCACCGGGACCTTGACCACTTCCTTGATCCCGGCCGCCAGGTGCAGGAACGGCTCCGGCGGGTAACTCATGTTCGGAATCACGTTGGCCAGGGTGTTGTGGGTGTCGCAACCCGAGCCGACGACGCCGATGAAATCGAGCATGCCGGTGTCGTCGTAATACTTGGCGATCTGCTTCATGTCTTCGTGGGACAGACCGTCCGGGTGGAACTCGTCACCGCAGATGCGCATGCCGACACAGAAATCGTCACCGACTTCGGCGCGCACGGCTTTCAGGACTTCCAGACCGAACTTCATCCGGCCTTCGAAAGTGCCGCCCCATTCGTCGGTCCGCTTGTTGACGCGCGGGCTCCAGAACTGGTCGATCATGTGCTGGTGCACGGCCGACAGTTCAACACCGTCCAGGCCACCGGCCTTGGCGCGGCGCGCGGCTTGCGCGTAGTTGCCGATCACCCGCCAGATTTCTTCCGGCTCAATCGTTTTGCAGGTAGCGCGGTGCACCGGTTCACGGATGCCCGACGGCGACATCAGGGTCGGCCAGTGGAAACCGTCCCAACGGGAGCGACGGCCCATGTGGGTAATCTGGATCATGATCTTGGCGCCGTGCTTGTGCATGGCGTCGGCGAGATTCTGGAAGTGCGGGATGATCCGGTCGGTGGACAGGTTCACCGAACTCCACCATTGCTGAGGGCTGTCGATCGCCACCACGGACGAACCGCCACAGATCGCCAGGCCGATGCCGCCCTTGGCTTTCTCTTCGTAGTATTTGACGTACCGCTCGGTGGTCATGCCGCCGTCGGTCGCGTAGACCTCGGCGTGCGCAGTGCTGAGCACGCGGTTGCGGATGGTCAGTTTGCCAATCTGGATCGGCTGGAACATTGCTTCGAAAGCCATGGCGGGTTCCTCGACTTACAACGGCTTGACGATAAACAGGCCGTCGTCGTGGCCTTCTTCGGAGCCACCGTAAACCTGCTCGGCCACGGTGCGGATCTTGCTGCCGCGAGCGGCGAGGATCTGGTCCATGGCACCGGCAAACCAGCCGGTGAACATGTAGTCGACCTTGCGCCCGACCTTGCCGTAGACGTAGACGAACGCCGAGTGTTCGAGCTTGACGCTGGCGGTACCTTTGTCGAGGTCGATGTCCTGGATCTTGAACAGGCCCCAGCCGCGCTGCGACAGGCGCTTCATGTAGTGCTCGAACACCGCGACGCCTTCCAGGCCGTGGCACTCGGCTTCTTTTTCACACCAGTGCCAGGCGGATTTGTAGCCGGCCTTGTAGAGGATTTCGGCATAGGCGTCGGCGCCCAGCACTTCCTCGATGCCCATGTGGTTGTTGACGAAGAAATGCCGTGGCACGTACAGCATCGGCAGGGCGTCGGAGGTCCAGACACCGGTCTCGCTGTCGACTTCGATTGGCAATTGCGGGGCGATCTTGGCCATGGAAACTTAACTCCAGAAAAATTTTGGTGTTGCCCCCGGCGCGGACGGCCGGAGGAAAGTATTCGGGAAGCGGCGGCTTACTCGCCCCAGACGTCTTTCAAGACGTTGACCCAGTTTTCGCCCATGATCTTGCGTACCACTCGCTCGGAGTGGCCGCGCTTGAGCAGGGTTTCGGTCAGGTTCGGGAACTCGCCGACAGTGCGGATGCCCAGCGGGTTGATGATCTTGCCGAAGTTGGTCAGACGGCGGGCGTAGCCCTTGTCGTGGGTCAGGTATTCGAAGAAGTCCTGACCGTGACCCTGGGTGAAGTCGGTGCCGATGCCGATGGCGTCTTCGCCGACGATGTTCATGGTGTATTCGATGGCCTCGGCGTAGTCGTCGATGGTCGAATCGATGCCCTTGGCCAGGAACGGCGCGAACATGGTCACGCCGACGAAACCACCATGGTCGGCAATGAACTTAAGCTCTTCATCGGACTTGTTGCGCGGGTGCTCTTTCAGCCCCGACGGCAGGCAATGGGAGTAGCAGACCGGTTTTTTCGATTCGAGGATGACTTCCTCGGAGGTCTTGGAACCGACGTGGGACAGGTCGCACATGACGCCGACACGGTTCATCTCGGCGACGATCTCGCGACCGAAGCCCGACAGGCCGCCGTCACGTTCGTAGCAACCGGTGCCCACCAGGTTCTGGGTGTTGTAGCACATCTGCACGATGCCGACGCCGAGCTGCTTGAACACCTCGACATAGCCGATCTGGTCTTCGAACGCGTGGGCGTTCTGGAAGCCGAAGAGGATGCCGGTCTTGCCCTGCTCCTTGGCCTTGCGGATGTCGGCGGTGGTGCGGACGGGGATTACCAGGTCGCTGTTTTCACGGATCAGTTTCTGGCTGGCGGCGATGTTGTTGACCGTGGCCTGAAAGCCCTCCCACACCGACACGGTGCAGTTGGCCGCCGTCAGACCGCCCTTGCGCATGTCTTCGAACAGCTCGCGGTTCCATTTGGCAATGATCAGACCGTCGATAACGATGCTGTCGGCGTGTAATTCGGCTGGGCTCATCAGGCGTCCCCTTATTGGCGATTCATGCGCCGAATCGTCTGCCGGCGCTTTGGGGCCAGCATATGCCTCGGTGCGCGACCAGCCGGGTGCAAAAACGACAGGGGAATTGCCGAAAGCGTCAATCCGCGACAAAGGGTCGCCAACCGGTCCGACCGGCCACCTGTTCAAGCCCGCGAGCTTGAGCCAGAATCTGCCGCATCCCGGAAACACCACTGGATTAGAGCGGCGACATCAATGAAATCGATCTTCCTGGCCCTGGCCCTGATTGCAACCGGCGTACACGCCGCCGAAGAGTCCGACAACAACCCGTGCGATGCGGTGGAAAACGACGTCCAGACCCTGGAATGCTCGACCTACAGCCGCACCACCGCCGAGGACCTGCTCAAGGACAATTACGCCAGCCTGAACGAGCGCATGCAGACCACCTACGGCAAGAACCCGGCGCAACTGGCCGACATCACCGCAAAACTCAAAGCCGCCCAGCAACAATGGCTGAAAACCCGCGACGCCGACTGCGCCGTAGAAGCCTTCCCGGCGACGGACGGCAGCAAGGCGTTCAAGATTGCGCAGAACGATTGCGTGGCGCGAATGAGTGACGAGCGGTCGGAGTTTTTGGAGTCGATCGGGCAGGAGTGAGGGCTTGAGCTGTAAGCTGCACTTCTTCAGCCAATCAAGGGGTTCACATGAACATCTGCGGTATCGAAATCAAAGGCAGTGAAGCGATCATCGCCGTGGCGTCCCTCGACGGTTCGGTGTTGAGCCATGTCGCTCTGAGCACCAAGAAAATCGCGCTGGACGATGACGACGAGGCGGCCAACGTCAAACTGTTCGCGGCTCAGGTGGCGTCGTTCGTGCGCGAGAACTCCATCGATCGCATCGCGATCAAGAAGCGCAGCAAGAAGGGCGAGTTTGCCGGTGGGCCGACCACATTCAAGATCGAGGGCGTGTTTCAGTTGCTGGACGGTTGCGAGGTGACGCTGCTGTCGCCGCAGACGATCAATGCCCAGGCCAAGAAGCACAATTTCGAGCTGCCGGGCACGCTGAACAAGTATCAGCATGAAGCCTACAAGGCTGCGTGCTCGGCATTGGTGAAGAAGTAACTAGCGCGCTTTACGTGCGCTCAGCCAGTCGCCGAAGGACTTGTCTTCCAGCGCATAGCCACCACGGCTCGACTTCCACACCAGCTCCTTTTCGCGCAGGGCATCGATGCAGGCCTGAATGGTCTGGGTGCCCGGCACCACGTCGCTGCCCAGGTTTTCCAGTGCCTTGCTGACCGCGATAAGCGTGCTGTCGGTGAACGGTGCAAAAGGCTCGTTGTTCTGTGAGCGCTCCACCATCACTTCCAGCACGGCGCGCTGAGGGATGGTCAGCGCGTTCCAGGCGCTCTCGAACTCGGTCCACACGCCTGCGCGCAACAATTCGGCACGGCTTTGCAGCAGCTGCCCCAGATTGCTGGCCTCACCCAGCTCCAGCGCGACTTCGCCGATGATGGTGCGCAACATTTCCGGGCGACGACCTACCAATTCGAAGGCCTCATCGATATCGGCCGCACTGAACTGGTTGGTCTCGGCCAGATGGGCGTTGAGGTGCAAGGTGTACGCCTGGGTGAACTCTTTTCCCAGCAACGGAAAGGGCGTAATGCTTGAGCCGAAAAACGGTTGGCTCTTGCCCAGCACCAGATGGGCGAGTTTGTCGCGATTGGAACCGGTGAACACCAGATGCAAACCGCTTCCCTCGCCTTCACGCCCCTGGTTGAGCTGATCCCGCGCTGCCTTAAGGGCAAACATCGCGTTGATGCCCGCGGCGGTGGTGAGCGCGTGCTGAGCCTCATCGATCACCAGCACTACGGATTTTTCGGCGGCACTGTGGAGCAGTTCCAGCGCTTGCGTCAGGGTCGCGCCCGCCGGCAGTTGCGGCTTGGTGAAATCCCAGGACAAGGTGCGCAGGAAGCTGAGTTTCTCGATGCCGATATTCTTCGCCAGTTTGCGGATGCCCCGTTCAAAGGGGACCAACGCGCCTGCAATGGCACTGGCGATCAGGTCAGCGGGGTCTTTTTCCTTGTCGGCCCACAGGTCGACGTAGACCGTCAGCCAGCCTCGGGCCTGGCATTCCGGGATCAGATCCTCGCGCAGAAAGGTACTTTTGCCGGTGCGACGCGGCGCTGCCAGAAAAAGGCCGGAGGTGAAATCCTGCAGACCTGCACCCACCAGACCATCGGCAACGCTGCGGGCCAGAGCGGGGCGGCGGAAGACGAAGCCGTTGTTTCGGGACATGGTTTTACACTCAATTATTCAAACGACTGTAATTTATACCTAAAAGTATAATTAACTATAATCGCCCGTCAAACGGCCTCCCGTCGCCGGTCCTCCCGTGGACACCGGGCAAATTTCGCCCGATAGCTGCGGGTGAAATACGACGGTGATTCAAACCCGCAGGCGATGCTGACTTCCAGCACGCTCATGTCGGTCTGGCGCAACAGGTGCCGGGCCTTTTCCAGCCGCAAGCGCAGATAGAAATTGCTCGGCGTGTCGTTCAGATGCAGCCGGAACAACCGCTCCAGTTGCCGCCGCGTCACCTTGATCGATTCCGCCAGTTCCAGCGTGCTCAGCGGCGGTTCGCTGTGCTGCTCCATCTCGCCAATCACATGCACCAGTTTCTTGTTGCTGATGCCGTAACGCGTGGCGACTTCCATGCGCTGGTGGTCCTTGCGCGGACGAATCCGCCCCAATACGAATTGCTCGCTGACCTGGATCGCCAGTTGCGGGCCGTGGGCCTGGGCGATCAGGTCGAGCATCAGGTCGATGGACGCGGTGCCGCCGGCGGACGTGATGCGCCGACGGTCGATCTCGAACAGCTCCTGGGTGACGCTGAGCTGTGGATAAGATTCCTTGAAGGCGTCGATGGCTTCCCAGTGCAGGGTCAGGCGATGCCCCTCGAGCAGGCCCGCTTCGGCGAGGACAAAGCTGCCGGTGTCGATGGCGCCGAGGGTCACGCCTTCGTTGTCCAGCCGTCGTAGCCAGTGCTCCAGCGCCGGGGTGGCGAATTTCAGTGGCTCGAACCCGGCGACCACCAGCAACGTCGCCCCTTTCTTCAGCGGCTCCAGCGCCGCATCAGCGTTGACCGACATCCCGTTGCTCGCCAGCACCGCCCCGCCATCGGCACTCAAGACGTGCCATCGGTACAGCTCGCCGCGAAAGCGGTTGGCCACCCGCAGCGGTTCGATCGCAGAGATGAAACCGATGGCGGAAAAACCCGGCATCAACAGAAAGTAGAAATCCTGGGACATGGTGCGCACTCGGTCAGCGGGTAGCGTGCAACGTTGATACGCCAGTTGTCGGCGGCATTCAAGAGCACAGGTCGCTGCAGTGCAAGAGCTGGTCGCCGCAGTGCGTTTTTACGGGGACGTTGCTGCGTAACTTGGCATCACCGACACGAAAGATGTCGGAACCCACAATAACGACCTGCCGAGGAACCCGACATGAAACGACTGATCAGCAGCTGTGTTCTCGCACTCAGCGGTACCGCGTTTTTAAGCGCCAGCGTCATGGCAGCCGATTCCGCATCGTGTCAGAACGTGCGCATGGGCGTGGTGAACTGGACCGACGTGATCGCCACCAGCGCCATGGCTCAGGTGCTGCTCGACGGCCTCGGCTACAGCACCAAACAGACCAGCGCCTCTCAGCAAATCGTTTTCGCCGGCATCCGCGACCAGCGTCTGGATCTGTTCCTCGGCTACTGGAACCCGCTGATGACCCAGACCATCACCCCGTTCGTCGACGCCAATCAGGTCAAGGTGCTGGAAGCGCCAAGCCTCAAGGACGCCCGCGCCACCCTCGCCGTGCCGACTTATCTGGCGGACAAGGGCCTGAAAACCTTCGCCGACATCGCCAGGTTCGAGAAAGAGCTGGGTGGCAAGATCTACGGCATCGAGCCAGGCTCGGGTGCCAACACCCAGATCAAGGCGATGATTGCCAAGAACCAGTTCGGCCTCGGCAAGTTCCAGCTCGTGGAATCGAGCGAGGCCGGCATGCTCGCCGCCGTCGATCGCGCGGTGCGCCGCAAGGAAGCCGTGGTGTTCTTCGGCTGGGCGCCGCACCCGATGAACGTCAACGTGCAGATGACCTATCTGACCGGCAGCGATGACGCCCTCGGCCCGAACGAAGGCATGGCCACCGTGTGGACCGTCACCGCGCCGAAATACGCCGAACAATGCCCGAACGTCAGCCGCCTGCTGAGCAACCTGACGTTCACCGCCGAAGACGAGAGCCGGATGATGCAGCCGCTGCTCGATCACAAAGACGCTTTCGAATCGGCCAAGCAATGGCTCAAGGATCACCCACAGGACAAACAGCGCTGGCTCGAAGGCGTCACCACTTTCGATGGCAAACCGGCGGCTGAAAACCTCCAGCTCACCAGCAAATAAACCTCAATTGAAAAGCCCCTCACCCTAACCCTCTCCCGGAGGGAGAGGGAACTGACCGACGTTTCGCAGCCCGCCACGGGCTGCGAACAGACCCATCACGCCTGAAGGAAAACGCACCATGAATCACGACGTCATCATCACCTGCGCACTCACCGGTGCTGGCGACACGACCGCCAAGAGCCCTCACGTGCCGGTCACTCCAAAGCAAATCGCCGCCGCCGCAGTGGAAGCGGCCAAGGCCGGCGCCACGGTCGTGCACTGCCATGTCCGCGACCCGCAGACCGGCAAGTTCAGCCGCGATGTGGCGCTGTACCGCGAAGTCATGGAGCGCATCCGCGAAGCCGACGTCGACATCATCGTCAACCTCACTGCCGGCATGGGCGGCGACCTGGAAATCGGCTCGGGCGAGAACCCGATGGAGTTCGGCCCGAACACCGATCTGGTCGGCCCGCTGACCCGCCTGGCCCACGTCGAAGAACTGCTGCCGGAAATCTGCACCCTGGATTGCGGCACCCTGAACTTCGGCGACGGCGACACCATTTATGTCTCCACCCCGGCCCAGCTGCGCGCCGGCGCCAAACGCATCACCGAGCTGGGCGTGAAGGCGGAGCTTGAGATTTTCGACACCGGTCACCTGTGGTTCGCCAAACAGATGATCAAGGAAGGCCTGCTCGACAACCCGCTGTTCCAGCTGTGCCTGGGCATCCCGTGGGGCGCGCCGGCCGACACCACCACCATGAAAGCCATGGTCGACAACCTGCCAGCCGACGCGGTGTGGGCCGGGTTCGGCATCGGCCGGATGCAGATGCCGATGGCCGCGCAAGCGGTACTGCTCGGCGGCAACGTGCGGGTTGGTCTGGAAGACAACCTGTGGCTGGACAAAGGCGTGCTGGCGACCAACGGCCAACTGGTCGAACGCGCCACCGAAATCCTCAGCCGCCTCGGCGCCCGTGTGCTGACCCCGGCTGAAGGTCGCAAGAAGATGGGCCTGACCCAGCGCGGATGAAATCACCCTTTCCCCCGGTGGGAGGGCAACTGACTCCCACCGTTTTTTTGCCTCATTCCAGGAAGTGACCATGAGCTTTATCACCGAAATCAAAACCTTCGCAGCACTGGGCAGCGGCGTCATCGGCAGCGGCTGGGTCGCCCGCGCCCTCGCCCACGGCCTCGACGTGGTGGCCTGGGACCCGGCGCCGGGTGCCGAAGCGGCGCTGCGCAAACGCGTGGCCAACGCCTGGGGCGCACTGGAGAAAAACGGTCTGGCGCCGGGCGCTTCGCAGGATCGCCTGCGCTTTGTGGCGACCATCGAAGAGTGCGTGCGCGATGCGGATTTCATCCAGGAAAGCGCCCCGGAACGCCTCGAACTGAAACTGGAGCTGCACAGCAAGATCAGCGCAGCGGCCAAGCCGAATGCCTTGATCGGCTCCAGTACCTCGGGCCTGTTGCCGAGCGAGTTCTACGAGAGCTCGACCCACCCGGAGCGCTGCGTGGTCGGTCACCCGTTCAACCCGGTTTACCTGCTGCCATTGGTCGAAGTGGTCGGCGGCAAGAACACCGCACCGGAGGCCGTGCAGGCCGCGATGAAAGTCTACGAATCCCTCGGCATGCGCCCGCTGCATGTACGCAAGGAAGTGCCGGGCTTCATCGCCGACCGCCTGCTTGAAGCGCTGTGGCGCGAGGCGTTGCACCTGGTCAACGACGGCGTGGCGACCACCGGTGAAATCGACGATGCGATCCGCTTTGGCGCTGGTCTGCGCTGGTCGTTCATGGGTACGTTCCTGACTTATACCCTGGCCGGTGGCGATGCCGGCATGCGCCACTTCATGTCGCAGTTCGGCCCGGCGTTGCAGTTGCCATGGACATACCTGCCGGCACCGGAACTGACCGACAAGTTGATCGACGATGTGGTGGATGGCACCAGCGATCAACTGGGCCGGCACAGTATTTCGGCGCTGGAGCGCTATCGTGATGATTGCTTGCTGGCGGTGCTTGAGGCGGTGAAGACCACCAAAGAGAAGCACGGGATGAGTTTCAGCGAGTGATGTGTCTGGCTTGAGACCGCTGCCCTCACCCTAACCCTCTCCCAGTGGGAGAGGGGACTGACCGAGTTGTTCTTTCGAGTTACGCCGACCTGCGGCACCGAGCCGAACACAGGCTTTGAAAAGCCCCCGATCTGCTCCCTTTCCCCTCTCCCCCTTGGGGAGAGGGCTGGGGTGAGGGGTGGCTTTTGATCTTGATGACCATTCAACTGCCGGAACAAACATCATGCCCACCCTCACAACCTACCAAACCCGCATCATCCCCGACTGGGTCGACTACAACGGCCACCTGCGCGACGCTTTCTACCTGCTGATCTTCAGCTACGCCACCGACGCCCTGATGGATCGCCTCGGCATGGACAGCAACAACCGCGAAGCCAGCGGCCACTCGCTGTTCACCCTCGAACTGCACCTCAACTATCTGCACGAAGTGAAGCTCGACGCCGAAGTCGAAGTGCGCACGCAGATCATCGGCCACGACCAGAAACGCCTGCACCTCTATCACAGCCTGCACCTGGCCGGCGGTGACAAGGAACTGGCCGGCAACGAACAGATGCTGTTGCACGTCGACCTCGCCGGGCCAAGCTCCGCACCGTTCACTCCGGACACCCTGGGTCGCCTGCAAGCCATCGTCGCCGAGCAGGCCGATCTGCCCGCGCCTGCTTACATCGGCCGGGTCATCGCCCTGCCCTCAGCCCGGTAAATCCATCCATCGCAAGGAGCCGCCATGCACACCGCCGCCGCAGTTGCCGATTTCCGTACTTATCCGTTGATCAGCGCGCTGAACGGCGTGCAGACCCTGGCGGACCGCGTCCTGATTGAATGGGCCGACGGGCGCGTCAGCCCGTTCCACCACGTGTGGCTGCGCGACAACTGTCCGTGTCCGCACTGCGTCTACAGCGTCACCCGCGAGCAGGTGTTCGAGATCGTCGATGCAGCGCATGATCTTTCGCCCTCCGCCGCGCATATCGACACCGATGGCTGCCTGCGCATCGACTGGCAGGACGGCCACCTCAGCCGCTTCGATGCAGGCTGGCTGCGGGCCCACGCCTACGACGACGAATCCCGCACCGAACGCCTCGCCGCCAAGCCGAAACCCTTCCTGTGGCACAGCGATTTGCAGTTGCCGGTGTTCGACTATGCAGCGCTGATGAACGACAACGCCGCGCTGCTGCAATGGTTGCTGGCGGTACGCGACATCGGCTTGACCCAAGTGCGCGGCGTACCCACCGAACCCGGTTCGCTGAAGCTGATCGCCCAGCGCATTTCGTTCATCCGCGAGAGCAATTTCGGCGTGCTGTTCAACGTGCAATCCAAGGCCGATGCCGACAGCAATGCCTACACCGCTTTCAACCTGCCATTGCACACGGACCTGCCGACCCGCGAGCTGCAACCGGGGCTGCAATTTCTGCATTGTCTGGTGAACGATGCCGAGGGTGGCGAGAGCATTTTCGTCGACGGTTTTGCGATTGCCGAAGCGCTGCGTCAGGAAGATCCCGCGTCGTTTCAGGCGCTGTGCGAGATCCCGGTGGAGTTTCGCAACAAGGACCGCCACAGCGACTATCGCTGCCTGGCGCCGATTTTTGCCCTGGATGCCTTGGGCCGGGTCGCGGAAATCCGCATGGCCAACTTTCTGCGCGGCGCGTTCGACACGTCAGTGGAGCAAATGCCGCTGCTGTATCGCGCTTACCGGCGCTTCATCGCCATGACCCGCGAACCACGATTCCGGGTCATGCAGCGGCTCAATCCGGGCGAGCTTTGGTGCTTCGACAACCG
Organism: Pseudomonas fluorescens; assembly: GCF_030344995.1. Taxonomy (GTDB): domain Bacteria; phylum Pseudomonadota; class Gammaproteobacteria; order Pseudomonadales; family Pseudomonadaceae; genus Aquipseudomonas; species Aquipseudomonas fluorescens_BF. The sequence goes on from NZ_CP128260.1 coordinate 6,048,194, forward strand.
CCGCACCCTGCACGCGCGCAATGCGTTCGCCCCGACCACCGGGGCCCGACATTTCCAGGGCTGCTACATCGACCGGGATGAATTGCTGTCGCGGATTCTGGTGTTGCAGCGCTAGACCGCGTCATCGTTCTTCGCGAGCAAGCCCGCTCCCACATTTCACCGCGTTCCCATGAATGAACGCGGTCACCTGTGGGAGCGGGCTTGCTCCGGGCGGCGTTCCGACGAAAGCGTCAGATCCAGCAACACACCTATCCCGGATTCACAGGCAAAAAAAGCCCCGATACAAGCCGTGACAGGATCGGGGCGAGGGTACTGTTGAGGAGCTGCCGTGGCGAGGGTGACCAAACCTTCGTGAAGCGAGCTGAGTCCAGTGTGCCCACTCCCCTGGCCGGCAAGTTAGCCGAAAACGACATGCTCATAGCCAATGTGGACACTGCGACAAATCGCCCTTGCCGTGCCTGGGCAGGCCTACCAGAATCGAACCACGACCTCCGTTGCCGAAGAAGGATTCGCGTCATGATGTATGCCGATTTGATCGATCAGGAAGACCTGTTGGGCCAACTCAAGTCGTTGGGATTCGAAGTACCGTCGGGCTCCAATGCCCAGCAGGCCTGTGAGTGCGCGGTGCGGGGGCTGGACGATGTGCGGGCCAACACGCTGCGCACCATGGTCAAGCAGATGTACACCAGCAGCGCGAGTATTCAGCCGACCGTGCGCGAAGCCATCGACAAGCAGTTGCTGCCGGCACTGGCGCAGTACCAGCAAACCCGCGCCTGACATCTGACCAAAAAAAGATCGCAGCCTGCGACAGTGCCTTTCCTGAAGGCGCTGTCGCAGGCTGCGATCTTTCGTTTTAGAGGCGCACGCTGGCGAACGTCGACTCGTTGCGTGCCTGGCTCAGCGCCGACATCGGCCCGGACAGCGGCGACATCACGATGGCTTGCGGAAGCGGCATCATCGCTACCTGCTGGGTGGTGTTGGAGCCAACACGCTCGTCACGCGGCGGAATGCCGAAGTATTCGCGGTAGCACTTGGAGAAGTGCGGCGTCGAGACGAACCCGCAGACCGACGCCACTTCGATGATCGACATCGGCGTCTGCTTCAGCAATTGCCGGGCACGGATCAGGCGCAGTTTGAGGTAGTAGCGCGACGGCGAGCAGTGCAGGTATTTCTGGAACAGGCGCTCGAGCTGGCGACGGGACACCGCGACGTAAACCGCCAGTTCGTCGAGGTCGATCGGCTCTTCCAGATTGGCTTCCATCAGCGCGACGATTTCCTGCAGTTTCGGCTGGTTGGTGCCGAGCATGTGTTTGAGAGGCACGCGCTGGTGATCCTGCTCGTTGCGGATGCGTTCGTAGACGAACATTTCCGAGATCGCGGCGGACAGTTCACGGCCGTGATCGCGGCTGATCAGGTGCAGCATCATGTCCAGCGGCGCGGTGCCGCCGGAGCTGGTGAAACGGTTGCGGTCGAGGGTGAAAAGACGGGTGCTCATCGCCACGCGCGGGAAAGCTTCCTGCATCGCCGCCAGACATTCCCAGTGCACGCTGCAATCGAAACCGTCGAGCAGGCCGGCGCAGGCCAGGGCCCAGCTGCCGGTGCACACGGCGCCAAGGCGGCGCGACTGACGCGCCTGGCTTTGCAGCCACGAGACATGTTCACGGGTAACGGTGCGTTGAATGCCGATCCCGCCGCACACGATGATGGTGTCGAGGGCCGGGGCTTTGTGCATGGAGGCGTCGGGAGTGATCTGCAGACCGTCACTGGCCCAGACCTGGCCGCCATCGACAGTGAGGGTGGTCCAGCGATACAGCTCGCGACCGGACAACTGGTTGGCCATGCGCAGCGGTTCGACTGCGGAAGCCAGGGAAATCAGCGTGAAATTGTCCAGCAGCAGAAAGCCGATGGATTGAGGCGCACGGTTCTGGGGTTGAGCCCCGGAGTTGAACGACGTCATCGCGGTATCTCCTCACACAAAGCGGGTGATGGCCTCAGGCGGAGGCTCTTGTTATTGCCATCGTTCTCTTGCGTGAGACGGGCTTTGTTATGACAGAGCAATTGCCATGCCTAAATTTGAATGGCTGTTCAATAACTCCTGAAAACGACGTCGCGAGGCGTCTATACAAGCGCTCCGACGAAAGGTAATTCGAAGTGCCATCAGCGGCCGCGAATGCCCTGCTCCGAAGCGTGTGAGCAAATCGGTAGCACTTGTGGGAACTGGCCTGCGCGCGATTGTCCTACAGTGTCACCGCAGGCACGGGTGACGGACGGTAGCGCCTGTGAATCAGGCGCTGGAGGTGGGAAAGACTCTTATCTGATAGCGACGCGCCAAAAGGTGGCGCGTTTTATTGCCGATGCTCACTTGGTGCGCAGTTTTGACTGGTCTGGCCCCTTCGTCGGATTTACTGACTCAACATTCAACCGCACTGACCGCCAACCCGCCCCGTGAAGTCTCTTTATATTTGTCATGCATGTCGGCGCCGGTATCGCGCATGGTGCGGATCACCCGGTCCAGCGAGATGAAGTGCTGACCATCCCCACGCAAGGCCATCTGCGCCGCGTTGATCGCCTTCACCGCCGCAATCGCATTGCGCTCGATGCACGGCACTTGCACCAGACCACCCACCGGATCGCAGGTCAGGCCGAGGTTGTGTTCCAGACCGATTTCCGCCGCGTTGCACAACTGCTCAGGACTCGCGCCGAGGATTTCCGCCAGCCCTGCCGCCGCCATCGCACAAGCCGAACCGACTTCACCCTGACAGCCGACTTCAGCGCCGGAGATCGAAGCGTTCTTCTTGCACAGAATCCCCACCGCCGCCGCCCCGAGGAAATAATCGACCACGTTGGCGTCAGTCACCGCCTCGCTGAATTTCATGAAGTAATGCAGCACCGCCGGAATGATCCCCGCCGCGCCGTTGGTGGGCGCCGTGACCATGCGCCCACCAGCGGCGTTTTCCTCGTTTACCGCGAGGGCGAACAGGTTGACCCACTCCATGGCGCTGAGGGTCGAGCCGATCACGTTGGGCTTGTTCAGTTCCTGAAGGCTGCGATGCAACTTCGCCGCGCGGCGGCGCACGTTGAGGCCGCCGGGCAGGATGCCTTCGTGCTTGAGGCCCTGCTCGACGCAATCCTGCATCGCCCGCCAGAGTTTCATCAGGCCGGCGCGGATTTCTTCTTCGCTGCGCCAGACCTTCTCGTTGGCCATCATCAGTTCGGCCACGCGCAGGTTGTTCTGCTTGCAGAGCTCCAGCAGTTCGACAGCGCTGGAGAAGTCATACGGCAATTCAGTGCGATCCAGATCGACCACGCCGCTGGAAGCCTGCGCCTCGTCCACCACAAACCCGCCGCCGACCGAATAGTAGGTGTCGCGATGCAGCTCGCCGTGATCGCCTTCGGCAACCAGGGTCATGGCGTTGGGATGGAACGGCAGGTTCTCGTCGATCAGGCGCATGTCGCGGCCCCATATAAAGGGCACCGACAAACGACCGTCGAGCAACAGCGTGTGGGTTTCGCGCAGGGCCTGGATCCGCGGGCCGATCTGCGACGGGTCGATCGCGTCCGGCCACTCGCCCATCAGGCCCATGATCACTGCGTTGTCGCTGCCGTGACCGACACCGGTGGCCGACAGTGAACCGAACAACTGCACCTCGATGCGACGCACCTGCTCCAGTAGATGCTTGTCGCGCAACGACTCGACGAAAAGGGCGGCGGCGCGCATGGGCCCGACGGTGTGGGAACTGGAAGGGCCAATGCCGATTTTGAACAGGTCGAAAACGCTGATAGCCATTGCTGCAGAGCTCCTGAGAGTGCCGGTCCGGGGCGTGAAGCGCCCGCTGGCGGAGCTGCTACGCTCAAGCTGCGATCCGCCGGAATGCCCGCATCATCGGGCTTTTCCCGGGTCGCTCGGCGTCTGACACCGACGCACTCATGCCCACTAACGCCGTGCCGGTTTCAGCCCGTGTTTTCGCCGTTTTTATGCGGTTCAGATGGCCAGACAGGGCAGAAAAAAGCTGTAAACGACGTCACTGACACTGGATGCGACCATCCCTGTACTGGATACGACGCACCCTGTAGGCGTCAGATTTTCACTGGTACATGATCGTATCGACTCGATTGCAAGGCGCTGCGGTAGAGCTGTCTCCAGAACGCCATCCAACCGCAACCCATAAGTGCGGTGGTCCAATCGGAACACTGCCAAAAAAAACACCAAGGAGTCCATTCATGAAAGGTTCCCCGTCGTTGTTGTTGGCCGCCATGCTGAGTCTGCCGTTACTGGCTCAAGCCGCAGAACCGGCGCAGTGCAGTACCGTGAACTTCTCCGATGTCGGCTGGACCGACATCACCGCAACAACCGCCACCACCTCCGTCGTGCTCAACGCCCTCGGCTACAAGACCAAGACCACCATGATCTCCGTACCCGTGACCTACAAGTCGCTGGCCGACGGCAAGAACATGGACGTGTTCCTCGGCAACTGGATGCCGACCATGGAAAACGACATCAAGGCCTACCGCGACGCCGGCACCGTGGAAACCGTGCGCACCAACCTCAAGGGCGCCAAGTACACCCTCGCCGTTCCGCAAGCCTTGTATGACAAGGGTCTGCATGACTTCGCCGACATCGCCAAATTCAAGAAAGAACTCGACGGCAAGATCTACGGGATCGAGCCGGGCAACGACGGCAACCGCCTGATCCAGAGCATGATCGACAAGGATGCCTTCGGCCTCAAGACCGCCGGCTTCAAGGTCGTCGAGTCCAGCGAAGCAGGCATGCTGTCGCAGGTCGACCGCGCGCAGAAACGCGACACCGCCGTGGTGTTCCTCGGCTGGGCGCCGCACCCGATGAACAAGCGCTTCAAGATTCAGTACCTGACCGGTGGTGACGATTTCTTCGGCCCGGATTTCGGCGCCGCCACCGTGGCGACCAACACCCGCAAGGGTTACGCCGAGGAATGCAGCAACGTTGGCCAACTGCTGAAAAACCTGGAGTTCACCGTCGACATGGAAAGCGAACTGATGGGCAACATCCTGGACGACAAGATGAAGCCTGACGCGGCCGCCAAGGCCTGGCTGAAAAAGAATCCACAGGTGCTCGATACCTGGCTCGCTGGCGTGACCACCATTGACGGTAAACCAGGCCTGGAGGCCGTGAAAGCCAAACTCCAGTAATCGCTTATGCCGGGCGGGCTAGTCCCGTCCGGGCTGTTTATTTCCTTGCATGCGGACGTTCACTACCATGCTGATTGATCAGAAAATCCCTTTAGGCCAGTACATCGCGGGCTTCGTTGAATGGTTGACGCAACACGGCGCCAACACCTTCGACGCAATCGCCGTGACCCTGGAAACGATGATCCACGGCGTGACGTTTGCGCTGACCTGGTTCAACCCGCTGGTGCTGATCGGCCTCATCGCCCTGCTGGCCCACTTCATTCAACGCAAATGGGGCCTGACCGCTTTCGTGGTCGCGTCCTTCCTGCTGATCCTCAACCTGGGGTACTGGCAGGAAACCATGGAAACCCTCGCCCAGGTCATGTTCGCGACCCTGGTCTGCGTGGTCATCGGCGTGCCGCTGGGCATCGTCGCCGCGCACAAACCGATGTTCTACACTTTGATGAGGCCGGTACTCGATCTGATGCAGACCGTACCGACCTTCGTTTACCTCATTCCTACCCTGACCCTCTTCGGGCTGGGTGTGGTGCCGGGCCTGATCTCGACGGTGGTGTTCGCCATCGCCGCGCCGATCCGCCTGACCTACCTGGGCATCCGCGATGTCCCGCAAGAACTGATGGACGCCGGCAAGGCCTTCGGCTGCTCGCGTCGCCAACTGCTTTCACGGATCGAACTGCCTCACGCCATGCCGAGCATCGCGGCCGGCATCACCCAGTGCATCATGCTGTCGCTGTCGATGGTGGTGATCGCGGCACTGGTGGGCGCCGACGGACTCGGCAAACCGGTGGTCAACGCACTGAACACTGCTGATATCGCCCTGGGCTTCGAAGCGGGCCTGGCGATCGTACTGCTGGCGATCATGCTCGACCGTATCTGCAAACAACCCGACGCCAAAGTAGGGGGTGACGCATGAGCATAATTCGCTTCGATAACGTTGACGTGATCTTCACCAGGGATCCTCGCGAAGCCCTGAAACTTCTCGATCAAGGCCTGACCCGCAGCGAGATCCTGAAAAAGACCGGGCAGATCGTTGGCGTTGAAAAGGCCAGCCTGGACATCAACAAAGGCGAGATCTGTGTGCTGATGGGCCTGTCCGGTTCCGGCAAGTCGAGCCTGCTGCGCTGCATCAACGGCCTCAACACCGTGAGCCGCGGCAAGCTGTTCGTCGAACACGAAGGCAAGCAGATCGACATCGCCTCCTGCTCCCCGGCCGAGCTGAAAATGATGCGTACCAAACGCATCGCCATGGTGTTCCAGAAGTTCGCCCTGATGCCCTGGCTGACGGTGCGCGAGAACATCAGTTTCGGTCTGGAAATGCAGGGTCGTCCGGAGAAGGAACGGCGCAAGCTGGTCGATGAAAAACTCGAACTGGTGGGCCTGACCCAATGGCGCAACAAGAAGCCCGACGAGCTGTCCGGCGGCATGCAGCAGCGTGTCGGCCTGGCCCGCGCACTGGCGATGGACGCCGACATTCTGCTGATGGACGAACCGTTCTCGGCCCTCGACCCGCTGATCCGCCAGGGCCTGCAGGATGAACTGCTGGAACTGCAACGCAAGCTGAGCAAGACCATCGTGTTCGTGAGCCACGACCTCGACGAGGCGCTGAAACTCGGCAGCCGCATCGCGATCATGAAAGACGGCCGGATCATCCAGTACAGCGTGCCGGAAGAAATCGTGCTTAACCCGGCAGACGACTATGTTCGGACCTTCGTCGCCCACACCAACCCGCTGAACGTGCTGTGCGGTCGCAGCCTGATGCGCACCCTGGACAACTGCAAACGCATCAACGGTTCGGTGTGCCTGGATCCGGGTGGCGATTCGTGGCTGGACCTTGCCGAAGGCAACACCATCAAAGGTGCACGGCAGAACGGTTCGGTGCTGAACCTGCAGAACTGGGCACCGGGGCAAGCCGTGGAAGGACTGGAGCGTAAGCCGACGCTGGTGGACTCGAACATCGGCATGCGCGACGCCTTGCAGATCCGTTACCAGACCGGCAACAAACTCGTGCTGCACGACAACAATCATGTGGTGGGGATTCTTGGGGACAGCGAGCTGTATCACGCGCTGCTCGGGAAGAACCTGGGGTAAGGCGAGATGAAAAAAAGGGATCGCGGTGAGCGATCCCTTTTTTATTGGGTCAGGGAAAAGCTCCCTCACCCTAGCCCTCTCCCAAAGGGAGAGGGAACCTACCGAGTTGTCTTTCGCTATACATCGACCTGAAAGATCGAGTCGATTATGGATTCAACAACGTTCTTTCAGGTCGGCGGATTTCTGCAGCATCCCCCAATCAGTCCCCTCTCCCCCCGGGAGAGGGTTAGGGTGAGGGGGCTTTTGATCTTAGCTATAGACCCGGCCAAGGAGCTGCCGATGGCTTTCAAACTGATCGAGCACATCGCGTGTGATCTGATCCTGTGTGAAGCCCATCAGGTCGTAGTCCTGGCTGCCGTTGTGCAGGTACACCTCGGCGCGGTAGAAACGCTGGCGCGCTTCATCGGACTGGACCGACTCGCTCGGGGTCGCCAGGTAGCCGTCCAGGCTCACTTCGTAGACAAAAGGGTTGCCCTCTTCCATCTCGACCCGCACGCCCATGCAGCGCTTGGATTTGCCCAGCAGCGTCTGCACTTCCAGACCCTGTGCACGCATTTGCGCAGCGGCATCTTCCAGCGCCGGGCTGACGTGTTTGTCCATGAAACGCTGCACCACCGACTGGCTCGGTTGCAGATCCAGCTGGGTCAGGCGCTCGCTGAAACCACGACGACCGCGTTCAGCCAGTTGCGCCTGCTCCTGTTCGATCTGCATGTCCTCACGCATCGCCTTGTGCAGCCCGAACATGAAGCACACCAGCACCACCGAGAACGGCAGACCGGCCAGCACCACCATGGTCTGCATGGCTTCGAAGTTACCGGCGAACAGCAAGCCGATGGTCACCAGCGTGATCACGACCGACCAGAAGATCCGCAGCCAGTGCGGGGCGTCTTCGTCGACGTTGCCGCCCTTGCAGGACAGGTTCGCCATCATCACCGCGCCGGAGTCGGCCGGGGTCAGGAACAGCACGAAACCGACGAAGATCGAAACACCGATCACGACTTTCGACGCCGGGTAGTGTTCAAGCAACTGATAGATCGCCATCGACGGCTGTTCCAGCGCCGTCTTGCCGAGTTCCACCGCACCCTGGTTCATCACCAGCTCCAGCGCCGAGTTACCGAAGATCGACAGCCACGCCAAGGTGAAGCCCAGCGGAATCAACAGCACGCCGGCCACCAGTTCACGCACGGTACGACCGCGGGAAATACGCGCGATGAACATGCCCACGAATGGGGCCCAGGAAATCCACCACGCCCAGTAGAACAGAGTCCACAGACCCAACCAGCGGTCGGACTTCTCGCTGTCGCCTTCATAGACGTACAGGTCGAACGTCTTCATGACCACGCCATTGAGGTAGTCGCCGATGTTCTGCACGAAGCCGTTGAGCAGGTGCAGGGTCGGGCCGAACAGCAGGACGAAAATCAGCAGGCCGCTGAACAGGATGATGTTGAGGTTGGACAGACGACGGATGCCGTTTTCCACACCGGACACGGCAGCGATGGTCGCCACGGTGCTCATCACGATGATCACGATCAGCAGGTTGGTGTTGCTGTGTTCCATGCCGAACAGGTTTTCCAGGCCCGAGGACACTTGCAGCGAGCCGATCCCCAGGTTGGTCACCAGACCCAGCAGGGTCACGAACATGCCGAAGCCGTCCACCGCATGACCGGCAGCGCCCTTGACCCAACGCTCGCCCACCAGCGGATACAGCGCCGAACGCAGCGCCAGCGGCTGGTTATGACGGTAAGCGAAATAGGCCACGGCCAGACCGACCAGCGCGTAGATCGCCCAGCCGTGCAGGCCCCAGTGCAGGAAGGTCAGCTGAACAGCCTGACGTGCCGCCAGGTTGGTGGCCGATGCGCCTTCCGGCGGATTGAAGTAGTGATCCAGCGGCTCGGACGCGCCGAAGTACAGCAGCGAAATACCGATACCCGACGAGAACAGCATCCCGGCCCAGGCGCCGTAGCTGAAATCCGGGGTGTCGTCCTTGCTACCCAGTTTGAGTTTGCCGTAGGAGGAAAACGCCAGGCCCACCACGAATACGAGGTAAGCGGCGATCACCACCATGTAGTACCAGCCGAAGCTGCGGGACAACCAGGCCTGAGCCACTCCCAGCATTCTGCCGGCCTCTTGCGGGGCGATGATCAGAATGGCGGTCAACAACAGAATCAGCGCGGTAGAGGTGTAGAACACCCAACCGTTGACCGTCACCTTCTCGGGCGGGGTCTTTATAAGCGAGGCAGAACTCATGGCACAAATGCTCCAGGCAGTGCGAGAGAAGAACACAAGGCAACACGGAACCCGACCAATCGGTTAGTTGGCAGCCGACCGGCGGGTGATATAAAGACACCCCGAAAAAAGCCCGAACCTGCAGAGATGGCACCGCGAATCGCCGTCGTGGCCGAGGCATGGACGTTCATCCGAAACCTGGCCTTGAGCGTCTTGCCCATTCAACACGTCCATCGAACGTCGAACCGCGCCTTGCCCCGCGCAGGTTTCGAGCATTTTCGGATGTCGGTTTATCGCCACTTACACGTAGGAAAAATCTGTAGGCAGCGACGATTTGTCGCAGATCTTATTCTTTGTTGATTGAACGTTCAATCAAAACAAAATAGACTGGCCCTCAATCCGCCAGGCGTTCATCGCCCGTCGGAAGGCCTAAGGAGATGTGCAAGATGCCCAAGGTCGGTATGCAACCCATCCGCCGCCAACAACTGATCGAAGCCACTTTGCAGGCGGTTGATCAGGTCGGAATGGGGGACGCCAGCATTGCGCTGATCGCCCGTTTGGCCGGTGTCTCGAATGGCATCATCAGTCACTATTTTCAGGACAAGAATGGCCTGATCGCCGCCACGATGCGGTATCTGATGACTGCCCTCAGCGAGAGCGTCACCGCGCGCCGTCAGGCGCTGGCAGACAGCAGCCCCCGGGCGCATCTGCAGGTGATCATCGAAGGCAACTTCGACGCCAGCCAGGTCAATGGCCCGGCAATGAAAACCTGGCTGGCCTTCTGGGCCACCAGCATGCACCAGCCGTCTTTGCACAGGTTGCAGCGGATCAACGATCACCGTCTGTATTCCAACCTGTGCTGCGAGTTCCGCCGTGTGTTGCCGCTCGAAGATGCGCGCACCGCCGCCCGCGGACTGGCAGCTCTGATTGACGGCTTGTGGTTGCGCGGCGCGCTGTCGGGAGACGCTTTCGACACTGCGCAGGCGCAACAGATCGCTTACGAATACATGGATTTCCAATTGGCCAAGCAGGTGAGCTAGAGCACAGAGAAAACGCTCAGCCCCTGAACTGTCACCGACCAGCGATGCCACAGCTACATGGCTCACCCGGTGACCAACGCCAACCACTAATGCACTTGCGAGGACACTATGGCCCGTTTCGAACTGCAAAAACTCTACATCGATGGCGCGTACTCCGACGCCGGCAGCGATGCCACCTTCGAAGCCATCAACCCGGCTAACGGTGAAGTCCTCGCACAAGTGCAACGTGCGACCAAGGAAGACGTCGAGCGTGCTGTGGTCAGCGCCGAAAAGGGCCAGAAAATCTGGGCCGCGATGACCGCCATGGAGCGTTCGCGCATCCTGCGTCGCGCCGTCGACATCCTGCGCGAGCGCAACGATGAACTGGCTGCCCTGGAAACCCTGGACACCGGTAAAGCCTTCTCCGAAACCAAGTACGTCGACATCGTCACCGGCGCCGACGTGCTGGAATACTACGCAGGCCTGGTACCCGCCATCGAAGGCGAGCAGATCCCGCTGCGTGACACCGCATTCGTCTACACCCGTCGCGAGCCGCTGGGCGTTGTCGCCGGTATCGGCGCGTGGAACTACCCGATCCAGATCGCCCTGTGGAAATCCGCGCCTGCCCTGGCGGCCGGTAACGCGATGATCTTCAAGCCAAGCGAAGTCACCTCGCTGACCACCCTGAAACTGGCCGAGATCTACACCGAGGCCGGCGTTCCAAACGGCGTGTTCAACGTCCTGACCGGCAGCGGCCGTGAAGTCGGCACCTGGCTGACCGAGCACCCGCGCATCGAGAAGATCTCCTTCACCGGCGGCACCGACACCGGCAAGAAGGTAATGGCCAGCGCTTCGGCTTCGTCGCTCAAAGACGTGACCATGGAACTGGGCGGCAAGTCCCCGCTGATCATCTGCGACGACGCCGACCTGGATCGCGCCGCCGACACCGCCATGATGGCCAACTTCTACAGCTCCGGTCAGGTCTGCACCAACGGCACTCGCGTGTTCGTACCGAGCCACCTGAAAGCCGCTTTCGAAGCCAAGATCGTCGAGCGCGTTGCGCGCATCCGCGTTGGCAACCCGGAAGACGAAAACACCAACTTCGGCCCGCTGGTCAGCTTCCCGCATATGGAAAGCGTGCTGGGCTACATCGCCAAGGGTAAAGAAGAAGGCGCCCGCGTTCTGTGCGGCGGCGAGCGTCTGACCGATGGCGAATTCGCCAAAGGCGCGTTCGTGGCTCCAACCGTATTCACCGACTGCACCGACGACATGACCATCGTCCGTGAAGAAATCTTTGGCCCGGTGATGGCGATCCTGACCTACGAAACCGAAGAAGAAGTGATCCGTCGCGCCAACGACACCGACTTCGGCCTGGCCGCCGGTATCGTCACCCGCGACCTGAACCGCGCCCACCGCGTGATTCATCAACTGGAAGCCGGTATCTGCTGGATCAACGCCTGGGGCGAGTCCGACGCAAAAATGCCGGTTGGCGGTTACAAGCAGTCGGGCGTCGGCCGTGAAAACGGCATCAGCTCGCTGAACAACTTCACTCGCATCAAATCGGTACAGGTCGAGCTGGGCGATTACGTCTCGGTGTTCTAAGACCCGAGTCCTCTATCGCCTGCGAGGCCGCCTTCGCTGGCAAGCCAGCTCCCACAGGTTGGATGTCGTCCACCCAATCTGTGGCAACCCCGATCCCTGTGGGAGCGGGCTTGCCCGCGAATCGAGTGCAAAGCACTCGCCAGGCCTGACCTGACCAACTTCAAAGAGGGTGCATTCAATGTCCCAAGAATTCGATTACATCATCGTCGGTGCCGGCTCTGCCGGTAACACTCTGGCGACCCGTCTGACTGAAGACGAAGGCGTCACCGTCCTGCTGCTCGAAGCCGGTGGCCCGGACTATCGTTTCGACTTCCGCACGCAAATGCCGGCAGCCCTGGCATTCCCGCTGCAAGGCCGTCGCTACAACTGGGCGTACGAAACCGATCCAGAGCCACACATGGACGGTCGTCGCATGGAATGCGGTCGCGGCAAGGGCCTCGGCGGTTCCTCGCTGATCAACGGCATGTGCTACATCCGTGGCAACGCGATGGACTACGACGGCTGGGCCAAACTGCCAGGCCTGGAAGACTGGACCTACCTCGACTGCCTGCCGTACTTCCGTAAAGCGGAAACCCGCGACATCGGCCCGAACGACTACCACGGCGGCGAAGGCCCGGTCAGCGTGACCACGCCGAAAGCGGGCAACAACCCGCTGTTCCACGCCATGGTTGAAGCTGGCGTGCAGGCCGGTTACCCGCGCACCGAAGACCTGAACGGCTACCAGCAGGAAGGCTTCGGCCCGATGGACCGCACCGTGACGCCGAAAGGCCGTCGTGCTTCCACCGCCCGTGGTTACCTGGACGTGGCCAAGAAACGTTCGACCCTGACCATCGTCACTCACGCCCTGACCGACAAGGTTCTGTTCGAAGGCAAGCGTGCCGTTGGCGTGCGCTACCTGGTCGGCGCTGCCGAAGAGCGTGTTGAAGCCCGCGCCCGCAAAGAAGTCATCGTCTGCTCCGGCGCGATCGCTTCGCCGCAACTGCTGCAACGCTCCGGCGTTGGTCCGGCAAAACTGCTGGAAAGCCTCGACATCCCGGTCGTTCACGATCTGCCGGGCGTCGGCGAAAACCTGCAGGATCACCTCGAGCTGTACCTGCAATACGCCTGCACCCAACCGGTCTCGCTGTACCCGTCGCTACTCTGGTACAACCAGCCGGCCATCGGTGCCGAGTGGCTGTTCAACGGCACCGGCATCGGCGCCAGCAACCAGTTCGAAGCCGGCGGTTTCATCCGTACTCGCGAAGAGTTCGAGTGGCCGAACATTCAGTACCACTTCCTGCCGGTGGCGATTAACTACAACGGCAGCAACGGTGTGAAAGAGCACGGCTTCCAGGCGCACATGGGTTCCATGCGTTCGCCGAGCCGCGGTCGCATCCAGGTCAAATCCAAGGATCCGCGCCAGCACCCGAGCATCCTGTTCAACTACATGGCCACCGAGCAGGACTGGCAGGAATTCCGCGACGGCATCCGCCTGACCCGTGAAATCATGCAACAGCCTGCACTGGACGCATTCCGTGGCCGTGAAATCAGCCCGGGCATCGAAGTGCAAACCGATGAGCAGCTGGACAAGTTCATCCGCGAGCACGCCGAAACCGCGTTCCACCCATCCTGCTCGTGCAAGATGGGCACCGACGACATGGCCGTAGTGGATGGCGAAGGCCGCGTGCATGGCATGCAGGGTCTGCGTGTGGTCGATGCCTCGATCATGCCGATCATCACCACCGGCAACCTGAACGCGCCGACGATCATGATGGCCGAGAAAATCGCCGACAAGATCCGTGGCCGTCAGCCGCTGCCGCGCAGCAAGGCGCCGTACTACGTCGCTGGCGATGCGCCGGTGAAAGGCAAGGCACTGCGTGATGTGAGTGCTGTTGCACAGTAAGTCTTAACACCGAGGCGCAGCCCTTCGTCGGAACGCCGCCCGGAGCAAGCCCGCTCCCACATTCGATATCGCATGTTCACAAATTCTGTGTTCACTGGAGATCAAGTGTGGGAGCGGGCTTGCTCGCGAAGGGGCCCTTACATTCAGTACAAACTCCCTCGCCTCACAGTAAATCCCCCTACACCCCCTCTTCACTTGATCCTACCCCCTCGCAGGCCTACTCTAGTCCTCGCCCAATCGTTTCACCCCCTCCCCGCCGAATCCGCTTCGCCGTTTCTCCCATGACAAGGAGGTTCCCCTGATGTTCGATTTCCACCCCCAGCTCAAGCAGCGCTTCGCTGCCTTGCGCACGGGCGCCGAGTTTTTTTCCTTGCGGTATGTCCGCGAGTCCGGCCAGTACCTGTCGGTGCGCAAGAACGTCGCCGAACCGCCGAGCCTGAGCCGCGACGAAGGCGCGATGCTCACCGTCCGCGTCAACGGCGTCGAAGCCTACGCCGCGACCAATGATCTGTCGCAACTAGGCCTGCAAGCCGCCCTCGAGCGCGCCGAGCAGCAGGCCCGGCGGATCAAACCCCACGCCCTGCTCGACCTGAGCCAGCAGCCAGTGTCCAGCGACCGCGCTGACTACTTTTCACCCAATCTCGAACAACCCTTCCCGTCCCTGAGCGAATGCTTCGAGCTGCTCGGCGCGGAATCCGCCTCGGTGCCAAAGGATGAGCGCCTGGTGAATTGGGAAGTGAGCATCGGTATCACCCACGTCGAACAGATCTATCTGAGCAGCGCTGGCGCCGAATTGCGTCAGGCCCAACGCTTCGTCTATCCGGGCCTGGACGTCACCGCCTACGACGGCAACGACAGCCAGACCCGCAGCCTCGGCCGCGAGAACTTCGGCCAGCAGGGCGGCGCCGACGTGATCAGCCGTTGCGGCCTGATCGGCGCCGGTCCGCAAGTCGCCGATCAGGCACTGCAACTGCTGCTCGCGCCGAACACCCCGCAAGGCCCGCGCGACCTGCTGCTGATGCCCGACCAGATGATGCTGCAGATCCACGAATCCATCGGCCACCCGCTTGAGCTCGACCGGATCCTCGGCGACGAGCGTAATTACGCTGGCACCAGCTTCGTCAAAGCCTCGGATTTCGGCAGCCTGCAATATGGCTCGAAACTGCTCAACGTGACGTTCGATCCGGGCATTCCCGAAGAACTGGCGAGTTACGGTCACGATGACGACGGTTCCAAGGCCAGCAAACAATTCCTGATTCGCGAAGGTCTGCTGGTTCGTCCGTTGGGTGGTGCACTGTCGCAGTTCCGCGCGGGTCTGGACGGCGTCGCCAACAGCCGCGCCTGTGGCTGGAACCGCCCACCGATCGACCGTATGGCCAACCTCAACATCGAGCCGGGCGACCAGCCGCTTGAGCAACTGATCGGCGGCATCGAAAACGGCATCCTGATGAGCACCAACCGCTCATGGTCGATCGACGATGCTCGCAACAAATTCCAGTTCGGCTGCGAATGGGGCCAGTTGATCGAAAATGGCGAACTCAAGGGCGTGGTGAAAAACCCGAACTACCGGGGCATTTCCGCGCACTTCTGGAAGAGCCTGCGCGCCGTCGGCAACGCCGGCACCACTCAGGTGCTGGGTACGCCGAACTGCGGCAAGGGCGAACCGAACCAGGTGATCCGCGTCGGCCATGCGTCGCCGGCCTGCGTGTTCAGCAATGTTGATGTGTTTGGGGGAGACGCCTGATGAGTATTTCCAAGAACCCGTCCGAGGCGTTCAAGGTGCTGGTCAACTGGCTGCGCGATGCCGTGCGCGAGCAGGAACAGTTCACCCTGAGTTACGACGCCGAATCCTCGGCCTTCGTCCGTTTCAACCACGCCAAGGTGCGTCAGGCCGGGCAAGTGCAACAAGCCGGTATCGGCCTGAAACTGATCGACGACGGTCGCCATGCCGACCTGCACATCACCCTGTCCGGTGAGCAGGCCACCGACCTGCAACGCCTCGCCGAAGGTTTGCAGCAACTGCGCGAAACCCTGCCGCTGCTGCCGCAGGATCCGTACCTGCTGCTCAACCACAACGGCTGGCAGAGCAAGAACGTGCAGGAACATCCGCTGCCGGACACCGAGCAAGTGGTGGCGGAAATCGCCCAGGCGGCCGAAGGTCTGGATTTGGTCGGTTTCTACGCCGCCGGCCCGATCAGCCGTGGCTTCGCCAGTTCTTCCGGCGCATTCGGCTGGCATCAGGCCAACAGCTTTAACTTCGACTTCAGCCTGTTCCACGAGAACGGCGAAGCGGTAAAGGCCAGCTACGCCGGGCACGACTGGAACAGCGAAGACTTCGCCAAACGGATCCAGCAGGCCCGCGAACAGCTTGAGTTTCTCGGTCGCCCGCTGCGCACCTTGCCGCCCGGCCAATATCGCGCCTATCTGGCGCCCGCAGCCCTGGAAGAAATCATGGGCATGCTGTGCTGGGGCGGTTTCTCGGCGCAGTCGATTGCGAGCAAGAGCAGCCCGTTGCAGAAGCTGTTTGCCGGCGATCAGGCGTTCAGTCCGCTGGTGTCCCTCGACGAGAAAGTCAGCGACTCCCTGAGCCCGGCGTTTTCCGGTGAGGGTTACCCGCGCAGCGATCTGCGGCTGATCATCGAAGGTAAAGCAGGTGATCAGTTGGTGGGTTCGCGCAGTGCTGCCGAATACGGGCTGACGGCCAACGGTGCCGGCGGTGGCGAATCGCCGAGCGCGCTGAACATGGGCGCTGGTGATCTGCCGCAGGCCGAAATCCTCAAGCAGTTGGGCACCGGGTTGTACATCAGCAATCTGTGGTATCTGAACTTCTCCGATCAACCGGCGGCGCGACTGACCGGCATGACCCGGTTTGCCACGTTCTGGGTCGAGAATGGCGAGATTCAGGCGCCGGTCAGCACCATGCGTTTCGACGACAGCGCCTACAGCCTGCTGGGTTCGCAGCTGGAAGCGTTGACCGCCGAACGGGAGTTGCTGCTGTCGGCGAGTACCTACAGCCAGCGCAATACCTCGTCGGCGCTGCTGCCGGGAGCGCTGGTGAGCCGATTGACCTTGACACTGTAAACCCCGGATCGGCGGAACACTGCAGATCTACTGTGGGAGCGGGCTTGCTCCGGGCGGCGATCCGACGAAGAGGCCACTTCATTCAACATTGATGTCGACTGATTTACCGCTTTCGCGAGCAAGCCCGCTCCCACATTGACCGTGCTCGACCATGGATATGCATTAACCCCAACCACAAGAGGTTCCATGCCCAACCGCCCGCCTCTCGACGCCATCACCGCCCGCTGGTTGCCGTGGGTCGTCGCCATCGCTTTCTTCATGCAGTCCCTCGACGGGACCATCCTCAACACCGCCCTGCCGGCCATGGCCAGGGATCTGGCCGAAGACCCGCTGCGCATGCAGGGCGTGATCATCGCCTACATGCTCACCGTGGCCCTGCTGATTCCGGCCTCGGGCTGGATCGCCGACCGCTTCGGCACCAAGAAAATCTTCTTCGGCGCGATCCTGCTGTTCAGCCTCGGCTCGCTGCTCTGCGCCTTGTCGAGCAGCCTGAGCATGCTGATCGGCGCGCGAGTGATCCAGGGCCTCGGCGGTGCGCTGATGCTGCCGGTCGGGCGTTTGGTGGTGCTGCGCGCCTACCCGCGTTCGGAACTGGTGCGGATCATGGGCTTCATCACCATTCCCGGCCTGCTCGGCCCGCTGATCGGCCCGACCATGGGCGGCTGGATGGTCGAATACCTGACGTGGCACTGGATCTTCCTGATCAACCTGCCGGTCGGCGTCATCGGTTGCTACGCGGTGTGGAAATTCATCCCCGACCTGCGCGGCACCGAGCGCACGCGTTTCGATAGCCTCGGCTTCCTGCTGTTCGGCGCGGCGATGATTCTGATCACCATCGCTATGGAAGGCCTTGGCGAATTGCATCTACCGCACCTGCGGGTGATGTTGCTGCTGTTCGGCGGCATGGCGTGTCTGGCGGCGTACTGGTTGCGCGCCGGGCGTGTCGAGAATCCGCTGTTCGCGCCTTCGCTGTTCAAGACCCGCACGTTTGCGGTGGGGATCATCGGTAACCTGTTCGCCCGTCTTGGCAGCGGCGCGTTGCCGTTTCTGGTGCCGTTGCTGCTGCAGGTGGCGCTGGGTTATTCACCGTCGCAGGCCGGGATGAGCATGCTGCCGCTGGCCGCTGCAGCGATGTTTGCCAAATGGATGGCGCGGCCGCTGATCGAACGTCTCGGCTATCGCATCGTACTCACCGGCAACACGCTGGCACTGGGGATCATGCTGGCGAGCATGGGCCTGGTCAGCGAGCAGACACCGTATTGGCTGTTGTTGTGCCTGCTGGCGATTCTCGGCGCGATCAACTCGCTGCAGTTCACCGCGATGAACACCGTGACCCTGATCGATCTCGACGACGCCAGCGCCAGCAGTGGCAACAGTCTGCTGTCGGTGGTTGCGCAGTTGTCGCTGAGTCTCGGGGTGGCCTGCGCCGGTGCCCTGCTCGGCGGCTTCACGGCGGAAATCGGTAATGATGGCGTTGAAACCGTGCTGGGTGCGTTCCAGCTGACGTTCGTGACCGTGGGTGTCATGGCGATGCTGGCGGCGACAATCTTCTCGCAACTCTCGAAAGAGGACGGACGGCGCGTCAAACGTCCCGATGAACATCCGGACGAACACATCGAACATTAACCACTGTTCGTCCAGAACTTTCGAGGAAAGTGGCACGGGGCTGCTACACTGCGCGACATTTTGTTTTGCAGGCCAGTCCCGTGACCACCATCGCCACCGCTTTTAATACTTTGCCGCTGTCCGCCGCCATGCTGGCTAACCTCGACTCCCTCGGTTATGCCCAGATGACGCCGATCCAGGCGCAGAGCTTGCCGGTGATCCTCAAGGGGATGGACCTGATCGCCCAGGCCAAGACCGGCAGCGGCAAGACCGCCGCGTTCGGCATCGGCCTGCTGAACCCGATCAATCCGCGCTACTTCGGTTGCCAGGCGCTGGTGATTTGCCCGACTCGCGAGCTGGCCGACCAGGTCGCCAAGGAAATCCGCCGTCTGGCCCGTGCCGAAGACAACATCAAGGTCCTGACCCTGTGCGGCGGCGTGTCCTTCGGCCCGCAGATCGGCTCGCTGGAGCACGGCGCGCACATCATCGTCGGCACTCCGGGCCGCCTCCAGCAGCACCTGCGCAAGGGTTCTCTGGTTCTCGACGGCCTGAACACGCTGATCCTCGACGAGGCCGACCGCATGCTCGACATGGGTTTCTACGACGCGATCGAAGACATCATCGAGCAGACCCCGACCCGCCGTCAGACCCTGCTGTTCTCGGCAACCTACCCGGTGGGCATCAAGCAACTGGCGTCGAAGTTCATGCGTGATCCGCAAACGGTCAAGGCCGAAGCGTTCCACGACGACACCCAGATCGAGCAGCGCTTTTACGAGATTTCCCCGGAAGAGCGCATGAGCGCGGTGACCAAGGTTCTGCATCACTTCCGCCCGGCCTCCACCGTGGCGTTCTGCTTCACCAAGCAGCAAGTGCAGGAAACCGTCGATCACCTGACCTCCAAAGGCATTTCCGCCGTCGGCCTGCACGGCGATCTGGAACAGCGTGACCGCGATCAGGTGCTGGCGATGTTCGCCAACCGCAGCACTTCGGTGCTGGTTGCCACCGACGTTGCCGCCCGTGGCCTGGACATCGATTCGCTGGACATGGTGATCAACGTCGAGCTGGCCCGGGATTCGGAAATCCACATTCACCGTGTTGGACGTACCGGTCGTGCGGGCGAGAAAGGCATCGCGGTCAGCCTGGTGGCGCCGTCGGAAGCGCACCGCGCGCAAGCCATCGAACAACTGCAGAAAACCCCGCTGAACTGGGATCAGGTGGACAACCTCAAGTCACAGGGCGGTGCCCCGCTGCAACCGCCGATGAGCACGCTGTGCATTGCTGGCGGGCGCAAGGACAAGGTGCGTCCGGGCGACATTCTCGGCGCACTGACCGGTGAAGCCGGCATTCCGGGCGCTCAGGTCGGCAAGATCGCGATCTTCGACTTCCAGTCGTATGTGGCCGTCGAGCGCACCGTGGTCATGCAGGCGCTGCAGCGTTTGAACAACGGCAAGATCAAGGGCCGTTCGCTGCGCGTTCGCGTCTTGTAAGCGGTCTTCCATCCAAGGAAGATCCCCTGTGGGAGCGGGCTTGCTCGCGAAAGCGGTGATTCAGGCGACTTATGTGTCAACTGACACACCGCATTCGCGAGCAAGCCCGCTCCCACAGTTTGTTTTGTGGTGACAACGTGAGGACACCGTTTTGCGCTCTACCGAAGTCGTGATCATTGGCGCTGGCGCCGCAGGGTTGATGTGTGCACTGACCGCCGCCGGGCGCGGGCGTCAGGTGTTGCTGCTCGACCACGCGAACAAGGCCGGCAAGAAAATCCTGATGTCCGGCGGTGGGCGCTGCAACTTCACCAACATGTACACCGAACCGAGCAATTTCCTCTCGCAGAATGCGCACTTCTGCAAATCTGCGCTGGCCCGTTACACCCAGTGGGATTTCATCGGCATGGTCGCCAAGCACGGCGTGCCATATCACGAGAAAAAACTCGGCCAACTGTTCTGCGATAACAAATCCAGCGACATCCTCGGCATGCTGCTGGACGAGTGCGATCAAGTCGGCGTCAATCTGCACCTCGACACCTCGATCCAGACCATCGAGAAAGTTGAAGGCGGCTACCTGCTCGACACCACCCTCGGCCAGATCCAGTGCCAGTCGCTGGTGATCGCCACTGGCGGCCTGTCGATCCCGACGTTGGGCGCGACCGGTTTCGGTTATCAGGTCGCCAAGCAATTCGGCCACGACCTGCTGCCGACCCGCGCCGGGCTGGTGCCGTTCACCATCACCGATCAGCTCAAGGACTTGTGCACCGAATTGTCCGGCACCTCGGTGGATTGTCTGGTCAGCTGCAACGATCAGAGCTTTCGCGAGAACATCCTGTTCACCCACCGTGGCCTCAGCGGCCCGGCGATTCTGCAGATTTCCTCGTTCTGGGAGCCGGGCGACACCGTCGAGATCAACCTGCTGCCCGACCACGACGCCGCAAGCTGGCTGCAACAGCAGACCGCCGAGCGTCCGAACAGCGAACTGAAAACCCTGCTCGGCGAAATCTTCACCAAGAAGATGGCCAACCTGCTGGCGGACAACTGGTTCGTCTCCAAACCGATGAAGCAATACACCCACGCCGAACTGGCAGACATCGCGGAGAAACTGGCTAGCTGGAAAGTCGTGCCGGCCGGCACCGAAGGCTACCGCACGGCCGAGGTGACGCTGGGTGGCGTCGACACCCGCGAAGTGTCGTCCAAGACCATGGAATCGCTGAAAAGCCCGGGCCTTTACTTCGTTGGTGAAGTGCTGGATGTCACCGGGCATCTGGGCGGATTCAACTTCCAGTGGGCGTGGGCATCGGGTTACGCGGCGGCGCAATACGTCTGATTCGAAGGCAGTGCGGAACACTTTTTGCTGTCAGATGTGATCGGCGCCATTGCGTCGGCGTCATTACTGGCTCAATTTAGCGGCATCGCCTCGGAAGGCCTTCGCACTTCATGTCCTCGACCTCGTTTCGTCAGTCTTTGCGGCGCCTGTGGGCGCTGGATAAATTCAGCTACAGCGTGCGGGTGTTCATCGCCCTGACCGGCAGCATGGCGCTGTGCTGGTATCAGGATGAAATGGGACTGCTGATCCCGCTGTTCCTCGGGATCATCGCCAGCGCCCTGGCCGAGACCGACGACAGTTGGCAGGGCCGCCTCAATGCACTGGCGGTGACGCTGGTGTGTTTCAGCGTTGCGGCGCTGTCCGTCGAACTGCTCTTCCCCTACCCCATCGTATTCGTCATCGCTCTGGCGCTGGCCAGTTTCGGCCTGACCATGCTCGGTGCGCTCGGCGAGCGTTATGGCGCGATTGCTTCGGCGACGCTGATTCTTTCCGTCTACACCATGATCGGCGTGGATCAGCGCGGTGGCGCGGTCACGGATTTCTGGCACGAGCCGATGCTGCTGGTGGCCGGTGCCGCGTGGTACGGCCTGCTGTCGGTGCTGTGGCAGGCAATGTTTTCCAATCAGCCGGTGCAGCAGAGTCTGGCGCGGCTGTTCCGCGAACTCGGCTATTACCTGAAGCTGAAATCCTCGCTGTTCGAGCCGATCCGTCAGATGGACGTCGAAGCACGGCGACTGGAACTGGCCCAGCAGAACGGCCGGGTCGTCGCAGCCCTGAACAGCGCCAAGGAAATCATCCTGCATCGGGTCGGCAACGGTCGGCCCGGCTCGAAAGTCAGCCGCTACCTGAAGCTGTACTTCCTGGCGCAAGACATTCACGAACGCGCCAGTTCTTCGCACTATCCCTATAACGCGCTGGCCGATGCATTTTTCCATAGCGATGTCTTGTTCCGCTGCCAGCGGCTGCTGCGCCAGCAAGGCAAGGCCTGTCGGGCGCTGGCGGAATCGATCCAGATGCGTCAGCCGTTCATTTACGACGCGACATTCGCCGAAGCCCTGAGCGACCTGCACGCCTCCCTCGAACACCTGCGCATCCAGAGCAACCCGGCCTGGCGCGGACTGCTCCGTTCATTGCGCGCACTGGCGGCCAACCTCGGCACCCTCGACCGTTTGCTCAGCGACGCCAGCAACCCCGACGCCCTGGCCGATGCCACCGACAGCAGCCTGCTCGACCGCTCGCCGCGCAACTTCAAGGACGTTTGGATTCGTCTGCGCACGCAGCTGACGCCGACCTCGCTGCTGTTCCGTCACGCCCTGCGTTTGCCACTGGCGCTGAGCATCGGCTACGGCATGGTGCACCTGATTCACCCGTCGCAAGGCTACTGGATCATTCTCACCACGCTGTTCGTCTGCCAGCCGAACTACGGCGCCACCCGGCGCAAACTCGGCCAGCGTATTTTCGGCACGGCGATCGGCCTGACGATTGCCTGGGCGCTGTTCGATCTGTTTCCGAATCCGCTGGTGCAGTCGTGCTTCGCCATCGCCGCGGGCGTGGTGTTCTTTACCAACCGCACCACCCGCTACACCGTGGCGACCGCCGCAATCACGATCATGGTGCTGTTCTGCTTCAACCAGGTCGGCGACGGCTACGGGCTGTTTGTGCCGAGGCTGTTCGATACCTTGCTCGGCAGCCTGATTGCGGGGCTTGCGGTGTTCCTGTTCCTGCCGGACTGGCAGGGTCGGCGCCTGAACAAAGTGCTGGCCAACACCCTCACCTGCAACAGCATTTACCTGCGCCAGATCATGCAGCAATACGCCGCCGGCAAGAGCGACGACCTCGCCTATCGCCTGGCCCGACGCAACGCGCACAACGCCGATGCGGCACTCTCCACGACGCTGGCGAACATGCTGATGGAGCCGGGGCATTTCCGGAAGGAAGCCGACGTCGGTTTCCGCTTCCTGGTGCTGTCGCACACCTTGCTCAGCTATCTGTCAGGCCTCGGCGCACACCGGGAAACTCAACTGCCGGCCGAGGTGCGCGAACACCTGATCGACGGCGCCGGGGTGAGTCTGGCGGCGAGCATCGATGAAATCGCCCAAGGCCTGGCGAGCAAACAGCCTATTGCGATTCAGAGCGATGAGGAAGAAGCGCTGGCCAACGAGCTGGAGCAAATGCCGGACGAAATCGACGAAGGCCAGCGGCTGGTGCAGACACAGCTGGCGCTGATCTGCCGCCAGCTCGGGCCGTTGCGCACGCTGGCGGCGCATCTGATCAAAGACACAGCCGAAGATTGAGCCGCCTTACATCCCGTGCTGCCTGAGCAGCTTGTCATAGCTGCCATCGGCCTTCATCGACGCAATCGCCTTGTCGAACCCGGCCACGATCTGTTCGTGCTGCGGGTTCTTCAGGCTGACCAGAATGTGCAGGCTGTTCTCGCTCAGCGGCTTGGGCAGAAACTCCACCGCGTTGCGCACTTTCGGTGATTCCCGGGCCAGGTAATAGCGAGCGACGTATTCGTCTTCCAGGGTCAGCTTGACCCGGTCCGCCGCGAGCATGCGCACAGCCATGGCGAAGTTATGCACAGGGACCTTCTGCAACGCGGTGTCGGCATCGAACGGCGCCGAATAGGCGTAGCCGCGCACGACCGCAATCGGATAGGTGTGCAGTTCCTGCAGGTTGTTGTATTCGATGGGCGCGTCTTTGCGCTTGAGAAAACGCACGCGATTGAGCAGGTACTCGGCAGAAAACTGCCCCAGCTTCGTGCGCTCGTCGTTGTACCAGGCGTTGACCAGCACGTCGTAACGTCCTTCGCCAACCCCCATCAACGCCCGCGCCCACGGCACTTGCTCGTAACCGCTGGCATAACCGGCGCGGGCCAGGGCCGTGCTGACGATGTCGGTCGCCAGCCCACCGTTGACGAGCGTGTCATCGGTAAAGGGCGGCCAGACGTCGAATACCAGACGCAATTTCTCCGCTGCAGCGCTTTGACCCAGCAACAGCAATCCGATCAAAGCAAAGGCTCGATGCAATCGCGGCATGCTTGAAAATCCTTAGCGGGCGGGCCGCCCGGCGTGTTTTCAGTCAAAACCCCAAGGCCCCTTACCGGCGAATCCCAGGCCCTAACATTAGCTCATTGAAGCCATTGCACAGCGCTTCCCAGCAGATTACACAAAGTACGGCGGGCCGCGATATTGGAATGATGGCATTTTGGCCTTTGTCACAGATTTCTCAGCCATACAGACTTATTTCGGCGCTGCGCTTAGTATCGGGCGACGTAGTTCAAGGAATCGGAAGATGACAATCGAGTGGGTCTGCAAACATCACAGCGATCTGGGACTGGAGCAGCTGTACGCCATTTTGAAATTGCGCTCGGAAGTGTTCGTGGTCGAACAGCGCTGCGCGTACCTGGATCCGGACGGTCAGGATCTGGACGGTGACACCTGCCATTTGATGGGTTGGGACGGTGATCAGCTGGTGGCGTACCTGCGCCTGCTGGACCCGGAATCCCAGGGCGGCGACGTGGTGATCGGCCGCGTGCTGACGGCACCGGCCGGGCGTGGCAAGGGGTTGGGGCATGAAATGATGGAACAGGCGCTGAAACAGGCCGAGAAGCGTTGGCCTGAGGTGCCGATCTACCTGTCGGCCCAGGCGCATTTGCAGGGGTATTACGGGAGGTACGGGTTTGTGGTGGCGGGTGAGGAATATCTGGAGGATGACATTCCGCACATAGGTATGCGTCGTTCCTGAGCTGTCGCTTGGCTGATGATCGCGGCCCTCACCCTCTCCCGGAGGGAGAGGGGACTGACCGAGTTGCCTTGCGCTATACGCCGACCTGAAAGAGCTTGGCGATTATGGATTCACAAGCATTGGTGCACGTCGGCGTATCTCTCGAATATCCCTCGGTCAGCTCCCTCTCCCTCCGGGCGGTCCGACGTTTCGGGAGGGCTGGGGTGAGGGCAACGATCCAGAGGCGAACACCCAACTCAGGGATATTCCAAAACCGCTTTTATCTGCCGCAAATTCCGCTCGATCCACCCCCGATCAATCGCCCCCCACTCGCGAATCCGATAACGCCCCGCATGATTGCGCGCGCCCTCTTCCTGCTCGAACTCGCAGACAATATCCAGATCCGCCAGCGCCGCAATCGTGTCCTGCGCCGTGCGCCGGGGCATGCCGGTGACCTCGGTCAGCGCCGGCACGCTGCTCGCCAGGCCGCTGTCGATAAGGTACGCCACATACAAGCGCCGGTAGAAACTGCTCTTGGTCTTGCTTACGTCCATGCATGCGCTCCGTTGTTTGATGTCTTATTGCATGTCCCGCCACGTCAGGTATACCCGCAGATCGAACTCGACCTGGTGGTAGCCCGGCAGCATGTGCTCACATAACTTATAGAACGCCTTGTTGTGATCCGACTCCTTGAAGTGCGCCAGCTCGTGCACGACGATCATCTTCAGAAACTCCGGCGCGGCGTCCTTGAACAGCGAGGCAATGCGGATCTCTTTCTTGGCCTTGAGCTTGCCGCCCTGCACCCGCGAAACCGTGGTGTGCAAGCCGAGGGCGCGATGGGTCAGGTCGAGGCGGTTGTCGAACAGCACCTTGTCGATGGCCGGGGCGTTGCGCAGGTATTCCTGCTTCAGGTCCAGCGCGTAGCCGTACAACGCCTTGTCG
This sequence comes from Pseudomonas fluorescens, assembly GCF_030344995.1. Taxonomy (GTDB): domain Bacteria; phylum Pseudomonadota; class Gammaproteobacteria; order Pseudomonadales; family Pseudomonadaceae; genus Aquipseudomonas; species Aquipseudomonas fluorescens_BF. The sequence continues at coordinate 6,074,348 of NZ_CP128260.1, forward strand.
CTCTGCACATCGTGGCGGCCCGGATAGCGTTGGCTCAGGTAATCACCGAGACGATTGTCGGCGATCAATTGGCGCACCTGATCCTGCAGATTCGCGGGATAGGCCTGGAGGTATTTCAACGCAGTCATGGGGCGGCACGGGTCATGAAAAGGCCGCCAGTGTAGCGAATTCAACCGGCCAACGCGCTCCAGTCGAACGGCTCGGTAAAGCGTGCGGTGTCCTCGGCGACCAACGGCCGCGCCACCAAAAACCCTTGCACGTACTCGCATCCATGGGCTTGCAGCCACTGGTATTGCTCGACGGTTTCCACGCCTTCGGCGATCACCAGCAAGCCGTATTCCTTGCATAAGCCGATGACTGTGCGCACCAGCGAAGCATCGCGGGACGAGTCCGGCAATCGGGCGATCAGGTGCCGATCGAGTTTGAGGGTGTCCAGCTCCAGATCGCGCAGATGCGACAACGAGCAGGAGCCGGAACCGAAATCGTCCAGCGCCACCCGCACCCCGAGATTGCGCAGCAGCTTCAGCTGTTTGCGGGTCTCGTCCGGGTTGATCGTCAGCGCCTCTTCGGTCACTTCCACTTCCATCTGGTGCGGCTGCAAACCATGGCGCTCCAGCACCTGACGCAATTCGGTGACCAGATTCGGCAGGCCGAACTGGGTGTTGCTCAGGCTCACGCCGATCACCAGATCCCTGGAAAACTCGGCCTCCCAGGCCTTACGCTGCCCGGCGCTGCGATGATAGATCCAGCTGCCGAGCCGGCTGATCAGCGTCGCCTCTTCCAGCAACGGCAGGAACAGGCCCGGCGGCACATCACCGACACTCGGGTGCTGCCAGCGCAGCAACGCTTCGAAACCGCGAATCCGGCCGTCACCAATCGCGACTTGCGGCTGGTAGACCAGATTGAAATCCCGGTTCTCGATGGCGTTGCGCACGCTCTCTTCCAGCATCAGCCGTGAGCGCGCGCGGCCGTTCATTTCATGATCGTAGAAGCGATATTGCTGACGCCCGGCACGCTTGGCCTCGTACATGGCGATGTCCGAAGCACGCATCAAGCCGTCGAGGTTGTTGCCGCAATCCGGGTAGGTGGCGATGCCGATACTCGCGCCCAGCGCAATATCGAGGCCTTCGATCTGCTGACAGATCGACACCCGCTCAATGAGCTTCTCGGCGATCTTCGCCGCTTGCTCGGGGAATTCCAGATCCAGCAGCGCGGTGAACTCATCGCCACCCATCCGCGCCAGAATGTCGAACGGCCGCAGGCACGCTTTCAATTGTTCGGAGACCCAGCGCAACACCCGGTCCCCGGCATCATGGCCGAGGGAATCGTTGACCCTTTTGAAGCCGTCGAGATCGAGGTACATCAGCACCCAGCTGCTGTCCGTGCGCTCGCCGCGCAGCAACAGGTTTTCCACAGTCTGGTAGAAACCCCGGCGATTGAGCAGCCCGGTCAGCGGGTCGGTGACCGCCTGAAATTCCAGCTGTTGATGCAGATGGCGCACCACCGACATGTCCAGCACCGTCACCACCATCGCGTGCTGTTCACTCGGCAGCGGCGCGCAGGACAAGGCGACCGGCACTTGCTGCCCTGGTGCGGTACGCAGCAACGCGTCGTGTAAGCGCAATGTCTCGCCGCGTTTGTAACTGGCATAAAACTCGGAATCGGCCCACAGCGGAATGTGCGGTTTCTGCAGGAAATCGAGAAACTCCTGCCCCTCCAGTTCCTTCACTGGCGCATTGAGCAGCCGGGAAATCGCCGGGTTGGCGAAGCGGATCAAGCCATCCTCGGCCAGCACCAGAATGCCTTCGGCGGCGTTATCCAGCACCGACGCATTAAAGGCCCGCGCCGATTCCAGATCCTGACTCAGGCGCTGCAAGGCCCGGCGATTGCGCTGGTGTTCCAGTAACGCCTGGACTTTGGGCTTGAGAATTTGCGGATCGAACGGTTTGAACAGGTAATCCACCGCACCGCTGGCGTAACCCTTGATCACAGCGTCCTGGGACTGCTCATTGGCGGTGAGGAAAATAATGGGGGTCAGGCGCGTGCGCTGACTGCCGCGCATCAGCCGCGCGACTTCGAAACCGTCCATGCCCGGCATCTGCACATCCAGCAGCACCAGATCGACGTCGTGTTCGAGCAGCAGGCTGAGGGCTTCGAAACCGGAAGCCGCGGTCATTACCTGCCAGTCCTGGCGCTGCAGCAACGCGCGCATGCTGATCAGATTTTCAGGGTAATCATCAACGATCAAAAGGACTGAGCTGCCTTCACCTGGCTGGGGTTGCGCGCATTCCATGCTGCTTCTCTTGTCGGGACATCTCGTGTCGGGGCATCTCGGATCGGTGTACCGGGCGGTTTCTCGTGAAAACCGTACAGTCACTGAGCCTTCACTCTAGTCCGGGATCTGTAAAAGCAATAGCTGTCATCCAGCCATCATTTAACCAAACCGATAGGCAGCCGACTAACGGTCACCGCTGTAGCCCCCGAAAACCGGGAAAGATGGCATTTCGACAGGATGTTGACGCCAATCATCCGCCAGACGGCCGTTAACAAAAAATCCCTCTACGCTTATAAAGGCCGCCCCCAAGAACCGCGGGCTAGAGCTTCTGGAACGCGCGTGCAACAGCAACAGAGTGGAAGAACCGACATGATCGACCTCGCAACCTGGAACCTCAGCGTTCCCGTTGGCAGCCCGCCCTACACCGTCGAAACCTCCAAACTGGTGAACGGCTTCAAGGATCAGTACTTCCATTCCGACACCGGCACCCTGTTCTTCTGGTCCCCGGTGACCGGCTCGAAAACCGAAAACGCCATTTACCCGCGCACCGAACTGCGCGAAACCTACAGCAACGGCACCCTGCGCAACTGGTACTACCCGGACGCCGACAACCTGCTGCGCGCAACCCTCTCGGTCAACAAGGTGCCCAGCTCCGGGAAGATCGTCATCGGCCAGATCCACGCGTACGAAAGCCAGAAGCCGATGCTCAAGCTTGAGTACCAATACAAGGACAAAACCGAGACCGGCAACCTGGTGATCAAACTGCGCACCCATCCGGATCAGGACGAGAGCCGCGTCATTACCCTCGCCACCGGGATCAAACTCAATCGCGAATTCAACTACCTCATTCACCTCAGCCCCGGCGGCGCACTGGGCGTGAGTGCGGCCGGCTATCAGTGGGATTCGCAGATCAGCGCGACGTGGCGCAACAAACCGCTGTATTTCAAGGCGGGCGTGTATGTGCAGGACAACACCGGGTACACCAGTGAGGGTGGGCAGGTGACGTTCACCAAGCTGGATATCGATCACGATAAATAGCCGCGATGCGTCCGTTTAAGGCAGCTGTTTAAAGGCAGTGCGCGTAACGTCTCGAAGACTACAACGGCTTGCGTCGCTGCCTACCACTACGCCAGAATCCGCCGGCTTGTGCGCCTGGAGGGCCATCGGTAACTTGATTCGGGTCACTGATTCGCAGTGATCGGGTTTAGTAGCCCGAGGGTTCGAGCTTGTGCACAAGCATCTATCAGTCAGGAATTTCGATTTCTGCACCTGATGGCGACTGTGCGCAGGGCATCTTCGGGTGCGCCGGCTTGCTCGAAACCCCGGTCTACTAACCTGCGTACAGTTGCCTCCACTTTGATTAGTAGCCAGAGCGGGGGCACTCCAATCAGGTTTCGAGCAAATGATTAAATCTACGCCTCATCCGCCGGTCACAGACCCGGCCTCTCCCTACGATTCCATCGACCCAAAAAAACTCAACGAAGCCGCCGAACGCGCCCTCGACCACTACCTCTGCCCCGGCGCCCGCATCATGGCCACGTTCAACGAACCCGACCGCATGTACTTCGCCAATCCCGCCTACAACACCGAATCCCTGCTGGCCAACGCCAGCGAAACCCTCGGCTCCGCCAGCGAAATGCTCAACAACTTCGCCGCCACCCTCCCTCCCACCGACCGTAAGACCGCGACTGGCATTGCGCAGTTGGTGATGCTGGGAGAACTGGCGGTGAATCAGGCGTTGGATCACGTCGAACCGAAGTAATAAGTGCAAAAGGGGCGAACTCATTGAGTCGCCCCTATTATTGCACTCAACCATTTCTCCGACGGATCTCCTGCAAACCCAAGAATCGATAATTCCGAGGTTCAACTTTTACCGCTTTCGCTCACTGAGGTGATCACATAAGTATTGAGGAAGCTCACTGCAGTATTTCGAATTGGAAGCACCGTAACCTGTGGAAACGGAGAAGGTGGCGTTGGAGTTGCTCCACCATATTGAACGGCCTCTAGGTCGTACGTCCCCGGCGTGATACCACGAGCGGTCAATACATTCACACTTATTTCACCTCTAATGAATACTCCCTGCTGCCTTCGTAAAGCCCAGAAAACAGAGTAATCATCGAGCGTATATGTCAGGACAAGAACAGGAATAAGGATGCTGACTTCCACCAAATAGAACTCCAACACATCACCAACCCTAGTACAACCTGGCAAGAGACACTCAACTTGAAAATATAGCCGACCAACAGGTCCCGCATTCTGAGTTATTTTAGGCGCACACTTCTTATCCTTGGCAAGGGATAAGCACTAAAGTCGAAAGCGACCATCATTAATACGCTTGGAGTCGACAATGGCGTATTTGCTGAAACCCTGAGTAATTATCACTTTTAGCCCTATTCAATGGTTACGTTGGCTCTCTACCCCCTCAACTTATCGGATAGTTATACGAAAAACCCCTTTTAGAAATCACAGTTTTTATAACTATTTACGATAGACGCGCATGAATTACGTTTTATTGATCAGTCGTGGCTCAAAAATACGTAAACAACGTATAAGTCGCGGCCTGACGCAAGTACAACTTTCCAATCTCGCGGGGCTGACACGATACAAAATCATCGTGGTGGAGAAAGGCGCTCCATCTGTCAGCATGATCGCCTACCCACGCACCCTGGCAGCCCTGAGCAAAAATGGGGACAGCAAAAAAGGGAACTGACTATTTATCAGGCATATTGTGCACACATGCAAAATAAACAAATCCTCCCCATTTTTTCCTTTTTTCACTCGACAAAACAAACAAACTCGTCACTTTTGTCTTTTTTTATCATAACGCTTATTTCGAAAATATATTAAAAACTGTCATTTCTTACAGGCCACTGCACACACACTTCAAACTAATATATTCCACGTTACAAAATAAAAAATAAACCACAAAAATCCTATCCCTCACATTGAGTCACAAGGTGAAAAATGAGCGATTATCATTGGAATTCATTTACAGGAAAACTTTACCTCAGCAATGACACCCTCACATGTCATGTAGGCTTAAATTACATAAAGAATGAAGGTGGCACCGGCACAACCAGCGGAGGAGGACGCACTGGGCAATCTGAAAGTTATAGCGGGGACAGCGCAGCAACTGAAAACCCTATTACGGATTACCTTTGCGCCAACACATGCTCAGGCGTTACATCGGCCCTATTGCACTTCGAGTACGTTGGAGATTCCGGCAAATACATAATCACCAGTAAAGAATCAGGAGCCTACCCTGGTGAGTACTTAGGAATGAGCAATCTTGGCTACTTAAGATTCTACAAATCAACAAGCGACATGAATCATTTTTCACTTATCGATTCGGGGGGAGGAGTGATAGAACTCACAAATCTACCGACCGACAAGAACATCTACACCGGATTAACCTTAAACTGCAACATTCGCGGCAAAGTAAATCAATATGGAAAGACATACGCTACAGGAAGCCAACACCAATGGGCAGCATACCTAGGAACAGGGTCGACTGCCAATTGGCTTGAAGGTTGCTTTCATCTAGAGATTGTAGAGCGTAACGTAGCAAAAAACTGAACTATTAAAAACAAAAGCAAAACAAAAGGGAAAACAAAAGGGGACAGTTTTATTTAACATATGAATCCACCCTAAATCCCTCACCTCTCATCGGTCATTGAAAGACAGCGTGACCACTTCAACAAACAAGGAAGCTCTCCATGGCCACCCAATACGTTATAGTTAAAGAACCATTCGCCCATTTCTATTCAGACACAACAACTGAAAGAGCGGAACCCATCATGGGTGTAAAACCCAGAGACACCAATAACGTCGCCTATACCTTGTACAACAAACCATACGGCAAGTATCAATTTCTGGGCGGCTGTAATTTTTTGTTTCCAACATCCATTCCTTTCATACCCGGCATGGTCGTAGACTTTTATGCAGACAACACAACCACAGGCATAACTGCAAACTCATTCATCAACCAGCTGACACTCCCCAGCAACTTCAACAATACCGATGTAAGGATTTTCATGGGCATTCCAGCCATGGACAAACTGGATAACGGCTTGATCGAGTGCTATGGGTCTGTTACAGACACAAAGAACATCACTGTTTATGTCATGCCGTCTCTTTTCTTCACGATCCAGAAACCTTAGAAAACCGGATCAATGAATACCAAAGCAAAAAATTGAGGGGGCGTAATTTATAAATTGGCCATACACACCCAACTAAAAAGGAGTTCTAGATATGCTATGCATAATTGAAAACCACGACCTCGTGGCCATAAACCTACGCTCGGGCAGATATCTTACTGGTACTGTAATGAATATTGACAGCAACGGAATGGTGATAAAGACCGGCCCCGACAAGGAAAATTTAAGAGCAGTTCTTTTGAAAGACATTGATTCAATATTATTTGGCGAAAATGAAGAGTTAATGTTACTTGCTGAAAAATTGGCTGCAGATACCCTCGCGCAGATTGCTAGTGAGCAAGATGAACGGGAGTCTATTATCGTAGGTCGCCGACCCGTAGGTATCTCCCCCCCATCCAGGCCAACACTCGACCCCACAGACTCACACGACACACTACCTATCTGGAACGAGAGGTTAAACATATGGAACCATGTACCTAAAAATATTTCTGGAGACGGATTTATTTAACCGACCACCTTTAGAGTCAACAACTCCGAATGAAAGAAGACAAATTTATTTGTTGGCGAATGCGTTCATTTGCAGAATAAATAAATCTGCTATCCGTCACTTTAACACCATCACACCAAGAAACCTGGAGTAACTGACATGAGTTTAACACAAGGCGTACAACTCCACGTGTACCTGCGCACTGACGACAAATTCACCGCGATCACAAGAAAAAACAAATTGGTCGACGGCACCATCGAATCGATAGACAGCGCAGGCATAAAAGTAAAGAATGTAGCAGGCATAGTCGAATCTATTAAAGACATTGATATCATTGCAATGCAGCTAAAGGATTTTGATCGTACAGTAATTAAGGTGATAGAGGATGGAATTACGGAGATTAACTATGGAGTTTCCCACCCCCAGATTAACTCCGAAAATATCTGGCCGGGAACCGCAGAAACCATAGGCATCCCTAGTACCCCACCCGCCGCCCCAGAACCAATTACTGTTAAACCCTATACCCCCCCTGAACCTGATAGTATTCCGTGGATTTGGGATCGCTACAATAACCCCGGGTACATGGAGGGTTCAAACGGACAACAATTACAACCAGGCTATGTTAGAAGCGCTTCAACTACTTATGCATTGAGATTTACCTTCGAAGCGGAAGAAACAATAGAGGAGTCAACTGAAACCGTCAAGGTAAAAAGATATACATACCGCCTTGCATAAGCCAACCGACAACCCCAAGAATTCTAGAGAATTTATGAAGAACTTATGGGGACGGATTTATTTAATAAGCAATAAAAATAAATCCGTCACCTTTTTTAAGGATCAGTACTTCCATTCCGACACAATCAAAGGGGACACCCATTAGCCGGTCTCAAGTCAAGGTTAAAAGCCACCGCGCCCTGCAGTTCTCAACTGCAGGGTTTGCCCTCCAACTCAACCTGATCGGTTGAACCCGTCGAACCCGTTTCCTCTTCATTGGCTACGAACGAGTCGTGCCAGACACCCATTTGGATCAAGCGGTAGCGATACGACCAGCACCGCCCTGGCAGCTAACTGCCCCAGAGAAACGTTGGTGCCGCCAATGCGTCCAAAACGTGTCACAGAACTGTGGCTCGTGCAAAACACACGTCCAGTCCCAACTGGCTCACCTGGCAGACGACCCGGTTACAACACACTCAGGCGGTGACGGTCGGTCGCCACTCAGATTTAGTGGTTCGAGCCCAGTCCCTTTTTGGTTGGCCAACCATCACCTCATTCGCCCATCAGGCGAAACAGCGTCTGGCATCAAAAGGCTGTTTCTCCTTCAGGATGTGATAACTCGCTCGCGCCAGCTTGTGTGCGAGTGCCTTGGTAGCGACCACGGCGTTGGTCTTGGCTTTCTTTTTCTCGAAAAAGCGTCTGGCATCCTCGCTGAAGCGCCGGGCGAAATTAGCCGCTTCGATATAAGCCCAGATCAAATAAGCGTTGCCGTTCTTGGCGTTGCCTTCACCTTTCTTTTTGCCGTTGGAGTAATGCGCACTTTTTACGCAGCGAGCGTAAGAGGCAAAGTGGCCTACGTCGGCAAAGCGCTCGATATTTCCGGTTTCCAGCATGATGACCGTGGCCAGCACTTCGCCAATTCCGGGCATCGTTTTCAACAAAGAAAACTCCGGGCGCAGATAGGCTTCGTGCAGTAATCGCTCTTCAAGAAAATCAATCTGGGTCTGCAATGCCTGAACAATGGCGACATTCGCTTTCATTGCCAGAGCCACATCCGCCGGCAGGCCCAGCCTGTCGACAGATGTGGCTGACAGCCCTTTGACTTCATTGCAGCTCAACCGCTGGCCAAACTGGCGCGCCATGATGTTCTCGACGGACAGAATGTGCTGAGTCCGACTGCGTACTAGTTGAATACGTTTACGTGCCAAATCTCGCAGCGCACGTTCTTGCGGCGGGTGGATATATCCCGTCGGTAAAATCCCGAGTCGCAGTAAATGCGCCAGGAACGCCGCATCATCTTTGTCATCGGCATGCTTCAAACCTTCGTAGCGTTTCATCGCCACAGGATGGGCCAGCTTCACCTCGAAGCCCGCCGCCTTAAGGCCATCGACCAACCAATACCAGTTGTAGGTGGACTCAACCACGACGCCAACCAATTCAGCACGGTGAGGCTCGAGCAACGAAAGGATTGGCGTTAGCTCGTTGGGGCAGCGTCGACTGACCAGTACTCGATCCGTTTCGTCGGTAACCACCACAACACTGTTGTTCGAATGCAGGTCTATGCCACAGAATTTCATCACGGCCTCCTACGCAAAAGACTAAGTTCGCACCTTGAATTTTGCGCCACCTCCGTGAGGTGGGGAGGCCGGCCAGATGATTCTCAGATTTATTTATCTGCTGATCGATCAAATGAATCTGCCCTCGTTTTACTTCAGTTTAAACTCAGCCGACAGACATCAAATACCGGTCGTGTCGACTGGCTTTCGCTTCATTCCTGAGCCAACGGAGTCATTCAGCGCCACTCCCCGCCCCGCGTCCCATTCCCGCTGCATATCAGCGAACAATTCACCGTTCACTCGCGCCTGATGATTCGCCAATGCTTGAGTCATCGCCTCGGCAATACGCTCGATAATCAAGGCTGGCTTTTCCACTGAGCAATGCTTGCGACCGAACTCGATCAGTTGCTGGCGATCCGGGTAGGTCTTCACCTTGTTCATCTTGATTGCCAACGTGCGATCAACCAAAGAGCGTCCGGATTTGGGATTGTAGTTTTCGTAGACGGTTGTGGTGGTGATATCGAAAACGGGCGCCAATTGCACCGTTTCCGGCGCATTGGGGTGGGTATAAATCACGCCGAAGTTCTTCAGATGCGCATCCCCGTTTCGAACCATCACCGAAAGACAGACGGAAGAAAAAAAGCGTTCCAGCTCTCGAAGCGGATCACCATGCCGACAGACCTGGCCAATCACAGCAGCAAGGGTTTCGTAGCTCTGCGAGTACTTGTAGTTGTCGTGGGGATCCTTGTTGAGTCCCAACAGAACGGCCATGTCTTCAAACCCGAGACGACCATCCTCTGTCAGGTCAAAGCGCTCCATCACAAACAAATCGCCGTTTTCGGACAGCCAGAACGGCGGCGTATCCAGCCCGGAAAGTCGAGCGGCCTCCAGGCAGAGAAATTCGTTTTGCGCCAAGTGTGCGTACTCATCCGCGCCTGATTTGACGATCAGATCGGAGCTGAGCATGGTTTTTCGATTGCCGGTGAGTTTGTCCAGATCTGGAACCAGCACCTTGGGCTGTACGCCTGAAATACCTGACTCGAAGTAGGTGTCGACGAGAAACTCGAAAATACCCTGCGACACATCGGCGGAGAGGATTTCCTGCAATCCGACTTGCGCACGCACGGATACCGGTGTCTCTATGGGATTTTGGTAGGTGAGGCGCCCGATCTGGTTCCCGCCGATGACCGATAACAAGCGCATCTCATCGATTTGCATGTGCTTGGCCATCCGGCGCTTGATCTGATCCGCCAGAAACCCTTCAGGCACATTCATATCGAAGATCGGATGCAGCACGTTGCTCACCGAGGGCGTCGGATCATAGGGCATGACTAGAGAGACCTCCCTTGTTGCATCCGCGGTTTCATAGGCAAACGAAAACTGCGATCCCTTGGACAACTCGCCAGAAAAGCCTTGCGGCGTGGTGACGTTGAGCCGTTTGACCTTACTCATCGTGCTCTACCAGATCGGCCAGGGATTTGAGATCAATGCGGTTGTCGACAATTTCCAGCGCCATGCCCAGCGCTGACAGCACCCTGAACGCGGTATAGAGCGCGACATTCTCGCCGGCTTCAAGGTCGATGATGGTTTTGCGGCTGCATTTGGCTCTGTGGGCCAATATCGCTTGGCTATAGCCTTTGGCCCGACGCAATTGCCGAATTCTTTCACCGAAAACAGCGGGATTGGGGAGCAGCATAAATGTCACCCATATGGGACTTTTTAAAATATAAAATCGATTATGTCCGCTATAGGTGACATTTCAAGTGCCTTACGTCAGTCGGCTGTTTGATAAAACTCCAGGCAAAAAGAAACCCGCCTCACGGCGGGTTTCTTTCAAATCAGCTAAACACCCGGTCTCAATTGACCTTGGCGTTCAACTCACCCTTCAGATAACGCTGATACATGCTTTCCAGCGAGATCGGCTTGATCTTCGAAGCGTTGCCGGCAGTGCCGAAGGCTTCGTAACGAGCGATACATACATCGCGCATCGCCTTCACGGTTTCGCCGAAAAATTTACGCGGGTCGAATTCGCTCGGGTTGGTGGCCATCAGGCGACGCATGGCGCCGGTGGATGCCAGACGCAGGTCGGTGTCGATGTTGACCTTGCGCACGCCGTGCTTGATGCCTTCGACGATTTCTTCAACTGGTACGCCGTAGGTTTCTTTGATGTCGCCGCCGTACTGGTTGATGATTGCCAGCCACTCTTGCGGAACCGACGAGGAACCGTGCATCACCAAGTGGGTGTTCGGGATGCGTTTGTGGATTTCCTTGATGCGGTCGATCGCCAGTACGTCGCCGGTAGGCGGCTTGGTGAACTTGTAGGCGCCGTGGCTGGTGCCGATGGCGATGGCCAGGGCGTCGACCTGAGTCTTCTTGACGAAGTCGGCAGCTTCTTCCGGGTCGGTCAGCATCTGGCTGTGATCCAGAACGCCTTCGGCGCCAATGCCGTCTTCTTCACCGGCCATGCCGGTTTCCAGCGAACCCAGGCAGCCCAGCTCGCCTTCAACCGAAACACCGCAGGCGTGAGCCATGGCGACGGTTTGTTGGGTGACGCGGACGTTGTATTCGTAGTCAGTCGGGGTCTTGCCGTCTTCGCCGAGGGAGCCGTCCATCATTACCGAGCTGAAGCCCAGCTGGATGGAACGCTGGCAGACGTCAGGGCTGGTGCCGTGGTCCTGGTGCATGCACACCGGGATGTGCGGGAATTCTTCGATCGCGGCCAGGATCAGGTGACGCAGGAACGGGGCGCCGGCGTATTTGCGGGCACCGGCCGAAGCCTGAACGATCACCGGGGAGTCAGTCTTGTCAGCGGCTTCCATGATGGCGCGCATCTGCTCAAGGTTGTTGACGTTGAAGGCTGGAACGCCGTAGCCGAACTCGGCTGCGTGGTCCAGCATCTGGCGCATGCTGATAAGTGCCATTGTGTGTCTCTCTCCCGGTTTGGGTCGTTAATCGTGCCAGCCTGCCGGAGCGGCGGCGGCTATTCAAGTGATTGCAGATCGGGGGTTGAGGCCCGGCCTGGTGATTCGATACAGCAAATTCTGTTTTATTCGGCTTTGCAGCCTCGGCCGATCAGATCATTGGTAGCGACCCAGTAGACCAGGCCTTCATTACCTTTGATGTGAAACGCCAGCATGTCGTCGCTGTACAGCGCGCCCGAGGCGCCCGGCTCTTCTTTCAGGCGATAGACCTGATCACCACCACCCAGCCGCACATCGACTGCCTTCTGGTCGGCGTCGGTGAAGCGCCACAGCACCTTGGCCTGGCTGTCGCAGGTCCAGGTGGTCCAGTTATCCACAGGGGCGGATGACTGGAACGGGTTCCACTGCGCGCAACCACCCAACAATCCCAATGCCGCAACGGCGATCAAGCCTTTCATCCGTGTTCCTCGACCGGCAGCGCACGCCGCCGGCCCTGAGTTAAAGAGTCAGACCGGTCAAGGACAACCATGTTCCTTGGCCGGGGTTTGCGTCTCGTATTTGTCCAGACCGTCCGGGCCCGAGCGCTTGTTCAGCACCGGGTTGGTTTCGGCCTGCCAGTCGGCCTGGTAGCAGCCTTTCTGGGCATCGCCCGGTGCAGGTGTCGGCTCGGCCTTCGGGTTACTCCCGCAGGCTGCCAGCGTACCGGTCAGCAGCAACAGCGCTAACGACTTGACCATCTGAACACTCCTTTGCCTGGCCAATCGGGCGGCCTCAGGCCTTGGCCCGGCTTTCCAGGACTTCAACGGCCGGCAGAACCTTGCCTTCGACGAATTCGAGGAACGCGCCACCGCCGGTGGAAATGTAGGAGATCTTTTCCGCCACGCCATATTTATCGATGGCCGCCAGGGTGTCGCCACCGCCGGCAATCGAGAACGCCGCGCTTTCGGCGATGGCTTCGGCCAGCACTTTGGTGCCGTTGCCGAACTGGTCGAATTCGAACACGCCGACCGGGCCGTTCCACAGGATGGTTTTCGACGACTTCAGCAGTTCGGCGAAGTTGGCCGCGGTTTGCGGGCCGATGTCGAGGATCATGTCGTCGGCAGCGACGTCAGCGATCAGCTTCACGGTCGCTTCAGCGCTTTCGGCGAATTCCTTGGCAACCACTACGTCCACCGGCAGCGGCACGCTGACCTTGGCGGCGATGGCGCGCGCGGTGTCCAGCAGGTCCGGCTCGTACAGCGACTTGCCGACCGGGTGACCGGCCGCAGCGAGGAAGGTGTTGGCGATGCCGCCGCCGACGATCAGTTGATCGCAGATCTGGCTCAGGCTGTTCAGTACGTCGAGTTTGGTCGAGACCTTGGAACCGGCAACGATCGCCGCCATCGGCTTGGCCGGCGCGCCCAGAGCCTTGCCCAGTGCGTCGAGTTCAGCAGCCAGCAGCGGGCCGGCAGCGGCGACTTTGGCGAACTTGGCTACGCCGTGGGTCGAACCTTCAGCGCGGTGAGCGGTGCCGAAAGCGTCCATCACGAACACGTCGCACAGGGCGGCGTATTGCTGGGCCAGTTCGTCGGCGTTCTTTTTCTCGCCCTTGTTGAAGCGCACGTTTTCGAACAGCACGATGTCGCCGGCCTTGACGTCAACGCCGCCCAGGTAATCGGCCACCAGCGGCACTTCGCGGCCCAGGGCCTTGCTCAGGTAATCGGCGACAGGCTTGAGGCTGTTCTCGGCAGAGAATTCGCCTTCGGTCGGACGACCCAGGTGCGAGCAGACCATCACGGCCGCGCCTTTTTCCAGGGCCAGCTTGATGGTCGGCAGCGAAGCCAGGATACGCGCATCGCTGGTGACAACACCGTCCTTGACTGGGACGTTGAGGTCTTCGCGGATCAATACGCGCTTACCTTGCAGATCGAGGTCGGACATCTTCAACACGGTCATGGGTCGCACTTCCTACGGTTTTTTTGAAGTCGCTGTTTGCAGATAGTGTTCTGCAACATCCAGCATTCGGTTGGCAAAACCCCATTCGTTGTCGAACCAGGCCAGGATGTTCACCAGCCGTGGGCCGGAAACGCGGGTCTGACTGGCATCGACGATGGCCGAATGTGGGTCATGGTTGAAATCACAACTTGCGTGGGGCAGTTCGGTGTAGGCCAGCAGACCTTTGAGCGGGCCGCTGGTGGCGGCCTCGCGCAGGATCCGGTTGACCTCGCCGGCGTCGGTGTCGCTCGCGGTCTGCATCGTGATGTCGAGGCAGGACACATTGACCGTCGGCACGCGTACGGCTTTGGCCTGAATTCGCCCGGCAAGTTCCGGCAGCAGGCGCTCGATACCACGCGCCAGACCGGTGGACACCGGGATCACCGACTGGAACGCCGAGCGGGTGCGGCGCAGGTCTTCATGGTGATAGGCGTCGATCACCGGCTGATCGTTCATTGCCGAGTGAATCGTGGTGATCGATACGTAATCCAGGCCGACCGCCTGATCCAGCAGACGCAACAGCGGCACGCCGCAGTTGGTGGTGCAGGAAGCGTTGGATACCAGCAGTTCGTCGCCGGTCAGGCAATCCTGATTGACGCCGTAGACGATGGTGGCGTCGACATCCGCCTCGCTGGCCATCGGCTGCGAAAACAGCACACGCGGCGCGCCGGCGTCGAGAAAACGCTGGCCGTCTGCGCGGGTGTGCCAGGCGCCGGAGCATTCGAGCACCAGATCGACGCCCAGCGACGCCCAATCGATGCCTTCGGGGGTGGCACTGCGCAGGACCTTCACGCAGTCGCCATTAATATGCAGACAATCGCCATCGACCTTCACTTCGCCGGGGAACCGGCCGTGGGTGGAGTCGAAGCGTGTCAGGTATTCGATGCTGGCCATGTCGGCCAGATCGTTGATCGCGACAATTTCAAACCCGGCCTTCTCGCCTCGCTCGAACAACGCACGCAAGACGCAACGACCAATCCGGCCGTAGCCGTTGAGTGCAACTTTGTAGGGACGCGGTTGAGGCATGGGGTTCTCGATTACCGTGGTGAATCAGGCAGTGCGATGTTGCCCGAACCACCGCTTTCGCGGGCAAGCCCGCTCCCACAGGTTCTTTGGTGTACACAAAATGTGTGATCAACCTAAAACACTGTGGGAGCGGCGGTGCGACGATTCGACTTGCTCGCGAATACGTCAGTTCAGGCGACACCTTTTCTGGATCAGTCTTCCAGCAGCTCTTCAGCCTGACCCAGGATGTTTTCCAGGGTGAAGCCGAACTCTTCGAACAGTGCCGAAGCCGGAGCCGATTCGCCGTAGGTGGTCATGCCGATCACGCGACCCTCCAGACCCACGTACTTGAACCAGAAGTCGGCGTGGGCCGCTTCGATCGCGATACGCGCGCCGACCTGCAACGGCAGGACCGATTGCTTGTAGCTGGCGTCCTGAGCGTCGAACGCGCTGGTGCATGGCATGGAAACCACGCGCACCTTGCGGCCTTGCTCGGTCAGTTTGTCGTAGGCCTGAACGGCCAGACCGACTTCCGAACCGGTAGCGATCAGGATCAGCTCAGGCTCGCCTGCGCAGTCCTTCAGCACGTAGCCACCACGGCGGATGTCGGCGATCTGGCCGGCATCACGGGTTTGGTGCTGCAGGTTCTGACGCGAGAAGATCAGCGCCGACGGGCCGTCCTTGCGCTCCAGAGCGTTTTTCCAGGCCACGGCCGATTCAACGGCATCGGCTGGACGCCAGGTGTCGAGGTTCGGCGTGCTGCGCAGGCTGGTCAGTTGCTCGATCGGCTGGTGCGTCGGGCCGTCTTCGCCCAGACCGATGGAATCGTGGGTGTAGACGTGGATCACGCGCTGCTTCATCAGAGCGGACATGCGCACGGCGTTGCGGGCGTATTCCATGAACATCAGGAAGGTTGCGCCGTAAGGCACCAGACCGCCGTGCAAGGCAACGCCGTTCATGATCGCGGTCATGCCGAATTCGCGCACGCCGTAGTACATGTAGTTGCCGCTGGCGTCTTCGGCGCTGACGCCTTTGCAGCCTTTCCACAGGGTCAGGTTGGAACCGGCCAGGTCAGCCGAACCGCCCAGCACTTCCGGCAGCAGCGGGCCGAACGCGTTCAGGGCGTTCTGGCTGGCTTTACGGCTGGCGATGGTTTCGCCTTTGGCCGCAACGTCGGCGATGTAGGCGTCAGCCTTCTCGGAGAAGTCGGCCGGCAGCTCGCCGCTCAGGCGACGGATCAGTTCGTTGGCTTCGGTAGGGAACGCGGCGGAGTAGGCAGCGAAACGCTGATCCCACTCGGCTTCGGCGGCGCGGCCTTTTTCCTTGGCATCCCACTCGGCATAGATGTCGGCCGGGATTTCGAACGGGCCGTGGTTCCAGTTCAGCGCCTGACGGGTCAGGGCGATTTCCGCGTCACCCAGCGGGGCGCCGTGGCAATCTTCCTTGCCTTGCTTGTTCGGCGAACCGAAACCGATGGTGGTCTTGCAGCAGATCAGGGTCGGCAGCGGGCTCTTGCGAGCGGTCTCGATGGCGGTCTTGATCTCTTCCGGGTCGTGACCGTCGACGTTGCGGATCACTTGCCAATTGTACGATTCGAAACGCTTCGGCGTGTCATCGGTGAACCAGCCTTCGACTTCGCCGTCGATGGAGATGCCGTTGTCATCGTAGAAAGCGATCAGCTTGCCCAGGCCCAGGGTACCGGCCAGGGAAGCGACTTCGTGGGAAATGCCTTCCATCATGCAGCCATCACCCAGGAACACGTAGGTGTGGTGGTCGACGATGTTGTGGCCAGGACGGTTGAACTGCGCGCCCAGTACCTTTTCAGCCAGGGCGAAGCCCACGGCGTTGGCCAGACCCTGACCCAGCGGGCCGGTGGTGGTTTCAACGCCAGGGGTGTAACCGAATTCCGGGTGGCCCGGGGTGCGGCTGTGCAATTGACGGAACTGCTTCAGGTCGTCGATCGACAGGTCGTAACCGGTCAGGTGCAGCAGCGAGTAGATCAACATCGAGCCGTGGCCGTTGGACAGCACGAAGCGGTCACGGTCGGCGAACGATGGATTGCTCGGGTTGTGCTTGAGGTAGTCGCGCCAAAGCACTTCGGCGATATCTGCCATACCCATGGGGGCACCGGGATGGCCGCTGTTGGCTTTTTGCACGGCATCCATGCTGAGGGCACGAATGGCGTTGGCACGCTCACGACGGCTAGGCATCGCTGATCTCCTGGGTGTGAATAGATTGAAACGGAAAAAAGGAGGGCATTTTCCCTCACCCGAGCGCCTCGGGGCAATGACAGATAGTCATCCGGAGGCGTTTTTCCAATGGATAACATCGGTTTCGGTTGGTGAAACCTTTCCGCTGTTCGTTTGTAGAGTTAACCGGGCGGTGAGAAGTGCAATCGAATGCGCCATCCATCGAGCAATATCAAAACTTTTTGATATAGACCTTGCGATGCCTTCCGGCCGTCACTAGACTGCCAGCCCTATGAACTTACGCGTGCCTTCCATTCGCCATGACGATTGCGACGAGCTGGCGGCCCTGTGCAAGGCCGGCGGCGATCCGCTGCGGCTGAATGTATTGCGCGCCCTGGCCAACGACTCGTTCGGCGTTCTGGAACTGGCGCAGATTTTCGATATCGGCCAGTCCGGCATGAGCCACCACCTTAAAGTGCTGGCGCAGGCGGATCTGGTGGCGACTCGCCGCGAAGGCAATGCGGTGTTCTATCGCCGCGCCCTGCCCCACACCGAGTTGCTGGGCGGCAAGTTGCACGCTGCATTGTTAGAAGAAGTCGACAATCTGGCGCTGCCGGCCGACGTGCAAACCCGGATCGCACAGGTTCACGGGCAACGCGCGGCCAACAGCCAGGACTTTTTCGCCCGGGTCGCGGAGAAATTCCGCGCCCAGCAGGATTTGATTGCCGGCCTGCCGCAGTACCGTGAAAGCGTGCTGGCCCTGCTCGACAAACTGAATTTCAATGGCGCTGCCACGGCCATTGAAGTCGGCCCCGGCGATGGTGCATTCCTGCCGGAACTGGCGCGCCGCTTCAGCACCGTAACCGCACTGGACAACAGCGCGGCGATGCTCGAACTGGCCCGCCAGGTTTGTGAACGTGAACAGCTGGCTAACGTCAGCCTGCAATTGGCCGATGCATTGAATGGCGTGAGCCTTCAGGCCGATTGCGTAGTGTTGAACATGGTGTTGCACCATTTCGCCGCGCCGGCCGAAGCGCTCAAGCACATGGCCAGCCTGCTGCAACCGGGCGGTAGCCTGCTCGTGACAGAGTTATGTAGCCACAACCAGAGTTGGGCCAGGGAGGCCTGCGGTGATCTTTGGTTGGGGTTTGAACAGGACGATCTGGCCCGTTGGGCCACCGCTGCGGGACTCGTTCCCGGGGAAAGCCTCTATGTAGGCTTACGTAATGGTTTCCAGATCCAGGTCCGCCATTTTCAGCGACCGGCTGGCGACACTCACCATCGGTAAATTCAGGAAAACATCGAGATGAGCGAATACTCCCTCTTCACCTCCGAGTCCGTGTCTGAAGGACATCCGGACAAAATCGCCGACCAGATTTCCGATGCAGTGCTGGACGCCATCATCGCCCAGGACAAGCACGCACGCGTTGCGGTGGAAACCCTGGTCAAGACTGGCGTGGCCATCGTTGCCGGTGAAGTGACCACCAGCGCCTGGGTCGACCTGGAGCAGATCGTTCGTGACGTGATTTGCGACATCGGCTACACCAGCTCCGACGTTGGCTTCGACGGCGCTACCTGCGGCGTGATGAACATCATCGGCAAGCAGTCCCCTGACATCAACCAGGGTGTTGACCGCGCCAAGCCTGAAGATCAGGGCGCCGGCGACCAGGGCCTGATGTTCGGCTACGCCAGCAACGAAACCGACGTGCTGATGCCAGCACCGATCACCTTCTCGCACCAGCTGGTGCAGCGTCAGGCCGAAGCCCGTAAATCGGGTCTGCTGCCTTGGCTGCGTCCGGACGCCAAGTCCCAAGTGACCTGCCGTTACGAAGGCGGCAAGGTTGTCGGTATCGACGCCGTGGTTCTGTCGACCCAGCACAACCCTGAAGTGTCGTACAACGACCTGCGCGAAGGCGTGATGGAGCTGATCGTCAAGCACGTGCTGCCTGCCGAACTGCTGAGCAAGGACACCCAGTTCCACATCAACCCGACCGGCCAGTTCATCATTGGCGGCCCGGTAGGTGACTGCGGTCTGACCGGTCGCAAGATCATCGTCGACAGCTACGGCGGCATGGCCCGTCACGGCGGCGGCGCGTTCTCCGGTAAAGATCCATCCAAGGTTGACCGTTCGGCTGCCTACGCTGGCCGTTACGTTGCCAAGAACATCGTGGCTGCCGGCCTGGCCGAGCGTTGCGAGATCCAGGTTTCCTACGCGATCGGTGTGGCCCAGCCTACCTCGATCTCGCTGAACACCTTCGGCACCGGCAAGATCAGCGATGACAAGATCATCAAACTGGTCCGCGAAGTGTTCGACCTGCGTCCATACGCGATCACCACCATGCTGGATCTGCTGCACCCGATGTACCAGGAAACTGCAGCCTACGGCCACTTCGGCCGTGCTCCGCAGACCAAGACCGTTGGCGAAGACACCTTCTCCACGTTCACCTGGGAAAAAACCGACCGCGCCGACGCTCTGCGTTCCGCTGCCGGCCTGTAATTTTCCTGGCGGTACAAAAAGCCCCGCACGGTTCGCCGTGCGGGGCTTTTTCATGGCCGCGAAACACCCGGCAAAACAGCCGGTCGGCCCGCTTCAAAATCCCGGCTAGCCTTCAAGCATCTCCCTGAGCAAGGACGCTCACGATGTTTGCCACACTGCGCCTGTTTTTGTTTTTCCTGCCGGCTTTCCACTTCAACGCCTTTGCTGCCGACTGCCCCGACTGGGCCGCCGCCCGGGCATCGAGCGAAGTCGCCGCCCTGCAACAACAGATCGATCGCTGGGACGACGCCTATCATCGCGAGGGCCGTTCGGTGATCGCCGATGAGCTCTACGATCAGTCACGCCTGCGCCTGAACGAATGGCGCCGGTGCTTCAAACTTCCTTCACCGTCCGAGCCGTTGCGCACTGCATCAGGCCCTGTTGCGCACCCTGTCGCCCACACTGGCCTGGACAAACTTCATGACGCTGCGGACATCGCCACCTGGCTGCGCGACCGCCAAAATGTCTGGGTACAACCCAAGGTCGATGGCGTGGCGGTCACCCTGATCTATCGCGACGGCCGATTGCATCAGGCGATCAGTCGCGGGGATGGCGCTCGCGGGCAGGACTGGACGGCTTCGGCAGAAAAGATCGGAGCCATTCCGCAACGGTTGACGCAACCGCTCGATCTACTGGTGCAAGGCGAACTCTACTGGCGCTTGAAAGGCCATATTCAGGCGCGTGCCGGCAGCGCCAACGCCCGCGCCACCGTGGCCGGCCTGCTGGGGCGCAAGGATCTGGACGCGGAGCACGCCGCCGGCATCGGACTGTTTGTCTGGGACTGGCCACAAGGACCTGAGGACTTGTCGGAGCGAATCGCGGCCCTGGCGCAATTCGGC